>JAOTWP010000063.1 GCA_029862975.1 Acidobacteriota bacterium
AGCTGTGGTGGGACGACGCGGGGGCGCTTCAGACCCATGCTCCGTCGACCTACAAGATCCCCACGGCCGGCGACCTGCCGGCGGCGCTCCACGTCGCTCTGCTGGCGTCGGGCCGCAACCAGGAGCCCACGATCCACCGCTCGAAGGCCGTGGGCGAGCCGCCTCTGATGCTCGCGATGTCCGTGTTCTTCGCCATCAAGGACGCCGTGGCGAGCGCCGGCGAGCATCGGGCGAGCCCGCGTCTCGACGCCCCGGCGACCCCGGAGGCGGTGCTCCTGGCCGTCGCGGAGCTCGAGGCGCGTCTCGCGGCCGAGGGCGGCGGCGCGGCCGGGGCGCCATGACCACCCTCCACCGGGGACACGTCTTCCACCTCGCGGGGCGGCCCACGGTGGAGGAGGCCCCGGAAGCCCTCGTCGAGATTCCGGACGGCGCCCTCGCGGTCGGCGACGACGGGATCATCGAGTGGTGCGGCCGCTGGGCCGATCGCCTGGAAGACGAGGAAGAGGAGGTCCGGATCGTCGACCATGGCGGCGCCTTCATCCTGCCCGGCTTCGTCGACGCCCACGTCCACTTCCCGCAGGTATACTCCGTCGACGCCTACGGCGGCGGCCAGCTCCTCGAGTGGCTCGACGAGTGCATCTTTCCGGCCGAGGCCCGCCTGGCCGACGAGGCGTTCGCCCGCGGGGCGGCGCGGGAGTTCTGCCGCCGCCTCGCCGCGGCCGGGACGACCACTTCGCTCGTCTTCGGCTCCGCCTTCCCCGTGGCCCAGGACGCGTTGTTCGAAGAGTACCGGCGGCGCGGCCTGCGCGGCGTGATCGGCCGCGGCATCCAGACCGTCGGGTCCCGCGCGGCGCGGCCGCTCGTCACCGGCGAGGAGGAGGCGATCCGCCTGACCGAGGCGGAGATCGAGCGCTGGCACCCGGCCTCGGAGGAGGCCGCCCGCGAGGCTCTCCTGGCGGTGGCGATCGTCCCGCGCTTCTCCCTGTCGGTGACCGCGAAGACGCTCGCGGCGCTCGGCGAGCTCTACTACCACTACCGGCGCCGCGGGGTCTATTTCACGTCCCACCTGAACGAGAACAACCGCGCGGGCGACGGCGAGATCGCGGCCGTCCTCGGCAGCTACGGGGTGGACACCTATCTCGACACCTACGACGGGCGCTTCCTGCGCGGCAGCCGGAGAGGGGGGCGCAGCCTCCTCGGCCGGCGCAGCGTCATGGCCCACTGCGTCCACTGCACGGACGCGGAGCTGGCGCGCCTGGCCGAGACCCGGACCTCGGTGGCGCACTGCCCCAACAGCCAGCTCTTCCTCGGCAGCGGCACGATGCCCTGGCGGCGGACGGCGGCCTCGGGGGTCAACATCGCCGCGGGGACGGACTTCGCCGCCGGCGACAGCTGGTTCCTGCCCTACGTCCTCAACGCCGCCTTCAAGGTCCACATCAGCGAGCCCGGGGCCGCCGGCGTCGCTCTCCACCCGGCGGCGCTGCTCCACCTCGCCACCGTGGCCGGCGCCCGCGCCCTCGACCTCGAAGACCGGATCGGCAACTTCGACCCGGGCCGCGAGGCCGACATGGTCGTCATCGACGCCTCACGCTGGGAGCCCCTGGCCCACGCCCTCGAATTGGGCCTGCCCTCCGCCGACCCGGAGAACGAGAGCGCGGGACGGCTCTTCAAGCTGCTGATGGCCTGCAACGAGGTCGCCGTCGCCGAGGTCTACGTGAAAGGCCGCAGGGTGACCGCATAGACCACCTGTTGCCAAGAGTGGTGGAAGAGAGCCCTGCTAACCCTCTTTCTCGGCCAGGTCGTCCTGATAGAGCGGCTTCACCTCGGTCGTCATCGGATAGACGATCAGGAAGATCCCCATGATCAGGTAGCCGACGACGACCGGCGAGAGGTCGGGTGCGTGCAGCGCCGGGCCGTGCAGGATCCCCACCGAGCTCATGGCGGCCGCGGCGAGGGCGAACATGCCGGCGTTGCGGAACTTGCCGTCGATGATGAGAGCGGTGAAGCCGCCCCAGATCATCCCCGTGATGATCGAGCCCTGGGCCAGGGTCTCCTGCCCCAGGACTCGGGCGCCCTGTTGGCTCATCTGGGCGACGAACTCCGGGGTGTCGACGGCGGCGGGCAGCTTCTCCGCCCCGAAGTCCCTCAGGGCCTGGAGCATGGAGTTCCACTTGACCATCAGGAGCTCCGAGACGTGAGGCATCATGGCCACGGCGATGGCCATGGCGTGGGTGCGCGGCACCGAGGCGGCGCTCTCGGAGATCAGGGTCATCGCGATGTAGATCAGGATCGGGGCCGTCGCCGCCAGCGGCACGAGATTGGCGAGGAACGCGAGCAGCCCGAACATCGAGGCCAGGGTGAGGACCACCCCGACGCCGAGGGTGTAGCCCGCCCGGGCGTGGATCCGCTTGTAGCCCGGGTGGCCGATGTACACCGTCGTCGGGAACGGCGAGCCGAAGATCGCCGAGAGGCACGTGCCGGCGCCGTCGAAGGCCATGGCCGCGCCGACCGGGTACTTGTCGCCTTTGGCCTCCGCCGACTCGACGTTGTTCATCGTCTCGATGAAGTTGTAGATCTGCACCGGGATGAGCACCAGGAACAGCTCGGAGTTGGCGAAGAGGTGCTTGATGCCGACGATCATGTCGCCGAAGTAGGGCAGGGGGAGGTAGAAGGCGACCCCCTCGGTGCTGATGCTCGACGTGCCCATGGCCAGGGCGACGACGGTGCCCAGGCCCAGGGCCAGCAGCCCGGCGGGGATGTCGAAGGGTAGCTTGTAGCGTCCGACGAGGCCCCAGAGGATGATCGTCAGCGAGATGAAGCCGATGATCGGCGACTCGAAGACGAGCGCCATCGCCGTGACGCCGATGAAGACGAGGGCGATGCCGGAGAGCGTGCCGAGCATGCCGGCGCGCGGCGTCACCCGCTTGATGAAAGGCCCGACGAGGGCGCCAGCCGCGGCCACGAGCCCGCCCATGAAGCCAGCGCCGAGGCCGACCTGCCAGGCCAGGAGGGCGTCGTTGGTCGAGAAGTAGATCGGGCCGATGACGCCGAAGAGATAGACGAACATGACCGGCGTGCTGATGCCGTAGGGCAGGGCCGTGACGTCCGTGCGCTGCTCCCGCCGGGCCAGCCGGTGGGCCAGCCAGCTGTAGAAGCAGACGCCCACCAGGATGGCGAACGAGGCCCCCGGGATGATGCGGCCGAAGACGATCTCGTTGGGCATGTCGAAGACGAACTTGCACACGCCGCTGATCACCAGGAGGTTGGTGAAGTTGTCGGTGAAGAGCGCCCAGAAGGCGCTGAAGTCGCTCCGGGCGAAGACTGGGTAGTGGAACTTCGTCTCGGCTGTAGCGCTCATTCCAGGTTCCTCCAGGTAGGTCGGACTGCTTCGGCGGCACGCCGCGCGGCCGGGGAATCGCCGCTGCCCTCGGGCAGGCCCGGTCGAGCCCTGGCCGAGTGGACCCGGTGGCGCCTCTCGGCAACGCCCGAAGCCGGACGCGGAGCTTCCGATCACTGAAACGTAGGTCGGAAACTTTACCACGGGCGGGGAGGCACGACCGTTCCTGTAGAATCATCGGATACCCGAAACCCACCCTGATTCGAGGAGGTTGCCATGCCCGACCATGGGCAATCGAGCACTCCGGAGCACTCGACTGCCGCGCGGCCGATCTACGGCCTCGAGGACCGGCCCGGGCCCGCCCGGAGCTTGGTGCTGGGGCTGCAGCACGTCCTGACGATGTTCGGCGCCACGGTCAGCGTGCCGCTGCTCTTCGGTCCCGCCATGGGGCTGAGCGCCGCCGACACCGCCCGGCTGATCTCCGCCGTCATGCTCTGCTCGGGTCTGGCCACGCTCCTGCAGACGACGATCGGCTCGCGACTCCCGATCGTCCAGGGGGTGTCGTTCTCGTTCCTCGGCGCGTTCTTCCTGATCATCGGCGCCGCGAGCGCCGAGGCCGCGGAGACCGGCGTCGCGGTGGGGCCGCTGGCCATGCAGTACATCGCGGGCGCGATCCTCGCCGGCGCCCTGGTCGAGATCGCGATCGGCTACAGCGGTCTCGTCGGGTTCCTCCGCCGCGCCCTCTCGCCCGTCGTGATCGGCCCGGTGATCATGCTGATCGGGCTCGCGCTCTTCATGCACGGGGCGCCGAAGGCCGGCACCCACTGGCCGATCTCGGGTCTCACGATCCTCCTCATCATCGTCTTCTCCCTCGTGCTCTCGCGCCGGAAGAGGTTCTTCCGGCTGTTTCCGATCCTCACCGCGGTCGTGGGGGTGACGGTGCTGTGCTACGTGCTCTCGCAGGCCGGGGTCTTCCCGGAAGGGCATCCGTCGCACGTGAGTCTCGGTGCGGTCCACGACTCGCAGTGGGTGCGCCTCGCGCCCGGCGAGCTCTTCTTTCCCTGGGGCCTGCCGAAGTTCCACCTCGGGTTCTTCCTGGCCATCCTGGCGGGCTATCTGGCCTCGATGATCGAATCGGTGGGCGACTACCACGCCGTCTCCTACATGTCGGGCGGCGGCACCCCGACCGCCCGGCAGCTCGACCGGGGCATCGGCTCCGAGGGCATCGGCTGCTTCCTGACCGGGATCTTCGGCGGCTTCGCGTCGACCTCCTACTCCGAGAACATCGGCCTCATCGGCCTGACGAAGGTGGGCTCGCGCTGGGTGGTGCAGGTCGGCGGCGTCATCCTCGTCGTGCTGGGCATCTTCGGCAAGTTCGGCGGCTTCGCGGCCGCCATCCCGGGGCCGGTGGTGGGCGCGCTCTACTGCGCGCTCTTCGGCCTCATCGCCGCCATCGGGATCCAGCAGCTGGCGAAGGCCGACCTGTCGAGCGACCGCAACCTCTTCATCTCCGGCTTCTCGCTCTTCATGGGGTTGTCGGTGCCGGCCTATTTCGCGGCGCGCGCGAGCGTCGACGCGCTCGGCCCGGGCCAGACCCTCGCCATGTACACCCCCACCGTCGAGGGTCTGCTGGCCGCGCTGCCCGCCACGGTGGGCGGGATCGTCGCCGCGATCGGGTCGACGGGCATGGCCGTGGCCGCCGTCCTCGGCATTCTGCTCGACAATCTGATCCCCGGGACCCCGGAAGAGCGCGGGCTCGGCAGATGACCGTGCGCTCCGATCTCACGTCTACCACCAGGAGACTCGCCATGTCCGACCGAGCAAGATCCGCCGCAGTCCTGTCCCTCGCGATCACGGCCGCCTTGATGCTCTCGCCGCAGTCCGTCGCGGGCGCCATCTGGAGCAATACCGAGTTCCAGATCCAGTACGGCGACCTCGAGACTCCGGAGTTCTTTCCGGGAGCCCCGACGGGCACCAAGACAACGACGATCTTCACCTTCCAGCACGCCAGCGGTTGGAAGCACGGCGAGAACTTCTTCTTCTTCGACGTCATCTCCTCCGACAGCGGCGGCTTCGGCGACACGGACACCTACGGCGAGTGGTACTCGTACTTCAGCTTCCGCAAGGAGCCCATGGGCGGCATGCTCAAGGACGTCCGTTTCGTCGCCGGCTTCAACTGGGCTCCGGATGCCGACTCCGTGAAGTACCTGCCGGGAGTCAACCTGTCGTGGAACTGCCCGGGCTTCGCGTTCCTCAACACCGACCTGACCCTCTACCTCGACGACAGCGTGGGGATCGCCAACGGCGGGTCGGCACCTTCCGAGGGCGACTCGTGGATGCTCGACTTCAGCTGGAAGCGGCCGTTCAAGAACGGGAAGTTCTCGATCGAAGGGCACGCCGAGTACATCGACGGCCGCGACAACGAGTTCGGCGACCGGGTCGAGGGCTGGATCCTGGCCCAGCCGCAGTTCCGCTTCTACGCGACGCCCAGCCTGGCGCTCGGCATCGAGTACCAGTACTGGCAGAACAAGCTGGGCACCCCCACGGACGAGAACGCGATCCAGGCCCTGCTCGTCTGGGTCTTCTAGCCGGCCGGGCGGCGTCCGCCGCCGGGCGACGCCAACGGCGCCCGGAGCGGGTCTACCCGGGGCTCGCCTGCTCTCAATGCCCAGGTCGTTGCCCGGGCAGCGGGTCCCCTCGGCTCGTACGCCCGTTCGAGCAGCTGGGGCCTGCGACGGTCGTTTTCCAGGTAAGGCGGTGAACATTCTGGCTCGATCGACCGAAATCGGCCTCCTCGAGAGTCACTTCACGGCCCATCGGGCGGAGCCGGTCAGCTCGGGGATGCCGATCACCGCGCTACCTGAAAGGCGACCGGCGGATGGCTGCACCGGTCTACTCTGATCAGTCGGGTCGGGGCGCCAGAGCGCGGCGCGCGAGGAAGCGGCCCGCGCCGCGTTCGACGTCGAGCCCGTCCGGACCGAGTCGCACCACGCCGTTGGCGATGACCCAGGACGGCAGGCCCTCGAGCTCGGTTCCCTCGTAGATGCTGCGGTCGGTGCGGTGGTGGTGGGTCGCCGCGGAGATGGCTCCCGTCGCGTCCGGGTCCCAGACGACGAGGTCGGCGTCGGCGCCGACCTCGATCGCGCCCTTGCGGGGGTAGAGGCCGAAGCGCTTCGCCGGCCCGGTGGCGACGAGGTCGACGAACCGCTCGAGGCTCAGGCGGCCGGCGCCCACGCCGTAGGTGTAGAGGAGAGCGAGGCGATGCTCGACCCCCGCGGCCCCGCCGGGGATGCAGCGGAAGTCGGACTCGCCCAGCCGCTTCTGCTCCATCGTGAACGGGCAGTGGTCGCTGCCGACGGCGTTCAGCACGCCGCCCGCGAGGGCCTCCCACAGCGCCTCCTGGTGACCGCGCGGCCGGATCGGCGGCGCGACGACGAAGGCCGCCCCTTCGAAGCCGTCGGCTTCGTACACGCGGTCGTCGAGCATCAGGTACTGCGGACAGGTCTCGCCGTCGACCGCCCAGCCGAGCTCGCGGGCGGCGGCCACGGCGGCGATCGCCTCGCGGCAGGTCACGTGGACGACGTAGAGCGACGCCCCGGCCGTCGCGGCGAGCGTCGCCGCGCGGTGGGTGGCCTCGCCCTCGAGCGCCGGGGGGCGCGAGAGAGCGTGGAACCTGGGGTGCGTTGCGCCCGCGGCGGCGAAGCGGTCGCGCAGATGCTCGACCGCTTCGCCGTGCTCGGCGTGCACCAGAACGACGCCGCCCGCCCGCCGCACCGCCGCCATGGCGCGCAGCACGTCCCCGTCGTCGATCCCCACGGTCGCCTTGTAGGCCAGGTAGATCTTGAACGAGGGGACCCCGTCCGCCGCGCAACGGGCGATCCAGTCCGCCGTCCGCTCGCCCCACCAGGTGACGGCCATGTGGAGCCCGTAGTCGATCACGGACCTGGCGGCCGCCCGGCGCCGGGCGGCCAGGGCGCTCGCGAAGTCCTCGCCGCGCTCGGGGTGCACGAAGTCGATCACGGTCGTCGTGCCCCCGGCGAGGGCCGCCGCCGTCCCCGTCTCGAAGTCGTCGCTCGACACCGTCCCGGCCACCGGCAGCTCCATGTGGACGTGGGGGTCGACGCCGCCGGGGAAGACGTACTGGCCCGAAGCGTCGACGACGCGCTCGCCGGCCGCCGGGAGACCGGCGCCGAGCTCGACGATCCGCCCCTCGCGGCAGCGAACGTCGCCCACCGAGAGACCCTCGGCGGTCACGACCGTTCCGTTCTTGATCAGAAGGCCCATCGGTCGGTCAGGCGCGCGAGCGGCCACGCCTTTGCGGGTGCGGCATTAGCGTAGCCGCCGGCCACCCGGAAGTCGAACCCCGTGGCGGGAACGCGAGCAGCGCGTCTTGCGGGGCGTCGGGAACTCGTTGCGGCTTCGGCGGGCGAGGCGCTAGGCTCGTCGCTCTCTTTTCGAGAAGGGCGGCGATCATGGCGAAGCTGGGATTGGAGACGACGATCGTCGACCGGAAGGTCTACGACGGCACGGTGGCCCGCTTCCGGGAGGCCCGGCTGCGCTTGCCGACCTTCGCCCAGCTCGCGGCGCCGGACACGATTCCGAGCGAGGTATCGGCAGCGCTGGCGGGCGTCGACCGCGACGCCGCGGACGGCTTGAACCTCTTCCGGGTGCACTGGCACAACGGGGCTTCGCGCCATGGCGGCGCGGCGGAGCTCGTCGGGGTGCCGGAGCACGTCGTCCTGCCGCCGGCGTTGACCGGCGTCGCGGCGCCGATCGCCGTCGTCCTGGCCGATCGCTTTCCGATGATCCACGCCCACAAGGTGCTGGCCACCTACGGCTGCCTGGCGCCGCGAATCGTCACCGGGCAGTTCGATCCCGGGCGCCAGAAGGCCGTCTGGCCGTCGACCGGCAACTACTGCCGGGGCGGGGTGGCGATCTCGCGGATCATGGGCTGTCGCGGCGTGGCCGTCCTGCCCGCGGGCATGAGCCGCGAGCGCTTCGCGTGGCTCGAGCGCTGGGTCAGCGAGCCGGGCGACATCGTCCGTACCGCGGGCTCGGAGAGCAACGTCAAGGAGATCTACGACCGCTGCGCCGAGCTCGAGCGCGATCCCGGGAACGTCGTCTTCAACCAGTTCAGCGAGTTCGGGAACCACCTCGCCCACTACTTCTGCACCGGCCGGGCGATGGACGCCGTCTTCGGCGCCCGGCGGGAGGCGGCGCCCGGGCTGCAGCTGCGCGCCTTCGTGTCGGCGACCGGGTCGGCCGGCACCCTGGCGGCGGGGGAGTACCTGAAGGCGCGCCACGACTCGCTGGTGATGGCCGTCGAGGCCCTGGAGTGCCCGACCCTGCTCTACAACGGCTTCGGCGAGCACAACATCCAGGGCATCGGCGACAAGCACGTGCCGTTGATCCACAACGTCATGAACACGGACGTCGTCACCGCCGTCTCGGACCGGGCGACCGACGCCCTCTTCGTGCTGTTCAACAGCGACGCCGGCCGCGAGCACCTTCGCGGCCGGGGCGTGCCCGCCGCGGTGATCGCCGAGCTCCACAGGTTCGGCCTGTCGGCGATCTGCAACGTCGTCGCCGCGATCCAGCTCGCCAAGCGGCGGCGGCTCGGCACCGAGGACCTGCTGCTGACGGTGGCGACGGACGGCGCCGAGCTCTACGCGAGCGAGCTCGAGAAGATCCTGGCGCGCGACTACGCGGACGGCTTCGGCGCCGCGGCGGCGGGCGAGGTCCACGACCGCTACCTGCTCGGGGCCGACGACGAGCATCTTCTCGAGCTCTCCCGGCGCGACCGCGAAAGGATCTTCAACCTGGGCTACTTCACCTGGGTGGAGCAGCAGGGGGTCTCGCTCGAGGACTTCGTGGCGCGCCGCGACCAGGCCTTCTGGCGCGGCCTGCATCCCCTGCTGGCCACCTGGGACGGGATGATCGAGGAGTTCAACCGGCGCGCGGCGACCGGTTGACGCCACGACAGTCGCTACAATGACCGCGTGCGACCGGCGATCCAGCACTTCTGTTCGGGCTGCCGTCGCCCCGTGCCGGCCGGCGAGCCCTATCCCTTCCGCTGCTCCGCGGCAGGGGCGGACGACGACACGGACCACGTCCTCACCCGGGTCCTCGACCCCGCGGCGCTGCCCGCCGTCGGGCCGCTGAAGCACGACTTCCTGGCCGCCGAGACCAACCCGTTCGTCAAGTACCGGAAGCTGCTGGCGAGCTATCACGCTGCGCTCGCCGGCGGCCTGGGCGACGCGGAGTTCGTGGCTCTCGTGAGGCGCCTCGACGACGCGGTCGCGGCGGTCGACGGGCAGGGGTTCCGGGTCACCCCCTTCCGCCCGCGCCGGGTCCTCGCGCACGAGCTGGGGATGCCGAGGCTGTGGGTCAAGGACGAGACGGCGAACGTCGCCGGCTCCCACAAGGCGCGGCACCTGATGGGCCTGGCGATCTGGCTGGAGGTTCAACGGGCGCTGGGAACCGCCGGCGAGCCGCGGCCGCTGGCGATCGCCAGCTGCGGCAACGCGGCGCTGGCGGCCGCGGTCGTGGCGGTGGCGGCGGCGCGCCCGCTCGCCGTCTTCGTCCCCGCCCACGCCGACCCGGCCGTCGTGGGGCGGCTCGAGCGTCTCGGGGCCACGCTGACCCGCTGCCCGCGGCAGCCCGGGGCGGGCGGCGACCCCAGCTACCGGCGGTTTCGCGAAGCCGTGGCGGCCGGCGCCCTGCCGTTCACCTGCCAGGGACCGGAGAACGGCCTCGTCCTCGAGGGGGGCGAGACGCTGGCCTTCGAGATGATCTCCGTTCTCATCGAGCACGCGGTGGAGCTCGACGTGCTGGCCGTCCAGGTGGGGGGCGGGGCGCTCGCCACGGCCGTGGCCCGGGGCTTCGAAGAGGCCCGCGTCCTGGGCCTCGTGCGCCGCCTGCCGCGCCTCGTCACGGTGCAGAGCGAGGGCGCGGCGCCGCTGGCGCGGGCCTACGACCTCGTCGCCGAACGGCTCGTCGCGGCGGCCGGCGGCGACCCGCCGCGCGGCCGGCGGGCGCGCGCCGAGTGGATCCTGGAGTCGGTGCCGGCGGCGGCGGTGGAGGAGGCGCTGCGCTACGCGGCCGCCCACCGCCAGGCCTTCATGTGGCCCTGGGAGCAGGAGCCGCGAAGCGTCGCCACCGGGATCCTCGACGACGAGACCTATGACTGGCTCGCCCTGGTCCGGGCGATGCTCGTCACCGGCGGCGTTCCCCTGGTCGTCTCGGAGCGGGTGCTCAAGGAGGCGAACACGCTGGCGCGCCGATTCGCCGGCATCGCCGTCGACGCCACGGGCTCGGCCGGGCTGGCGGGGCTCCTGGCGCTCGCGGCCGCCGGCGGCACGGCCGGCGCTGAGGATCTCGCCGTGCTCTCCACCGGGGTCTCGCGGTAGCCCGCCGGGCCGGCGGCGTCAGAGCCGGGCGTGCAGGCGCCGGGCCTGCTCGGCGGCCCGCGCCCGGATCTCGACGGGGTCGACGCGGGTCGGCCGGCCGTCGCGGAGCACGGTCTCGCCGCCGACCTCGATCGCGAGCGGGCGCACGCCCGGGGTGAACGCGAGGTGCCACGGATCCATCGGCTCGTAGGACCAGGTGACGCGGTCCGCGCGCGCCTCCGGGACGAGCCGCCAGCCGTTCTCGAGCCAGCTCCAGGCGGTCTCGGGGGTGGCCGTCACGTCGGCCTCCCGCTGCTTGAAATAGGACAGGCGGAACTCCTCGACCATGTTGGCGCCGATGCCGTCGCTGCCGAGGGCGACCGGGTTGGAGAAGCGGCCGGGGCGGGCGTAGCCCACGCCGTTGTTCATGTTGGAGCGCGCGTTGTGCAGGATCGTCCCCGGCAGGCCGTGGTCGTCCGCCAGATGGACGCCGTGGGCGAGCAGCCAGTCGGGGCGCGCCAGGCCCGCCAGCCGGCGCGCCGCGCCGGCGTCGTCGGGCCCCTCGGCGACGTGGACGTGGACGCCGACGCCGAGGTCCGCCGCCAGGCCCGCGGCCGCTGCCAGGGTCTCCGGCTCGCAGGTGAACGCGGCGTGGACGCCCACCAGGCCGCGCCCGCCGGCGCGCAGGAAGCGCTCGTTCTCGGCGAGGCCGCGCCGCGCCCCGTCGCGGCCGTGGCGGTCCGTCACGCCGTAGGCGCAGAGGACGCGGACGCCGACCTCGGCGCAAGCCTCGGCGATCGCCGAGAGCGACCCCTCGATGGCGTTGGGCGACTCGTGGTGGTCGACGATCGCGGTGGTCCCGGCCTCGAGGGCCTCGAGAGCGCCGAGCATCGCCGACCACCGGATCATCTCGAGATCGAGGGCGGCGTCGAGCCGCCACCAGACCTGCTCGAGGATCTCCCGCAAGCTGTTTGGCGTCCGCGGCGGCGCCGGCATGCCGCGGGCGAGCGCCGAGTAGAGGTGGTGGTGGGCGCAGACCAGGCCGGGGGTGGTGTTGGCGGGCGCTGCCATCATGGCGCTGCCAGGGGCTCTCGGGCTCCCGGGGAAGGGTGGGGGACCGCGGCTGGGCGGCGGGCGGGCAGCATAGCAGCCTCGGCTACCGGTTCCGCCTCTCCTCGGGGTGCTCGGACCCCGGCCCGCCGCGGTCGCCGGGCCGTCCGTTCGCGCGGGCTCCCCCGCTCCCCGGGCCGCGCGCGGTGCACACCTGGTCGAGGCGGTACCGCCTCCCGTCGCGCATCCCGAGGTGGGAGTAGCGCTCTCGCAGCTCGGCGTCGGAGGACGAGACCCACAGGCCGGGATCGGCCTCGTACTCGGGGCACAGGGTCGCGAGCCGGCGCAGCATCGGCCCGCTCATGAGGCGGTCGAAGCGGTTGGGATTGAGCGCCTCGTCCCAGTAGTCGTTGACGTGGTCGCGGAAGTCGAACGGCCGCCGCAGGCGGGCCCCGGCGCCCGTGAACTCGACGATGGCCGGCAGCTCGCCGACGATCCCGTCCTCGAAGAGGCTGCGGTAGAAGCGCAGCCCCTCGTAGTTGGCCACGAGATCGGCGTTCGAGAACGAGCCGGTGAACGGCGAGCCGAAGATCGAGGCTTCGTTGCGCACTCCGAGGCGCACCGCGTGCTCCGCGGTCGGGTTCCTGAGGTAGCGCTTGTGGTACTTCCAACCCTGGGAGATGAAGTGACCGAGCTTGTCGGTGCCGAAACGGGTGCCGGCGACGTTGATCGTCGGCCCGACGCCGAAGAGGTAGCCGACCCGCCGCGCGAACGGCGACATCCCCCGGTAGATGGAATGGCGCTTGTAGTGCTCGACCTTGTCGATCTCCGGGCTGCGGATCGCCCAGCGCTCCAGCCGGTCGACCCAGTGGCGGCCGCCCAGCTCGACGTAGACGGCGCGGGCGAAGCGCCGCGGGTCGGGACCGGCGCGCCAGCGCGCCGCGATGTTCTCGAGCGCCAGGTTGACCTCCGCGTTGAGCGGCTCGACCGCGTCGGCCAGCGGCAGCGCGCGATGCAAGTACTGGTCCGTCTCGTAGGCGGCGGCCGCGCCGGGCGCGACGAGCGCCCCGGCGAGCAGCACCGGCGCCGCCCACCTCGCCCTTCGGGCCTCCCTGGAGCGGGCTTCGAGCGCCCCGGCAGCGTCGTCCATCCCCGCAGAATGCCAGGAGCGCCCCCGGTTGCCAAGGGGTGGCGCCCCCTCAGCCGTCCCCTTCCTCGGCGGCCGGGGCGGCGGGGAGCATCTGCACGGCGCGACCGGCCGTGCGGTTCTCGGGGTCGAGCTCGAGCGCGCGCTCGAGCGCGGCCCGAGCCGCGGCGTGGTCGCCGCTCTGCAGGCGGATCATGCCGATCAGGGCGTGGACGTCTGCGGATTCCGGGTAGTACTCGAGGTTCTTCTCGAGCGCCTTGACGGCGTCCTCGGGGCGTCCCGCTTCCATGAAGTAGCCGGCGGCTCGGTTCAGGGCGGTCTCGGAAAAGTCGTAGGCGCCGCCTCCGTAGGACTCCGCCCGCAGGGCGTCATAGCGCGCCAGGGCCGCGTCGACCCCGCCTTCGGCCGCGGCGTCCTCGAGCTCCGCGGCGAGGCTGCGCGGCGGCTCGTCCCGTCCGCGGTGGCAGGTGTAGCAGGAGACGGTCTCGTGGCCGGCGCCCTCGTCGGCGGTGGGCAGGTCCGCCAGCAGCTCGCCGTTGATCTCGCGCACCATCGCCAGCATGCGCCGCGCCGTCCGCTTGGTCGCCTTCTCGTCGCTCGCGAAGTCCATGCCGGCGAGATCGTCCGGCCCGTCGTGGCAGTGGTTGCAGCGCACCCCGAGCCCCATGGCCCAGTCCTTCATCGTGGCGATGAGCTCGGCCTTCGAGATCTCGGGGCCGAGCAGCTGCAAGTTGGTGAACTCGTCGGGGACCTGGCCGCGCGCCGCTCCGGCGAGCAGGGCGAGGCACGAGGCGACGATCGTCGGCATCACGGCTTGGCGTTTCATCGGCGGTCCTCCTGAAGTCGAGTCGCGGTCCCCTACGGATGGGGCTGTCCCGGGTTCTGGCGCTACAATGTTCTCGCGGCGCCAGCGTATCGCGAAGCGCCGCCGACCCGCAGGAGGGTGCGATGACCCCACCCACGAAGCAGTCCGGCTCCCCGCGCGGCGCCGCCCCCGTCGCGGAGCGCGGCACGGGGCTGTTGCAGAACCCGCATTTCAACAAGGGCACGGCGTTCAGCCGCGCGGAGCGCGCCGCCTTCGGTCTCGAGGGCCTCCTGCCGGACCAGGTCAGCGATCTGCCCCTGCAGGTGTCGCGGGTCCACGCGGCCCTGCAGAGCAAGGGCGACCCGCTCGAGCAGTACATCGGCCTCGTCGCCCTCCAGGACCGCAACGAGGTGCTCTTCTACCGCCTCCTGCTCGAGCACGTCGAGACCTACCTGCCGATCGTCTACACCCCCACGGTCGGCCTGGCCACCCAGCGCTACAGCGAGATCTTCCGGCGCCCGCGCGGCGTCTGGATCACGCCGCGGCATCGCGGCAGCGTGGCGCGGGTGCTCGCCAACGCCCCGTCCCGCGACGTCCGCCTCATCGTCGCCACCGACGCGGAGCGCATCCTCGGCCTCGGCGACCAGGGCGCCGGCGGCATGGGCATCCCGATCGGCAAGCTGGCGCTCTACACCCTCGGCGCGGGGATCGACCCCCGGCTGACGCTGCCCGTGTGCCTGGACGTCGGCACCGACAACGAGGAGCTGCGGAACAAGGATCTCTACCTGGGGCTGCGCCAGCCGCGGCTGCGGGGCGCGGAGTACGACGCGCTGGTGGAGGAGTTCGTCGCCGCCGTCCAGGAGCTCTTCCCGCGGGCGCTCCTGCAGTGGGAGGACTTCAAGAAGGTCAACGCCATGCGCATCCTGGAGCGCTACCGCAAGCGGATCCTGTCGTTCAACGACGACATCCAGGGCACGGCGGCGGTGGCGCTGGCCGGGGTGCTCGCCGGAGTGCGGGCCACCGGGACGGCGCTCGCCGACCAGCGGATCGTGATGTCGGGGGCCGGCGCCGCCGGGATCGGGATCGCCGACCAGATCGGCCGCGCGCTGCGCCGCGCCGGAGTCGGAGACGAGGAGATCCGGCGCCGGATCGCCGTCGTCGACAGCCGCGGCCTGCTCGTCGAGGGCCGGGCCTACCGCGAGGGAGAGGAGTACAAGAACGGCTACTCCTGGCCGCGCGATTACGCCGCCAGCCTGGGACTCACGGGCGACGAGATCTCTCTCGCCGAGGTCGTCGCCAAGCTGCGGCCGACCGTGCTCATCGGGGTCTCCGGGCAGCCCGGCGTCTTCACGGAGGATCTCGTGCGCTCGATGGCCGCCGGCGTGGAGCGGCCGCTCGTCTTTCCGTTCTCCAACCCGACGAGCCAGGCGGAGGCCCGGCCGGCGGACGTCATCCCGTGGACCGAAGGGCGCGCCCTCGTGGCCACGGGCAGCCCCTTCGAGCCCGTCGCCTACGGCGGGCGGACCTGGGAGATCGGCCAGGGCAACAACGTCTACATCTTCCCGGGGGTGGGCCTGGGCGCCCTGGTCGCCGAGGCCCGCGAGGTCACGGAGGAGATGTTCACCGCCGCGGCGGAGACGCTGGCCTCCGAGGTCGGCGACGGGGAGATCGAGCGCGGCCTGCTCTACCCGAGCTTGCGCCGGCTGCGCGCCGTGTCGCACGGCATCGCCCGGGCGGCGGCGCGCCAGGCGGCCGCCCAGGAGGTCGCGCCGCCGCTGGCGCCGGAGGAGCTCGAGCGGCGGCTGGCGGACTGGATCTGGGAGGCCGAGTACCGCCCGCTCGTGCCGGCCTGAGGCGCCGATGACCGAGCACACGATCGACTATCCGGGCCTCGTCTTCGGGGCGCTGCGCGCCGCGGTCGCCCGGGTCTTGCGCGAGGCCGCCGAGCAGGGGCTGCCGGGCGACCATCACTTCTACGTCACCTTCCGCACGGACGCCGACGGAGTGGAGATGCCGCCGGGCCTGCGGCGCGAGTACCCGGACGAGCTGACGATCGTGCTCCAGCACCAGTTCTGGAACTTCGCGGCCGACGACTCGGGCTTCGAGGTCACCCTGCGCTTCTCCGGCCGCGAGACCCACCTCCGCGTCCCGTTCGCCGCCATGACGGCCTTCGCCGACCCGTCCGTGGAGTTCGGCGTCCAGCTGGCTCCCCCGCAAGCCCTGGCGGCGGACAACTCCGAAAAGCCCCCGGCCGCCAATCCCAAGCCGGCCGGCTCCCGCGACGGCACCGTCATCGCCTTCGACCGCGATCGCAAGCGGGACTGACCGGCGAGAGACGCCGCTCAGTCCGCGCCGCGGCTCGCGCCGAGGTGGAGGTCGATGGCGCGGCCGATGGCGGCCGCGCACACCGGGCAGTAGTGGTCCGGGTTGCGGGAGAACATGATGCAGTCGACGGCCGGGCGGTAGAGCCCTTTCGCCTGGTACGACGCTCCCTCGAACGCCCCGACCTGCCCGTAGTACGGCTCGGCCCGCAGCATCGGGTCGGTCGTCGCCGCGACCTCGGCGAAGTACTCGTCCATGCGGGCCTCGCTGGCGCCGGAGGCGCGCAGCTCGGCGCGGACCTTCTGGAAGGCCAGAGACACCTCGTCGTACTCGGCCTGGCTCCACGGCGTCGGCAGCGGCACGCCGGGAGTGGCCAGCGCTGCCCACTTGAGCCGCGCGGGGTCGGCGAGCGCCGTGACGTTGGGCTCCGAAGGCTCTCTGCCCGCGGCCACGAAGTCCTCGTAGGCGACCTGCGAGGTGTAGTACTCGTCGCCGAGGCCCGCGAAGGCGTGGCCGAACTCGTGGACGATCAGGTAGGGCAGCTGGGCGCTGCGCGCTGCCGCGGTGGAGTAGAGGTTGTAGATGCCGCCGCCGCCGTACTTGTCGCTGTTGGCGATCAGGATCAGCGCGTCGTAGGGCGCCAGGGCCGCGATCTCGCGCAGCTCGCGGTTGGCGAAGGTGAGCATGTAGCGCTCGGAGTCGAAGGCGTTGTAGGCGAGCCCCAGCGCCGTCGCGTTCCAGAAGCCGCCCCGCGGCCGGGTGACGCCGGAGCTCTCGGCGGCGACGTCGACGGCCCAGACGTTGAAGTCCTCCTTGCGGTCGGCGAACGGCGGGAAGGCGAAGAGGGCGTCGACCACCCGCCGCACGTCCGCCTCGTAGCCCGCCATCTCGGCCGCCGTGTAGCCGTCGCCCAGCACGAGCAGGTCGACCTTCTCGGCCGGCGGTCCGTTCTCGACCACGGCCCACGCCCGGCCCCGCCGCGGGACCGGCGAGCGATCGACGAACCGGCTCGCGGGATCGACGGCCTCGCGGTGGATCTCGACGAAGGCCCCGTCGTCGCCCCGCTTCTCGAGCGCGACCGCGACCGGCCGCCGCGGCTCCGGAAAGCGCTGCGACTCGTGGAACGTCCGCCAGGCGCCGCCGCGCGCCTCGCCCGTCGTCTCCCACTCGCCGTAGATGCTGGAAAAGCCGGAGGCGAAGAGAATCTCCCCGCTCTCGTCGTCGCGGACGACGAACCGGTACTTCCCGAAGCCCAACGTCTCGCCCAGCCCGCCGCGCCGCCCCGGCCACTCGCCCTCGAGCCGGAAGCGGTCGAGGCTCACGTGCTCCTCGCCGGCCGTGCCCGAATGGTAGTAGTCCCAGCGCAGCGTCCGGCCCGTGAACTCGGCGTCGAAATCGCTACCTGAGGCGACAGCGGAGGCGGCGGCGGCGAACAGCAGCAGCAACGGAACCTGGATCTGGAGTCTCATGCCCGGAGTCTAGCTTCAACCACGGCTCACTTCCTCCCGGTCTCGTGCTCCGCGTCACGGTGCGGGCAGCTGCGAGGGCGCTCTTCCAGGTAAGAAGGCGAGCGGCCACTCGCCGCCGGACGGATCCATTGCGCGGGTCGCATCACCACTTCGCGAAACGGGCTGCTGTTCGCGCCGGTGTCGGATGATCCGGGCCGAGACCGGGCGCCGACCCGCGCCACCGCCGAGCTCGGACCTATGCCGCGACTTCCCCTCTTCTCGAGTCCTACCCGGAAACCCCCGCGGCGTTCGCCGGAGACTGTGACGAGACCCGGGTGGCATTTCGTTCACGGCCTCGAAAGCGCTGGAAAGGCCGCCTGGCAGCGACGTCGCGCCTGGTCCGAGACGCCCGCAGTCTCCTCGGTCTACCTGGCAACCGGTCTCCCGCGCTACGCTTGCCGCCTCATGTCCCCGCTGCCGGTGATCCAGCCCAGCAACCGCGTCCGGCGCTCGCGGAGCACGCCGCGGCGGGCGGCGGTGCTGGGGCTGGTGCACCTGGCGATCGCGGCGCACATCGCGCACTGGCTGGTCGCGGGGCGGACGTTGACGCCGGTCGAGCCGTCGGAGGCGGCGGCGCTGGCGATCTCTGGGGTGGTGAACTTCGGGCTGATCTTCTTCGCCGTCACGATCGTGCTGACGGCGGCGTTCGGGCGCTTCTTCTGCGGCTGGGCCTGCCATCTCGTGGCCCTGCAGGACCTCTCGCGGGCGCTGCTCGTGAAGCTGGGGCGGCGGCCCAAGGCGCTGCGCTCGCGGCTCCTGCGCTGGGTGCCGGCGATCGCCTTCGTCTACGCCTTCCTGTGGCCGGCGATCTACCGGCTGGTCGCGGGGCCGCCGCTGCCGGAGATCCGGATGGAGCTCACGACGACGGCGTTCTGGGCGACGTTCCCGGGCTGGATCGTCGGCGGCCTGACCTTTCTCGTCTGCGGCTACTTCGCGGTGTACTTCCTGGGCGGCAAGGGGTTCTGCACCTACGCCTGCCCCTACGGCGCGGTCTTCGCGGCCGCCGAGCGGCTGGCGCCGCTGCGCATCCGGGTGACCGACGCCTGCCAGGGGTGCGCCCACTGCACGGCCGCGTGCACGTCGAACGTGCGGGTGCACGAGGAGGTGCGGGACTTCGGGATGGTCGTCGACAGCGGCTGCATGAAGTGCCTCGACTGCGTGAGCGTGTGCCCCAACGGCGCGCTCTACTACGGCGCGGGAGCCCTGCCCGTGGCCGCCAAGCCGCGCGCCGCCGGCCGCAAGATGACGCGGTTCCCTTTGACCTGGGGGGAGGAGGCGGTGGCGGCCGCGGCCTTCGCGGCGGCGTTCTTCACCTTCCGCGGGCTCTACGGCCTCGTCCCGTTCCTCATGGCGCTCGGCCTGGCGGGAGTGCTGGCCTTCCTCGTCCTGACGACCTTCCAGCTCTTCAGCCGCCCCCACCTGGCGCTCAAGTCCTGGCGCCTGAAGCGTCACGGCACGCTGCTGCCCGCGGCGTTCTCGCTGCTCGCGGGGATGGCCCTGCTGCTGGCCTTCTGGGCGCACAGTGCGACGGTGCGCTACCACACCTACCGCGGTGACGCCGGCTACCGCGCGGCGCGGGCGTACGCGCCGCTCGTCCTCGACGCCGTGGCGCCGCCGCCGCGCCTGCCGGCCGCGGGGCTGTCGCGGATCAACCGCGGGTACGCGGCGTTCGAGCGGGTCGGCGCGCTGGGCCTCGTCGAGAGCCGGGGGGCGGAGGCCAAGATGGCCTGGATGGCCGCCCTGCTGGAGCGCGATGCCGCTCTCGACCGCCACGCCCGCGCGGCCATCGCGCGGGGCGAGCTGCCGGCCGAGATGCACCAGCTGCTCGGCCGCCGCGCGCTCGCGGCGGGCGATCCGGCGCTCGCCGCCGGCCACTTCGAGCGCGCCGTCGCGGCCGACGGGGAAGACCTCCAGGCGCGGCTCAACCTCGGCGTCGCCCAGGCCCAGGGCGGCCGGCTGGGGCCGGCCAGGGCCACGTTCGAAGGGGCCGTGCGCGACTTCGGGGAGAGCGCGGCGCTGGCCTACAACCTCGGGCTCGTCGAGGCCTGGGCGGGGCGGCTCGAGCCGGCCGCCGTGCGCTTCGCGGCGGCGCTGCGCCTCGCGCCCGACCACCTCGCGGCGCGCGAGAACCTGGCCGGCACGCTGGCGGCGCTCGGCCGCTTCGCGGAGAGCGCCGAGCACTACCGCCGCGCTCTCGTCCAGTCGCCCGACGACGCCGTGACCCGGACTCTCCTCGCCCAGGTGCTGCTCGCTCTCGGCCGGACGGACGAGGCGCGGGAGCAGGTAGCGGCGGCGCTCGAGCTGGCGCCCGGCCTGCCGGAGGCCCTGCGCCTGCGGGAGGCGCTCGACGCCGGAGACGGGCTCCCGCCCTAGCGGGTGGGGCCGAGCCCGGGCTCCGGGGTAGCCTCGAGCGCGTTTTTGGGCTATAGTCCGCGGGCTTTGCGAAAGCCCTGAGCCACCAGAGCCCGCAGCAGCGTGAGCAGGACCCCCCTTCAGCCGAGTCGGACGAGACTTCCGCGCCAGTGGCGGCGGGGAGACCTCGCGAGAGCGAGCACACGCAGAGGAGTTGCACGATGAGCCATTCCACCCGCACGTTCCTGGCCGCCGGCCTGACGAGCCTCCTGGCGCTCGGCGCCGCGTTCGCGGCCGCCCCGGCCGCCAAGGAGGAGATCCAGCCCGGCCTCCAGCTCGCCGACCCCCAGCGCCAGCTCCCCGAAGGCCTCGAGCGCACGCCGCAGCGGGGGCTGCTGAGCGTCGGGCCCGACGTCACGATCATCGACCTGTCGGGCGTCGACAACTACACGTCGGGCGGCGGCACGCCCTGCCCGCCGGGCTACGCGGGCAACTGCCGCGGCTACGCGATCGGCACCAACTCGTGCAACATCGGCAGCATTCCCGTGGACTGGTGCGACCAGACGGGCGGCTGCCGGGTCACGACGGACGACTACCACCCGGTCATCGCCACCAACACCGACCACTCGGTCATCGCGCAGAACCTCTACCGGCTCAAGAACGGGCGCTTCGAGCAGATCGGCCTGAGCTTCCTCAAGCACGGCTTCGTGTCGACGAACTCGAGCAACACGGCGTGCGTGTGGAACAACAACGGCAACCCCGACACGTCCTGCGTCCCCCCGCCGGCCGGCGGCGACCAGCTAGGCGTCGGGTGCACCGACTTCTACGGCGCGGGCCTCAACGGCAGCCGGCCGCTGGGCAGGCGTTCGGAGTCCAACGGCGCCAACGCCGACCACCCCGAGAATCCGTCCGGCGGCGAGAGCAACGACGCCTACGACCAGCGCATCGTCGTCTCCGAGGCCGACCTCGACCCGGCCCAGAACCCCGGCGCGGTCTACTGGCTCGAAGGGCAGTACGTCGTGCGCGACGACGCCCGCTCAGGCCCCACCCCGTCGCCCCCGGCGCCGCTCGGCGAAGGCGTCGGCGGGGTCAACATGTGGCTGGGCGAGAACGGGCACAACAACGCGTCCTACATCCGGGCCAACGTGGGCGGCCTGCCCTCGCTCACCATCACGATGCAGGGACCGACGGTGCGGGAGACGGCCGCGATCTTCGCCTGGCAGGTGGAGGATCCGGAGGTCGAGATCGTCAACGCCGACCGCGAGACGTTCTTCGCCGGCGATCCGGTCGATCCGCCGGGCTCGGGCTTCCACCCCGCCCACTGGGTGGTCGAGCGCTTCCACGCCGCGCGGCGGGTCACCCAGACCGCCGACGGGCTCTTCGCCTACCATTACGAGTACGCGATCCACAACATCAACTCCGATACCTCGGCGGACGGCTTCACGATCGACTTCCCGGGCGCCTCGAACATCGGCAACGTCGGCTTCCACGACGTCGACCACCACTCCGGCGAGCCGTTCGACACGAGCGACTGGACGATCGCCGTCGACGGTCCCAACGGCACGATCACCTGGACGGCGGTCGACATGGGGGCCAACACGAACGCCCTGCGCTGGGGCACGACCTTCAGCTTCTGGTTCGACTCGGACACCCCGCCCACCCAGATGAGCCACACGCTCGATCTCTTCAAGATCGACGAGCCGCTCGCCGTGCCGTTCTTCTCGGAGAACCTGGAGATCTTCGCGGACGGGTTCGAAAGCGGGGACACCTCGGCCTGGTCTTCGACCATCCCGTGAGGTCCCGCTTCCGGTCGTCGCTCCGCCCCTGCGGGGCGGCGCTCAGGAGCGAAAGCGGGGACACCTCGGCCTGGTCTTCGACCATCCCGTGAGGTCCCGCTTCCGGTCGTCGCCCCGCCCCTGCGGGGCGGCGCTCAGGAGCGAAAGCGGGGACACCTCGGCCTGGTCTTCGACCATTCCGTGACGTTCGGCCATCCCGCGAGCGGGGCTGCCGGGTCGCGCTCGACCGCCGGCCGGGAAGCGGCAGGGTGTAACGAAGCTCCGCCTTCGCCCCCCCATGGTAGACACAGCTCGCCGCCGTCATTCCCGCGTCTGGCCGATCTCGACATCTCGACCCGAGGCGAAGTGCGACCCGCACCTGTTGCGCGGCGCTGCGAAAGGAGCCAGTACATGCCGTTGCCCCACCTCAGGACCGTCGCCACCGTCGTTGCCTTCCTCGCGGTAAGCCCTCTTGCAGCCCAGCCGGAGGCCTGCCGCCTCGGCCTTGCAGCGCCCGACTTCGAGGCCCCGGCGGCGGACGACCTGCACGCCCTTCCTCACGGCCCCGCCACTGGCCACAGCGCCTTCCACGGCCAGGGCCTCTACGGGCTGGACCACCTCTACCTCGTTCACCTGCCCGTCTTCATGGGCGCGCCCGCGGCGCATCCGCACAACTTCCAGGTGATTCTCGAAGTCGATCTGGACGGCGAGGAGGCGCAGGCCCGGTATCGAGCGGAACGCGGCGCGGATCCGATGTCGCTCTACACGGCGACGCCCCTCGACTTCGACCAGACGGCGCTCGCGACCGACTATCCCGGAAGACCGGCGCTCGACGCTCTCCCGGCCAGCGAGATCGTGAAAGGGCACTTCGAGCAGGGCGGGGTATCGATCGTCTCGGACGTGCGCTTCGACATCCGTCGCGTCGTCTATTTCCGCGAGTTCTTTCTGGGCGGATCCAAGCTCGGGGAGCAGAGCTACCTGCTCTTCGGCCGCGGTGGCGAGGCGTTCGGCGCCCACTTGCTGTCCGCGCCGCCCGACTTCGATCAGATCCTCGCGGTCGAGGTGGAGGTGACCGAACCGGCCGGCGGTGACGCGGCCGCCGCGGTCGCCGAGGCCCTCGCCGGCGGGATCTACCTGCAGCTGCCGGAGCGTCCGAATCAAGAGGCCACCCGCCTGCGGGACGGCAGCGAGCTGTCCTGCAGCATGAGCCTCCCCTCCATCCCCGAGTCGATCGTCGTGACGGTGCGCGCCGGCGCCGAGATCTACTGCGAGGCCGGAGAGTTCTCGCAGCTCGTCACCGGCCGCTTCAACGACCCGCGCCGCTGCTCCGCCTGACGGCCGGGAAGCGCCGCTACGGAAGCGGCCGGGGCCGGAGACTCGCCCGAGCGGCCCGGGCTGCGGCCGGAGGG
>JAOTWP010000196.1 GCA_029862975.1 Acidobacteriota bacterium
TCGGTCGAGCTGGAGCCAGGCACCGAGCTCGACCTGCCGGAAGCCTGCTCCTGGACCGAGCGCAGTGGCCGGCACGGCGTGCTGCTGGCCGAGCGTTTCTCGGACGGCGTGGTGCCCGCGCTCACGAGCCAGGGAGCGGTGGTGCACGAAGTCCAGCGCATGACCCTCGAAGAGATCTTCCTGACCCGCGTGAGCGGGTCCTCAGAACGGAGGCCGTCATGAACCTCGAGACCGTTTCGAAGCTCGTCGCCAAGGACTGGCATCTGCACCGGAGGGTCATCCTGCTGACCGTGGCCGGCGTGACGCTCGCCTTTGCCCTGGTCTTCGCACCGGGAGGCGGTGCGCGCAGCATAGGCTTCACTCTGGCTCCGGCGATGCTCATTTCGGTGATCTTCTACCTTCCCCTGTCGAGCGTCCTCGGCGAGAGGGACGGCAAGACCATTACCTTCCTCATGGGCCTGCCGATCACGCCGTCCGAGTACGTCGCCTCGAAGATCTTCGGCAACCTGCTGATCTTCCTGCTCCCGTGGCTCGCGGTGGTCACCGCGATCGTCCTCCTGCCCGAAGGCCGTGCGCACGCGGTGCTCGCCACCGGCTTCGTCCCGGTCGTCCTCGTCGGCTTCGTGCTGGCTTTCTCGTTCGTTCTCGGCCTTGCGCTCATCACCGAGTCGGGCGGTTGGACGGTGGCCCTGATCGTCGGCCTGCTCCTGCTGACCAGCAACGTCGCCGGCGAGTTCGTCCCCGACACCCCGGCGGTGCGCCAGGCGATCCGATCGATCGCCGAGCGCGGTTCCGCGTTCTACGCCACCTTGGCGGTCGAGGTCCTCCTGATCGCCTTGATCCTGGCGTCGACCTTCGCGGCGCAGGCGCGCAAGAAGCACTTCCTCTAGCTGCGCCGGTCGCGGCCGTTCGGACACGCGCCAGGAGAGCCACCTGATCTGGGCCGCTGCGCCTGCTAGACTCCGCGCCGCCGAGCGCGAAGCGCGGCGTTTCCAGCAACGACGAGTCGAGGGCATGCTCATGAGGCCGACCGGCGTCAAGTCTCCGTGGATGGTTCTGGCCGGGGTCGTGCTCTGCGCCCAGGCGGTCGCGGCCGATGGCCTCGCCGCCGAGGTGCAGGCGGACTACGACGCCTATCTGGGGGAGCTGTTCGTCCACTTCCACCGGCACCCCGAGCTGTCGATGATGGAGACCGAGACGGCGGCGCGCCTCGCCCGGGAGCTGCGCGCCGCGGGCTTCGAGGTCACCGAGGGCGTGGGCGGGACCGGCGTCGTGGCGCTGCTCGCCAACGGCCCCGGGCCGACGGTGATGATGCGGGCCGACATGGACGGGCTGCCTGTCGAGGAGAAGACCGGGCTGCCCTACGCCTCGCAGGCGAAGCAGGTCGACTGGGACGGCCACGAGGTCGCGGTGATGCACGCCTGCGGTCACGACGTCCACATCACCAGCCTGGTGGGCACCGCCCGGGCGATGGCCGCCCGGCGGGACCAGTGGTCGGGCACCCTGATGCTCATCGGCCAGCCGGCCGAGGAGCGGGTGGGGGGCGCCAAGGGGATGATGGCGGACGACCTCTGGCAGCGCTTCGGCCAGCCGGACTTCGCCCTGGCCTTCCACGTCTCCTCGGTCGTGCCCACCGGCATGCTCGTCGCCGATCCCGGCTCGCCCTACTCCGGCGCCGACACCGTCGACATCATCGTGCACGGCGTCGGCGCCCACGGCGCGGCCCCCCACAAGGGCGTCGACCCGGTGGTGCTGGGCTCGGAGATCGTGCTGGCGCTGCAGACCGTGGTCAGCCGCAGCCTGCCGCCGCGCGAGCCCGGGGTGATCACGGTGGGCTCGTTCCACGCCGGCACCAAGCACAACATCATCTCCGACCGGGCGCACCTCCAGCTGACCGTCCGCAGCGAAGATCCCGAGAGCCGCCAGATCCTGCTCGACGGCATCCGCCGGGTGGCGGTGAACATGGGTCGGGTGGCCGGCCTGCCGGACGACAAGCTGCCGGAGGTCATCGTCTCGAGCGAAGGGGTGCCGCCGACGACCAACGACGCCGCGCTGACCAACCGGCTGCGCGCCGTCTGGGCGCAGCGGCTGGGCCCGGACGTGTTCTACGACAAGAAGCGGCTGGCGATGGGGGCCGAGGACTTCGGCTTCTTCACCGCAGAGCCCTATATACCCAGCACCTACTTCGCCGTCGGCGGGACGCCGCAGGCCGACTTCGATCGCGAGGCCGCCGGCGGCGAGCCGGTGCCTTCGCATCACTCGCCGCTCTTCAAGATCAGCCCCCAGCCCGCGGTCACCCTGGGCGTCGAGGCGACGGTGATCGCCTTGCTCGAGCTCCTCCCGCCGGCCGCACCCGCCGTCGCTCGAGACTGAGGGAAGCCCTCGCAGTAACAGACCCGGCGAAGTCGACGCCCCGGACTGGGTCTTGGGTCGGGTCCGGACCGCCCTCTACCTGAGGATGGGGCCTGGCCGCCTACTGCGCCACCCGCGCCACCCGTCTCACGGGCCGTGCGAAACGGCGCCTTCTGGTGGCTCGAGCGCTGAGCTTCAACTTGCGCGCCGGGGCCTGGCGTCGACCGGCGCCGTGACGACCCGGTCACCGCCGGCGCGCTTGGCTGCGTAGAGGGCGCGGTCGGCGGCGTGGAAGGCCGACTTCAGGTCGTAGACGTGCTCCGACCAGTAGAGACCGCCGCTGACGCGTGGCTCGACCCGGCCCGTGGGGGAGGGGATCGACAGGCGCCGGATCGCCGCGAGCCTGCGCTCGGACAGGGCGACGGCGTCGGCTCGTGCGAGCGACGGCAGGAAGAGCGCCAGCTCGTCACCGCCCCAGCGGCCCGCCGCGTCGCTCTTGCGCAGGTTGGTCCGCAGCGCGTCCGCAATCTCGCGCAGGACCTCGTCGCCGACGTCGTGTCCGTGGGCGTCGTTGATGCCCTTGAACTCGTCGACATCGACCAGGAGGAAAGCGTAGGGCTCGCCGAGGCGTTCGAGCAGGGCGAGCTCGCGCTCGACGATGCGGACGAAGAACCCGCGGCCGAAGACCCGGGTGAGCCCGTCCTCCGAGACGAGATCGTCCAGGCCGATCTGGCTCTCGAGGATGCCGCCCCCCTTGACGGGCACGGCGATGACCTGGTGCAGGCTCACCGAACGCTCGCCGGTCACGTGGGCATGGCAGACGCTGACCGGCGCCTGCTCCCGGGTGACGTCGGCCATCGGGCAGAGCTCACCGTGCTCGTCGCAGGGACGCGAGAAGCCGTGGGTCAGCTCGTGGCAGCTGCCGGGGGCCGCGCCGTAGGTCCGCTGCGCGGCAGCGTTGCGGAAGCGCACGACATAGTCGCCGTCGATCCACAGCACCGGGAAGGGCAGTGCGTCGAGTATGGGCCGGATCGCCGACAGAGGCTCGAGATCGAGCGGCGCGGACGGTCGGATCTTCACCGCTCGCACCGTAGCACGAGTCGCCACCCGAATCGCCATACTCTGGTGTGACGTCATCGGCCCGAGATGCGTGTTGCCACCTCTCTCCGCGCTCCTCCGCGACGGCGATCTCGGATGGGGCAGCCGAAGTCGCGCCGCCAACGAGCTCGAGTTCCTCAGCGCAGCCTGGCCGCGATTCCGGCCAAGGTGTCGCCGAGCGCCGCCCGACGCTTCCGCGCGAGGGCGTCGCCCTGGGCCTCTGCTGGGAGCGACGCGGCCAGCGATTCGAGGTCCGCGGCCAGGTCTTCGTCCTGCGTGCCCGCCGTGAGCCGCTCTTCCGCATGCTCTAGCGCCGCGGTCAGGTCGGCGGCGAGGGAGTCCGACAAGGCCTCGCCCCGCTCGAGCTGGTCGAGATACGCCCGGGCGACCACCGGCTCGGCCGGCCAGGTGACGCGGAGCTGCTGCTGCGGGTTGAACACGCCCTGGTCGGCCAGGGCCGCCGCCGCGATCTCGTTCGCGGAGAGGTGCTCGCTGGGCAGAAGCGCCAGCACGTCCAGGCCGCGCGCGATCTCCGTGCCGTAGATCTTGCCGCCGTACCAGTAGGTCGACCAGTAGCCGCCCAGGACCAGGTCGTCGGCGTCGATGGGGCCGCGGTCGAAGTAGGCGATCTCGACCGGGTTCGCCGAGTCGGTGAAGTCGACCACCGAGAGGCCGCCCTGGTACCAGGCCTGGACGAAGACGTCGCGGCCCGGCACGGGCACGATGGACCCGTTGTGGGCCACGCAGTTCTCCTGCTCGAGCTGCGGCGCCGGCATCTTGTAGTGGGCGCGGAACTCGAGCTTGGCGCCGTCTTCGGTAGGGACGACGTCGTAGATCGCGTCGGCGCCCCAGGTGAGCGGGTCGTAGGCGCGGCAGCGCGGCCGGCCGCCGCCGCCCCATTCGTCGGTGAAGATGACCTTCGTGCCGTCGTTGTTGAACGTCGCCGAGTGCCAGTAGGCAAAGCCCTCGTCGACGACCGCGTCCAGGCGCCGCGGGGCGAGCGGATCGGAGATGTCGAACAGGATGCCGTTGCCCGAGCAGGCGCCGGCGGCGATCCCGCGCTCGGGGAACACCGTGATGTCGTGGCACTGATCGGTGCGCCGGGTCTCCTGCGTGTCGTCGCCGTGGTCGCCGCCTCGCCACAGCCCGGCCAGGACCCCCGCCTCGGGGTCGGCGAACACGGCCGGGCTCGAGACGATGCGCGCCGCGGACGGCTCGTCGACCGGGATCTCGATGACGTCGATGCGAAAGAGCGCGGTGCGCTCGTCGCCGGGGGACTCGTCGACGCAGCCCGGCATCTCCTCCTCGTCGCGCACCGACGCGGTTCCCGAGTTGTAGACGATGATCGTGCCGGCTTCGTCGGGTCCCGAGACCACCGAGTGCGTGTGCGAGCCGCGGCAGGTCTGGACGGCCCCGACCTGCACGGGCCGGGCGAGATCGCTGATGTCGAGGATGCGAAGCCCGCGGAAGCGCTCGGCGCTGACGTCGTCGGCGACGCCCTCGAGCCCGCAGTCGAGCCGCCCGCGGGTCTGCTCGACCGACATGATCAGCAGGTCGCCGACGATCGAGACGTCGCCCTGCCCGCCCGGGCAGACCACGGAGCTCATCAGTTCCGGCCGCCCGCCGTCGGCCAGCCGGTAGATGTTGAAGCCGTGGTAGTTGCCGGCCACCAGCACGTCGCCGGCGAAGGCCATGTCGGTGTTGGCGAAGCTCAGCAGCGGCGAGCGCTCGTACTCCTCGGCCTCCTCTTCCGCTTCGTCTTCCGCTTCGTCTTCCGCCTCCTCTTCCGCTTCGTCTTCCGCTTCGTCTTCTGCTTCGTCTTCTGCTTCGTCTTCCGCGGGATCCTGCGCTTCGGGACCGACGCCGGCTTCGGCCTCGCCATCCGCGACCGCGTCCGCGTCCTGCCCGGCGTCCTTGCGCGGGCGCTCCGGCGGCAGCCCCGCCGGATTGCGGGGGTCGAAGAAGCCGGCCGGCTTGGGCAGCGAGGCCACGAGCTCGAGGTTCGAGAGCGCCTGGCCGGCGTCCGTAAACCCGGCGGCCAGCCCCGCGCGGGGGTCGGTGGACAGCCCGACGAGCAGCGCGTGCATGCGCTCGATCTCGGCGTTCTGGTCGTTGGTGACGTCGGTCGTGAACTCG
>JAOTWP010000197.1 GCA_029862975.1 Acidobacteriota bacterium
CGATGGAGAGCGGCGCAGACGCGCCGGGGGAGGGCTAGCGGGGGCATTCGTTTCTGAGCTCTCAGGCCGGGAAGGGTCAACGGCCAGTTGATCTCGGGCCGTGACATCAGCCTCTCGTCGGGCTCCCTGGCGGTCTGCCCGGAGGTGGAGGAGCTGCTGGGCGCGATCGGCGACCGGGTGTGGCTCGACTCCTTCTCGACGGGCACGGAGGGCGTCCAGGACGCCGGCGAGCCGGGCATCAACGGCGTGACGGTGACGCTCCTCGACGCCGGCGGGAACTTCGTCGCCACGGCGGAGACGTCGGGCGACGGCAACTATCTCTTCTCCGGTCTGCCGGCGGGCGACTACACCGTCACGGTCGACCCCGACGACGTGGCGGGGCTCTTCCCGACCTTCGATTTCGACGGCAGTGCGCTGACGCCCGACGAAGCGGCGGTGACTCTCGGGGCCGGCGAGATCAACTTGCTGGTCGACTTCGGATACGCCGAGCTGCGCTGAGGCTCGCCCCGGGTGGAGGCCGAAGCCCGGCACCTGTCCGTTCGGGTACCCGGCCCCCACCTCTTGTGACGTTGTGGGCCGCCGCGGCGGCCGGATAGCTTCTTTGAGCCCCGACAAAGGCACGGCCGGCGAGAGCCGGCGTCGCAATGCCACGGGTCCCAATCTCCGAGCCTCTGCGCGTCTGGCAGGACTCCGGGACCGCCGAGCTGCCGAAGGGCACCAGGTCGCCGCCGTGGAGCACGCATGGTCGGAAGGAGGTAGGAGATGCTAGGAACTGCAGGTCGTTGGTTCGCTTCGCTGGCTGTCCTGGCGGCGCTCGGGGCCACCTCGGCTCTCGCCGCCCAGCCGCCGTCCACCCTGACCCCCATGGAGCAGCTGGGCAAGGAGATCTTCTTCGACAAGATCTCCGATCCGCCGTGGATGTCCTGCGCCACCTGCCACGGTCCGACGGCCGGCTGGACCGGTCCGGTCGCCGGGGTCAACCTTCACGGCGCGGTCTACCGGGGGGCGGTTCCGCGGCGCTTCGGCAACCGCAAGCCGCCCTCGGCGGCCTACGCCACGTTCAGCCCGGTTTTCCACTACGACCCGGTCGAGGAGCTGTTCGTCGGCGGCAACTTCTGGGACGGGCGCGCCACCGGAGAGGTTCTGGGCAATCCCGCAGCGGATCAGGCCGGAGGCCCCTTCCTGAACCCCGTCGAGCAGAACATGCCGGGCAAGCAGGCGGTGTGCGAGCACGTGGCCGGCGCCGCGTACGCGGACCTGTTCGAGGAGGCCTGGGGTCCCGGCTCCCTCGACTGCGTCGCCGACGTCGACGGGACCTACGATCGCATCGCTCTGTCGATCGCCGAGTACGAGGCATCGAGCGAGGTCAACCAGTTCTCGTCGAAGTTCGACTACTACCTCGCGGGAGCCGTCGAGCTGACCGAGCAGGAGACCTGGGGAATGGAGCTCTTCGCCGGCGCCGCCATGTGCGCTGCGTGCCACCCGGCGCCGCTCTTCACCGACTTCACCTTCGACAACCTGGGCGTGCCGAAGAACCCCGAGAACCCCTTCTACGACATGGACGGGGTGCTGATCGACGGCCTGCCGATCAATCCGGACGGCGACGCCTGGATCGACCCGGGCCTCGGCGGCTTCCTCATGACGCGGCCCGAGTGGTCGGGCCTCGCGGCGGAGAACTGGGGCAAGCACAAGGTGCCGACGCTGCGCAACGTGGACGCGCGTCCGGGCGGCGGCTTTCCGAAGGCCTACATGCACAACGGGGTCTTCAAGTCCCTCGAGGAGGTGGTCCACTTCTACAACACGCGGGACGTCGAGCCGTGGCCGCCGCCCGAGGTGGCGGAGAACGTCAACAGCGACGAGCTGGGCGACCTCGGGCTGACGCCGGAGGAGGAGGCGGCGGTGGTCGCCTTCATGAAGACCCTCTCGGACGGCTTCGAGCCCTAGGAGCCGCCGCGGTCCCGCGCGAGCCGAGCCGCGGGAAGAGGCAAGGTCCGGGCGTCAGCTGGGGCGCGAAGGGGCCCGGGAGTCAGCGGGACGGTTCGTCCGAGATGATCTTGCCGTCACGCAGGACGACGATGCGTCGGGCATGCCCCGCGATATCGTCCTCGTGAGTCACCAGGATGACGGTGTTGCCGCTGCGGTTGAGCTCGTCGAACAGCTCCATGATCTCTCCCGAGGTCGTGCTGTCGAGATTCCCGGTCGGCTCGTCGGCGAGCAGGATGGAGGGCTCGTTGACCAGGGCGCGAGCGACCGCCACGCGCTGGCGCTGGCCGCCGGAGAGCTCGTTCGAGCGGTGGGACATGCGGTCGCCGAGCCCGACCCGCTCGAGCGCGCGCTCGGCCTTGCGGCGGCGCTCCTGCTTGCCCAGGCCAGCGTAGATCAGGGGCAGCTCGACGTTCTTGAGGGCCGTGGCTCGGGCCAGGAGGTTGAAGGTCTGGAAGACGAAGCCGATCTCTTCGTTGCGGATCGCGGCCAGCTCCTCGTCGTCGAGAGCTTCGACGGCGACTCCGTTGAGCCGATAGCTGCCGGAGCTCGGAGTGTCGAGACAGCCGAGCAGGTTCATGAGCGTCGACTTACCGCTTCCGGAAGCGCCCATGATCGCCACGTACTCGTTCTGCGAGACGTCGAGATCGACGCCGTCGAGAGCGCGGACCTCCTCACTGCCGACCTGATACACCTTGTGCACGCCTCGCAGTTCGAGCAGGTGTGCGCCCGGGCTCGTGTCTCGAGACGTCATCGGTCCACCCCTGTCAGGCCGCCTCGTAGCGCAAGGCCTCGACGGGATCCATCCGCGCCGCCTGACGAGCCGGGAGATAGCCCGCGAGGATCCCGGTCAGGCAGGACGAGCCGAGACCGAAGGCGACGGCCCAGAGCGGCAGCACCAGCAGGAATCCGGGCACGGCGAGCGTCAAGAGCGCGGCAAGGAGAGCCGCGACGGCCAGACCGCAGGCGCCGCCAAAGAGCGAGAGCAGCACCGACTCGATCAGGAACTGGCGAAGCACGTCCCTGGGTCGCGCCCCGACCGACATCCGAAGGCCGATCTCCCGCGTCCGCTCGGTCACCGCGATGATCATCACGTTGGCGATGCCGATGCCGCCGATCATGAGGGACACCGCCGCCAGGGCGATGGTCGCCAGAGCAATGCCGGCGCCGACGCGATCGAGGGTGCCGATGATCTGCTCCGAGGTCGAGAGGTTGAAGTCGTTCGGCTCCTCCGGTCCGAGGCGGCGAAGCTTGCGGAGCACGGTCTCGATCTCGGTCTGCGCCTCGCGCAGCCGGCCGGGGGCGGAGCGGAGATAGAGCACGGTGGCGTCGGAGTCCGGGAAGCGGCGCCGGGCGGTTCCGGCGGGAATGGCCAGAACGCTGTCCTGGCGGTTCTCTCCGAAGAAGCCGCCCCGGCGCTGCGCCAGCACCCCGACCACCGAATAGGGCTCGCCCAGCAGGTAGACCTCGCGGCCCAGGGCGGCATCGCCGGCGTCGCCGCCGAACAGGGCGCGCGCGAGGCTCGCCCCCAGCACCGCGACCCGCGCCGCCGCGCGATCCTCCAGATCCGTGAACGGCCGGCCGTGGGCGAACTCGGCGCCGACGATGTCGAAGAAGTTCGCGGAGGCTCCCTCGACCAGCACCGTGTCGGAAACGGCCGAGCCGGCGCGAGCGCTGAGGGCGCGGCCGTTGACGACCGTGGGGATCAGGATCTGCGCCGCGGCGGCTTCGACCGAGTCCGCCTGGCGCGCGATCACGTCGCCGAAGCCGCGATCGAGCGGCATGCGCGGCGCCTCCTCGTCGGAGGGCGGAGAGTACGGATCGCCGCTCAGATGAAACGCGAACACGTTGTCGGTGCCGAGCTCTCGAAACAGCAGGGCAACCTGATTCCGGACGTTGGCCAGCACCGTGGCGACCAGTGAGACCGTGACGATGCCGACGACGATGCCGAGCACCGCGAGCACGGCGCGGCCGGGGTGGGCGCGCAGCGATTCCAACGCCAGAAACACGGAGGTGCTCACCGAGTCGCGCCAGGGGACGTGTCGAGTGGGCTTTCTGGTGTGCACCGGCATGACCTCGCCTACTCGGCGCGCAGCGCGTCGACGACGACGATCCGGGTCGCCCGTCGCGCCGGGAACCAGCCGGCCAGAAGTCCGCTGGCGCACGCCGCCAGGAGGCTCCAGGCCACCGTCGAGCCGCCCAGACGGAGATCCAGTCCGGCGCCCTTCGCGGCCCCGACGAGGGCGTAGGCCGCGACCACGCCGGCGAGGCCCCCGAGAAGCGCGATCGCCACCGACTCGGCCAGGATCTCGGCCAGGATCTGGGCTCGCGACGCTCCCACCGCCCTGCGGACTCCGATCTCCCGGGTTCTCTGCGTGACCGAGACCAGGATGGTGTTGGCCACCACGAGAATCGCGGCGAGAAGAGCCATCGCCGAGATCGGCGCGGCGGCGACCCCGATGCGCTCGGTGAGCGCCTGGACGAATCCCCGGGCGGCGTCGGGAGACAGGATGTCGAAGTCGTCTTCCTCCCCCGGTCGCAGTCGATGGCGCGCCCGCATCGAGGTTCGTGCCCGCCCCTCCGCCTCGGCGGTGGCGGCCGGCGGGTCGGGCCGCGGCGCGCGGGCCAGGATCTGAAGAGTCTCGGGCGCTCCGAAGGCGCGCTCGTAGGCCGTGAGCGGGATCCAGGCGTTGCGGTCGAGCGAGCTGCCGGCGATGTTGCCCTGCCGCGCCTGGAGCCCGATCACCTCGAACCCTCGACCGGCGATGCGCACCTTGCGACCCAGGGGATCGAGGGCGGGGAACAGCTCGTCGACGATCGTGGCGCCGAGAACGACGACCTGCCGAGCCTGACGCTCCTCCCCGAGCGTGAAGAAGCGGCCGCGCTCGATGGCGAGGTCGCGAATCCCCGCCAGCTCGTGCGTGGCGCCGATCAGCGAAGCGCCGTCGAAGCTCAGGGAGCCCGCGGCCACCTCGACCCGTCGGCTGGCCGTAGCGCCGTAGATCACTCGACCGCCGGCGGTGCGATCGAGAAACCGGAGGTCGGCGCGCCGGAGGTTCGGGTTGCGCTCGAGCTTCCGCTCCAGCTCCTGACGGCTGATCTGGCCGGGCGCCGCCACCTTGGCGAGCACGAAGGTATCGCTGCCGAAGGCGCGCGCGGCATTGGTGCGGGCAAAACGGGAGATGCCGTCGAGCGCCACGACCACGATCGCGATCGTGGCTACCGCGGCGGCGATCGCGATCCCGGCGAGCAGCGCACGCATGGGATGCGATCTCACCGCGCCGACGCCCTCGCGAGTAGCTTCGATCAGCGACACCTGGCCGAGTCGCCGGGCACGCGGACCGTTGGCGCGCACGCTCGGGACCGATCGAGGAGTCATGACGACGGCTCGCCCGGGTCAGCGGACCTTGACCTGTGCTCCGTCGGCGAGCTCGCGAAGCACCTGATAGGGCCCGGCGACGACCTCGGTCTGAGCGGCGACGCCGCGCACTTCGATGTCGAGACCGCCGATGATGCCGGTCTCGACCGCCACGAAACGCGCTCTGCCGT
>JAOTWP010000064.1 GCA_029862975.1 Acidobacteriota bacterium
GACCAGACGGCCTCGGAGTAGACGCCGCCGACGCAGTGGACGCTGCCGCCGCAGTTGGCGTTCGACCAGCTGTAGTCGTGGGGTTGGCCCGACGCCCGCTGGAGGTAGTCGATGTCGCGCACGCCGTCGCAGTTCAGACAGGGGTCGCCGTTGCCCGAGCAGTTGATGCCAAGCCGGAAGTTGCGGCCGATGCACGAGGTGTTGAGGCGCAGCGCCGTGTAGATGTCGGCGATGCCCTCGCCCGAGGGGCTGGCGATGCCCGGCGTGGCGTCGTTGGCGTCCATGCCGTGCCCCCACTCGTGGTCGAACACGCCGGCGATCTCGCCCGTGTTGGCGCAGCCGCCGCCGGAGCGGTAGAAGTTCACCGTGCCGTTCCAGAAGGCGTTGCAGGTGTTGTTGATGTTCATGTTCGACGTCAGCCGGCTCTGCAGCCAGGAGTTGGCGGGGAGCTGGCCGCGCGCCATCTCGATGACCTTGTTGAGCTCGTAGAAGCCGGTGCGCGAGGCGTGGGTGTTGCCGGCGCCGCCGAAGCCCGGCGTCACGCAGTCGGTGCCCCCGGAGGCGCCCCAGTCGAGGACGCCGCTGCCGGTCAGGCTCGACGTGCCGCAGTTGTCGTTGATGTTGACGTAGGGACCGAAGAAGTCCGTCGTCACCGTGCCGGTGTTCGTGAAGTTGCCGCCGGTGTCGGTGGTCTCGGCGCCGACGTCGGCGAAGGGCATCGGCCAGCCGGGCTGCTCGACGCCGTCGGGGACGATGCCGTCGTTGGTCACCGGAAAGACGCCGCCCTTGACCTCGGCGTACTGGTTGGTGTCCTCGAACGAGATGAGCTCGTTCGTGTGGGCGTCGACGAGCGCCTCCCACCGGGCGAGGTCGTCCGCGAAGCTCGGACGGAGGACCCACGCGAGGCGATGGCCGTAGCCCTGGCCCAGCCGGACCTGCTGCAGCTCCCCTCCGCGAGCGGTGGGGACGAGGATCATCTCGGTCTTGCCCCAGGAGCCGGTGATGGTGAACGGTTCCACGTGAGCCTGAACCGTCGCCAGCGCGTCCTCTGCCGACACGTCGGGGACGGTGGAGACGTCGACGTCGCCCCAGTTGTTGGCGGCGAAGAGCACCAGGTTGCCGTGGTTGATCACCGCGGTCAGATAGCTGCCGCGAACCGGGACGCCCTTGACGACTCGCGGGACGTACATCTGCGCGACCGCTCCGCCGTCGTGGACGGTGGCGAGTCCGGCGCCCGCCGTCTCGCCGACGTCGATCCGCAGCTCCGCGGCGTTCTTCTTCAGGTAGCCGCGAAAGGCGGTGCCGACGGCGGCGCGCAGGGCCGCGTCGTTGGCCGGTGCCGGACGGCCGAGACCTTCCCAGGTCAGCTCGTTGCCGACGCCGCTGCCCGGCACGAGCGGCTGGCTGGGCGTGATGGCGCCCCACCGGCCGCTGCGGGCATCCAACCGTCCCCGGTCCGCGGGCACGCCCAGGGCCGCGAGATCAGCGGCGGCGACGTCGGCGGCGTCGCCCGGAGGCAGCTCGGCCGGCAATCGCAAGATGGTGCTGATCTCGAGGTCGGGATGCCGAAACGCCTTCTCGCCGACGCCCGAGCGCTCGGGCGCCTCCACGGCGGGCAGGACCCCGGCGCCGACGAGGGCGACGAGGGCGAGCGTCAGTGCGTAGCGGGACGAGGATGGGTCGGGTGATCGTGACATGAATGTGGCTCCTCCGGTCGGGTCTCGCCGAGCCGGGCCGCCGCTCGCGCGGTGCCTGTCCATCCTGCCCGGATCGCTCGGCGTCGTTCTGGTTTCTCGAAAGCTCGCGGAGAGTACTCTCTCTCAATCCGCTTTTCAACTCTCTCCGCGTTGTCTGGGGCTGCGGCGTCAGTGGCTGACCGGCGGAAGTGCGGCCTCGATCGCCCGCCGGTGGGGCTCTTCCCACGGCGGCAGCTCGAGGCCGCGGCCAAGCGCGGCGAGCTCTTCGTCGAGGGTGAACCCGGGTCGCGTCGTCGCCACCTCGAACAGCACGCCGCCCGGCTCGCGGAAGTAGATGGAGCGGAAGTAGCAGCGGTCGCGCACCGGCGTCACCTGGATCCCCAGGCGCGCCAGCTCCTCGCGCAGCCGCAGCTGCTCGTCGTCGCCGGCGATCGCCATGGCGACGTGGTGCACCGTGCCCAGGCCGTTGACGGCCGGCTCGGCGCCGGGGGCGACGAGGAGGTCGATGAAGTGACCGGGCGCGTCTTCGTGGACGGCGAGGCGGGCCCGGCCCTCGGTCTCGTCGACCACCCGGTAGCCCAGGAGGCCGCACATCAGCTCGCGGGTCGGCCCGGCCCGGCGCACCATCATCGTCACGCCGTGCAGCCCGCGAATCGCCGACTCGGCGCCCACGATGCCGGTCCACGGCGCCCGCCCGTCGCCGCTCGCGGCCACGAGCTCGAGGTCGAGGCCGGAGGGGTCGGTCAGCGCCAGCACGTCGTCGCCGAACCGCCGGCCGCGGCGGCGGGCTTCGACGCCGCGCTCGGCGAGCCGCGCCGCCCAGAAGTCGAGCGACCCGGCGGGCACCGAGAACGCCGTCGTCACCACCTGCCCGGCGCCCTGCGTCCCCCGGCGCACCCCGTGCCCCGCGTAGGGGAAGGTCGTCCAGATCGTGCCCGGCGAGCCCCGCTCGTCGCCGTAGTAGAAGTGGTAGACGTCGTGGTTGTCGAAGTTGACCGTCTTCTTGACCAGCCGCAGGCCCAGGAGACCGCGGCAGAAGTCGAGATCCTCCTGGGCGCCGTCGACCGTCGCGGTCACGTGATGGAGGCCGAGAACGGGATGGGCCATGAGCGGCGGCCGTCAGTCTTCGTCTTTGGCGCGGCCCTTGAACACCCGCAGCAGGAGGAGGAGCAGGAAGGAGCCCAGGGTCGCGATGACGAAGCTGCGGATGTCGAAGCCCGACAGGCCGCCGAAGCCGAGGTAGGTCGCCAGGAAGCCGCCCAGCAGAGCGCCGACGACGCCGATTCCGATCGTCGTCACGCAGCCGCCGGGGTCCTTGCCGGGAAGCAGGAACTTGGCGACGGCACCGGCCAGCAGTCCCATGAGGATCCACGAGCCGAGGCCCATGAGGCGGAACATCTCGAGAATCGATTCCATGGCTGCCCGTCCTCCCAAGAAATGCCGGCCTCCCAGGAGACTGCGTCCTCCCAGGAGACTGCGTCCTCCCAGGAGACTGCGTCCTCTCAAGAGACCGCGTCCTCCCAAGAGACTGCGGCCTCCCAAGAGACTGCGTCCTCCCAAGAGAATGCCGGCTCTCCGCCGCGCCGGCGGCGCGAGCGCCGAGCATAGAATGACCGCGCCATGGCAGCCAAGCGTCCCCGTCTCTACTTGATCGACGGCTACTCGAACATCTACCGCGCGTTCCACGCGATCCGCGAGCTGTCGAGCTCCAAGGGCGAGCCGACGAACGCGGTCTACGGCTTCATCACCATGCTGCGCAAGCTGCTGCGCGAGGAGAACCCGGAGCTCATCGGCGTGGCCCTGGACGTCTCCGGCGACACGGTCCGCAGCGAGCAGTACAGCGAGTACAAGGCGACGCGGCGGCCCATGCCGGAGGACTTGAGAGTGCAGATTCCCTGGGTCCGGCAGGCCATCGAGGGCTATCGGATCCCGATTCTCGAGCTCGCGAGGTACGAGGCGGACGACGTTCTCGGCACGCTGGCGAAGCGGGCCGCGGCGGACGGCTACGACGTCGTCCTGGTCAGCGCCGACAAGGACCTCATGCAGCTCGTCGACGAGCACGTCTTCCTGATGCACACCGGCCGCGACAAGCTCTACGACCCGGCCCTCGTGGAAGAGGACTTCGGCGTGCCCCCTTCGCAGGTGGCCGACGTCCTCGCCATCCAGGGCGACGTCTCGGACAACGTGCCGGGCGTCGCGGGCATCGGCGGCAAGGGGGCCGTCGAGCTGATCCGCGACTTCGGCTCCCTCGAGGAGCTGCTGGCGCGCACCGCGGAGATCGAAGAAAAGCCCTACCGGCTCCGCAAGCGCTACCGGGCCAGTCTCGAGGCCCACCGGGCGGATGCCGAGCTGTCGAAGCAGCTGGTGACGATCCACACGGATCTCGACGTCGCCTTCGATCCGGGGTCCTTGCGCCGCGAGCCCCTGGACAAGGACGCCCTCGCCGCGCTGTTCCAGAGGCTCGAGTTCCCCTCCCTGCTCGAAGAGCTCGGCGGCGGCGGCGAAACGGCATTCCAGCCCGTAGCCGCGGCCGTCGAGCTGGAAGACGAAGGGGCATGGACCGAGGCCGTGGCCTCCCTGGGTGCGGAGATCTACCTCGGGGTCGTGGGCGACGGTGAGCCGCTCGGCGTCGTCGTCGGCGCCGCCGGGGGCGACGTGCTGTTTGCCGACCTGCGCCGCGACGGCGTGCGGGAGGCGGTCGTGGGCTCGCTGCGCTCGTGGCTCGCCGACGGCGCCCGCCGCCTCGTGGGGCACGACCTCAAGGAGGTCCTGCGCCTGGCCGACGGCGAGGCGGCGGTGGCGGCGGCGCTCGACGACACGATGCTCCTCTCGTACGTCCTGCGCCCGGCGCTGCGCGGCCACGGCCTGCCCGAGGTGGCGCTCGACCGGCTGCAGTACAGCGTCGTCACCCCCAAGGAGGCGGGCTGGGAGAAGGGGATCGAGCCGGCGCTCGGCGGCGAGGGGCTGCGGGTCTTCGCCGCCGAGCGGGTCGAGCTGCCGCGGCGCTTCGCCCCCGCCATGCGCGAGGAGCTCGCCGCCGCGAGCCTCGAGAGCGTCTACCGGGACATCGAGGAGCCGCTGGTGCCGGTGCTCGTGCGGATGGAGGAGCGCGGCATCGCGCTCGACAGCGAGTTTCTCGCCGACATGTCGAGCGACCTCCAGACCCGGATGCTGGCGCTCGAGGAGGCGATCTACAAGATCGCCGGCGAGCGCTTCAACATCAACTCGCCCGGCCAGCTCGGCGAGATCATGTTCGAGCGCCTCGACTACCCGGTCGTCAAGCGCACCCGCAAGACGAAGAGCTACTCGACGGACGCCGACACCCTGCACCAGCTGGCGCTCAAGGGCTTCCCGCTGGCGGAGAAGCTCCTCGACTACCGCGAGATCTCCAAGCTCAAGTCGACCTACGTCGACGCGCTGCCGGCCCTGGTCGCCGCCGACGGCCGGCTGCACACCCGCTACGAGCAGGCGGTGGCCGCCACCGGCCGGCTCTCCTCGGTGCAGCCCAACCTGCAGAACATCCCGATCCGCACGGAGCTCGGGCGCAGCATCCGCCGCGCCTTCGTGGCGCCGGCGGGGAGGCTGCTGCTGGTCGCCGACTACAGCCAGATCGAGCTCCGCGTCCTGGCGCACATCGCCGAGGAGCCGGCGCTCATCGCCGCCTTCGAGGCCGGCGAGGACATCCACCGGGCGACGGCGGCGGTGGTCATGGACGTGGCGCCCGAGCTGGTGACGGCCCGCCAGCGGCGCGCCGCCAAGGTGATCAACTTCGGGATCATCTACGGCATGAGCGCCTTCGGCCTGAGCCAGAACCTCGGCATCTCGCGCGGCGAGGCCCAGCAGTTCATCGACGCCTATCTCGAGAAGTACGCCGGCGTGAAGCGCTACATGGACTCGACGCTCGAGGCCGCCGAGCGCGAGGGCAAGGTCGAGACTCTCTACGGCCGCGTGCGCTGGCTCCCCGAGCTCCAGGCAAGAAACCACGCCGTGCGCGAGAACGCCCGGCGCATGGCCATCAACGCCCGCATCCAGGGCACCGCGGCCGATCTGCTCAAGAAGGCGATGGTCGCCGTCGACGCCCGCCTGCGGGCCGAGCTGCCCGCCGCCCACCTGCTCCTGACCGTCCACGACGAGCTCGTCCTCGAGGTGCCGGCCGGCGGCGTCGAAGAGGCCAGCAAGCTCGTCCGCCACGAGATGGAGAGCGTCGACGAGCTGCGGGTGCCGCTCGTCGTCGACGTGGCCGCCGGCCCGACCTGGTACGACGCCAAGGCCTAGGGATCGCGCCGCCGAGCGCGCGGCGCCCGGCCGCCGGCGTGCTAGCCTCTCGGCGATGAAGGAGGCACCAGACCCGGCATCCGACCGCGATCCGAAGGCCGAGCAGGTGATGCTCGAGATCTACCGTCGGATGCCCCCGTGGAGGAAGGTCGAGCTCCTCGAGGACGCCAACCGGACGGCGCGCCTGCTGGCGCTGGCCGGGCTCGCGGCGCGCCATCCGCAAGAGAGCCCGGAGCGCCTGCGGCGCCGCCTCCTGGGGTTGACGCTGGGCGAAGACCTGGCAAGCGACGTCTACGGACCGCTCGACGGCCGGAGATGAAGTCCGGGCTGCCCGAGACCCTCGAGGTGCTCTACCGGGTCGTCGGCGCCCTCGACGAGCTGGAGGTCCCCTATCACCTGGGTGGCTCGTTCGCGAGCTCGATCCACGGGATCCCCCGCCAGACCCAGGACATCGATCTCGTGGTGGAGCTCGATGCCGACGACGCGGCGCGGCTGGTGGAGCTGCTGGCGAGCGACTTCTACGGCAGCGCCGCGCGCGCCCGGCAAGCCAGTGCTCGCCAGGGCAGCTTCAACCTCGTCCATCTCGCGACGGGGGTCAAGGTCGATCTCTTCGTGCGTGGCGACTCGGACTTCGATCGGATGGAGTTCTCGCGGCGCCAGGCCGTGCGGTTGGCCGAGGCGCCGACCCGCGAGACGTTCGTCAAGTCGGCCGAGGACACGATCTTGCGCAAGCTCTTGTGGTACCGCGCCGGGGGTGAGAGCTCCGATCGTCAGTGGGGCGACGTACTCGGCATCCTCGAGGCCCAGGGAGCCGGACTCGACCGCGACTACCTGACGCGCTGGTCTCGAGCCCTCGCCCTCGAAGACCTGCTGGCGCGGGCGGAGCGGTCGGGGGGATCGGAGAGCTGAAGGAGCTCGCGATGCCCGGGCCGGGCAGGGCGGGAGCGCTTCAGTCCGGGTAGGCGAACCGCACCGGCCGCTCGAGCTCGGCGGCGAGCGACGAGCACATGGGACAGCCGCGGGCGGCGGTCTCGAGGAGGTCTCGCTCTTCCGCGGCGAGCCCCGGGGGCATGTTGATGGTGACGGGCAGCCGGGCGATGCGGCGCGGGCTCGCCGCCATGTGCTTCTCGACGCTGAAGGTGAGCCCTTCGAGGTCGATGTCGGCGTCCCGGGCCGCGATGCCCATGATCGTGACCATGCACGAGGCGAAGGCGGCGGCGGCGAGGTCGGTGGGGGAGAAGGTGCTGCCGTCGCCGTGGTTGTCGAGCGGCGCCGCGGTGCGGATCGTGGCGCCGGACGGGCCGTGGATCATCAGGGTGCCGAGGCCGCCGGTGTAGCGGCCGGTGATCTCGACGATCATCGGGGCTCCTCCTTGTCGGGAGTCCTGCCGCGCAGGATCTGCCGTTCGTTGCCGACCCGGCGGGTGGCGCCGATCGAGTCGAGGTGCTCGAGCAGCGGGATGGCCCACTTGCGGCTCAGGCCGTAGCGCTCCTTGAACTCGGGGATGCCGACGACGTCGCTCGCGCTCGCCTCGAGCTCCCGGCGCAGCGCGTCCACCGCCGAGGTGGCGATCAGGAGCCCGCCGGGCAGCCGGGACAGCTTCTTGCGCTCGAGCAGGTGGCGGACGACGCCGTCGAGGATCTGCGCCTTGGCGCCGAGCCCGGCCCGCACCTCGCTCGGCGGCGGCGGCGTCAGCCCCGCCGCCTCGTAGGCGGCGAGGATGGCGGCGGCCAGCTTGGACTCGCCGCCCGTGAGATCGGCGCTGCGCCCCGGCAGGGCCACCTTGTCGCCGTGCACCGCGAGGACCTTGCGCTCCCCGAGCCAGCGCAGGTGGGCGGCCGCGATCTCGGCGCCGCGGCCGGGGAGGATGGCGGCGACGGCCTGCGCCCGCGGCATGCCGTCCTGCATCCGGTGGGCGGCGAAGTAGTCGCCGAGGACCTTGCGGGCGCGCCGCTCGATGCGCCGAAAGGCGCGGCCGGTGAGCCAGCGCGCGTCCTGGCCCTGGCCGGCCGGCAGGCGGACGATCTTCTGGGCCGCGGCGAGCTCGGCGAGCGCCGCTTCGCAGGCCTCCCGGGTCCACCCGAGACGGACGGCGAGGTCGGCCGTGCGGGCGCCCCCCTCGCCCGCCTCCTCGGTCCAGAAGGCAAGCGCCGCCTCGACGCCGCCGGCGAGCTCCTGGAGGGCCGTCGCGAGCTCGCTGCCGCGCCGCCGGTGCCAGTGCGGATCGAGCACCCGGCCGCCGCCCAGGGTCGTCGCCGGCGACGGGCGGCGGACGATGAAACGGTCGCCGCGCACGGCGGCCAGCGGCTGCGCGAGCCGGATCTCGACGAGGCCCGTGGCGCCGGGCGCGAGCGGCCCGGCGAGCGGCCGCAGCCGGCCGACGATCTCCGCCGAGTAGAGGTGCACGCGGACCTGGGTGGAGCCGCGGATGGCCTTCGGCGCCTCGGGCAGCAGATGGCACTCGGCCAGCCAGGCGCGGCCCGGCTCGACGCCGCCCGGCGCGGCCAGCTGGGTGCCCCGCGGCACCGCCTCGGCCTCGATTCCGGCCAGCTGGAGGGCTACGCGCTCGCCCGCCTCGGCGCGCTCGCGGTCGGCGCCGTGGACCTGGACGCCGCGCACCCGGGCGCGGCCGCCGGCCGGCGCCACGTCCAGGACGTCGCCCACCCCGAGGGCGCCGGCGGTCAGGGTGCCGGTGACGACGAGGCCGCGGCCTTTGACGTGGAACGCGCGGTCGACCGGCAGCCGGGCCGGCCGCCGCGGGTCGAGCGCCTGAGCGTGGCGGCCGCCGAGCTCGGCGAGGCGGCGGCGCAGCTGCGCGATCCCGTCGCCGCTCTGGCTCGAGACGGCCACGACCTCGGCGCCGGCGAAGCGGGTGGCGGCGAGGAGCTCGGCGACCTCGGCGCGCACCTCGGCGCGGCGCTCCTCGGGGGCGAGGTCCGACTTGGTCAGGGCCACGATGCCGGCCGGGATCGCCAGCAGGTCGCAGACCGCCAGGTGCTCGCGGGTCTGCGGCTTGACCCCCTCGTCGGCGGCGACGACGAGGAGCATCACGCGAATCCCCCCGAGGCCGGCCAGGGCATTGTGGAGGAAGCGCTCGTGCCCGGGCACGTCGACGAAGCCGATCTGGAGGTCTCCTTCGACGAGATGGGCGAAGCCGATGTCGATGGTGATGCCGCGCCGCTTCTCCTCCTCCCAGCGGTCGCAGTCGATGCCGGTCAGGGCCTCGACCAGGCGGGTCTTGCCGTGGTCGATGTGGCCGGCGGTTCCGACGATGACGCGCCGCACGAGCGTCCGCCTAGGAGAGCACTTCGCGGGCGATCCTGCTGATCGCGGCGCCGTCGGCCTGCCCGGCGAACCTGGCGACCATCTCCTTCATGACGGCGCCCATCGCCTGCTTGCCGGAAAGGCCCTCGGCGGCCACGAACGCCTCGACGGCGCGGCGGATCTCCGCCTCGTCGACGGCCGGCGGCAGGTAGGCCTGGAGCATCTCCGCCTCCGCCCGCTCCTTGGCCGCCAGCTCGCCCCGCCCGCCCTGGTCGTAGAGCTCGGCGGCCTCGTGGCGCTGCTTGACCGACTTGCGGACGATCTTCAGGAACCCGGCCTCGTCGACCTCCGCGCCGTCGGCGATGCGCTGGTTCTTGAGCGCGGTCAGCAGCAGCCGCAGCGTCGACGTCCGCGCCGCGTCGCGAGCCTTCAACGCGGCGGTGAGCTCGCCCTGGATCCTCTCTTGCGGTGTCCTCTCTGGAGTCATGAGGGGATTATAGGGTGGTCCAGAGCCCATCCCATCCGGCAAACCACTCCGGCGATCCCCGCCGGCGATCCACTCCGGCAATCCACTCCAGTAAGGTAGCGGCCATGATCGAAGAGCCCGCGACGAGCCTCGGCGCGCGGCCGCCGGCGCGGTTGCGCGACTACCTGGCCATGGCGCGGCCCGATCACTGGCCGAAGCACGTCTTCATCCTGCCCGGGATCGTCCTGGCCTATCTCGCCCACCCGGCGCCCCCCGATCGCGTCCTCGCGCGCTGCGCCGTCGGCCTCGTCGCGGCCTGTCTGGCGGCCTCGGCCAACTACGTCATCAACGAATGGCTCGACGCCCGCTCCGACCGCCACCATCCCAGCAAGTCGACCCGCCCCGCCGTCGTCACGGAGATGTCCGCGGCGCTGGTCGCCGCCGAGTACCTGGTCCTGGCCGGCCTGGCGCTGGCCGCCGCGGCCCTCGTCTCGCCGCTCTACCTCTACTGCTCCCTGGCCTTCCTGGCGAGCGGCCTGACCTACAACGTCCGCCCCCTGCGGACGAAGGACCGTGCCTATCTCGACGTCGTCACCGAGGCCGTCAACAACCCCATCCGCCTCACCCTCGGCTGGGCGATGGTGTGGCCCGACACGCTGCCGCCCTCGAGCCTTCTGCTCTCCTACTGGATGGGCGGCGCCTTCCTCATGGCGATCAAGCGCCTGGCGGAGCACCGGCTCGCCGCCGGCGCCGGCGTCCTCGACCAGCTGCGCCTCTACCGCCGCTCCTTCCGCCGCTACACGGACGCCCGGCTGCTCATCTCGGCCTTCCTCTACGCCCAGCTCGCCGCCTTCTTCCTCGCCGTCTTCCTCGTCAAGTACCGCATCGAGTACCTGCTCTCGCTGCCCGTCTTCGCGGCCCTCTTCGCCGTCTACCTGCGCATCGGCCTCAAGCCCGACTCCACGGCCCAGCGCCCCGAGAAGCTCTTCCGCGAGCGCTCACTCCTGGCCGTCGTGGCCCTCCTCGTCGCCACCCTCGCGCTCCTGACCTGGATCGACATCCCGGCCCTCGACCGGCTCTCGAGCCCCCACTACCTGCGCCTCGGCGGCGAGTAGGTCCAGGCGCCGCCTGCGCTCGCCTGCCGCGCCGACCGGCACCTTGGTGCTGGTACCTTGGTGCTCCGGCCGCCTCACCCCTGCGGGATGTCGACCGTGAAGACCGTGCCGGCGGGCTGGTTCTCGGAGACGCGGATCGTGCCGTGGTGCTCGGCGATGATGCGGCGGACGATCGAGAGGCCGAGGCCGGTGCCGCGGCCCTTGGTGGAGAAGTGGGGGAGGAAGAGCTTCTCGCGGGCCTCGGGGGGGATGCCGCGGCCGGTGTCGGCGACGCGGATGCGCAGGGCGCCGTTGTCGCGCTCGACGGAGACGCGGACGGCGCCGGGGGCTTCCGTGGCCTCGACGGCGTTGTCGATCAGGTTGATGAGGACGCGCTTCACCTGCTCGCCGTCGAGCCACGCCGAGGCGGCGTCGGGCTGGACCTCGCCGGCGATCTCGACGCCGTCCTTCAGGCCGTCGTAGAGGTGGAGGGTCTCCTCGACCAGGCGGGCGAGGTCCACCTTGGCCGGCTGCGGGCGGCGCATGCGGGCGAAGCGGGAGAACTCGTCGACCATGCTCTGGATCTGGCCGACCTCGCGGACGATGATCTCGACGGCGTCGTCGACCAGCTCGGCGAGCTCCGGGGCGTTCTCGCGGCGCCGCCGCAGCAGCCTCTCGGCGGCCAGCTTGATGGGGGTCAGCGGGTTCTTGATCTCGTGGGCGACGCGCCGCGCGGCGTCGTTCCAGGCGGCCCGCTGCTGGGCGTGGATGAGCTCGGTGAGGTCCTCGAGCACCATCACGTGGCCGCGCAGGTGGCCCCCCTCGTGGCGCAGGGCGGTCACCTTGGCCTCGAAGGTCTTCCATTCGCCCGCCAGGAGCAGCCGCACGCTGCGGGTGAGGCGCCCGTCGCGGTCCGCGGCCTCGCCGAAGAGCTCGGCGAGCTTGCCGCGCTCGGGGTCGGCCCAGATCTCGCGGATGTCGCGGCCCAGGACGTCGCCGCTCGGCTGGCGCAGCATCCTGCCGGTGGCCCCGTTGAACGCCAGAACCGTGCCCTCGTCGTCGACGGCGATGACGCCGGCGGCGGTGCTCTGCAGCACGGTGCTCAGGACGGCGCGCTCCTCGGCCAGCTGGCGGTTGGCGCTCGTCAGCCCGCGGGTCGACTCCTCGAGCGCTCCGGTCATGCGGTTGAAGGAGTCGACCAGCACGCCGAGCTCGTCGCCGGCGTCGACCTCGACCCGGTAGTCGAGCTCGCCGCTCGAGACGCGGCGGGTGCCCTCGGCCAGGGCGTCGATGGGCTCGGTGACGCGGCGCGCGAGGTAGAGCCCGACCCAGGTCACGGCCAGGAGCAGGAACAGGGTGACCATGAGGAACGAGAGGAAGAAGCTGGAGGAGATCTCGTGCTGCTGGAACTTGAGCTGATCGAAGCCCTGGTGGGCCTGGATCACGGCCTCGCTCTGGCGCGCCACCTCGGAGTCGAGCAGGCTCACGGCGATGACGACCGGCCGCGGCGAGCCGGGCGGCGCGTCGCCCGCCGCGGCGCCTACCACCATGCGGCCCGAGCCGTTGGCGGCCGGCTGGAACATCGAGCCGGAGCCGTCCTCGAGCACCCGCGCGAGGAACCGGCCGTCCGGCTCCGGAAGGTCGCCGAGCGCGGAGCGCGAGCTCACGACGCCGTGCAGGAAGTCCATGCCGTCGTAGACGGCGAGCGCGTCGAGGCCGCGGCGCTCGAGCTCCCGCGGCAGGAGGCTCTCGAGCTGGCGCTGCCGGCGCGACGGCGAGAGCTGGACGGCGGAGATCTCCTCGACGACGCCGCGGGCGTCCCGCTGCCGGGCCGCGCGCACCTGGTCGTTGAGCTCCTGGGCCACGGCGAATCCCTGGTCGAGCAGCTGCTCGATGGCCGGCTCGTCGAACCAGCGGTCGAGCCACCCCTGGAGGAGACGGGTGCCGTAGGCGAAGAGCAGCAGCACCGGCACGAGCGACAGCGCGATGTAGGTCAGCACCAGCTTGGTCTTGAACTTGGAGCCGAGCACCCGGTGGCGGCGCTCGACGGCGAGCTTGAAGAGGTTGCGGGCGAGGACGAAGCTGATCGCCAGGATGAGGACCAGGTTGACGCTCCAGACGACGAAGAGCAGCACCCGGTTGGTGATGAGCTCCGGGGGCAGGTCGCGGGATCTCTGGACGAGATAGAAGAGGCCCGTGAGGACCGCCAGCAGGAGCGCCATGCCGCCGGCAATCCAGCGGTTGTCCTTGCGGTGCCGCGCGAAGCGCTTGCCGAGCGCCATCAGCCGGCCTCGTCGGTGGCGCGGAACTTGCGCGAGCGGTGCCAGCCCGTCGTGACCTTGGTGGGCAGGAAGAGAAAGCCGGTCTTCGAGCCGAGGTCGGCGCGGGCGCGGACGAGCACCCGGTCGGGAGTGTCGATGCTCTCGAGGTCGAAGATGGGGACGCCGGCGAGGCGGGTGAGGGCCAGCTCGAGGTTCAGCCGCTCCCGCACCACCCGGCTCTCGACGAGCTCGCCGTCGAGCTTGAAGTTGACGAGGTACTCGGCGGTCACGGCGTTGTACATCGCCACGACCTGGAGGGTGCGCGCGGCCAGGCTGGCGTCGAACCAGCGCTTGCGGTCGCGATCGAGCCGGAACTGGTAGACGAAGCCGGTGGGCAGGCCGGTCCGGATGCGCTCCATGGTCTCGTCGGAGAAGGCGTCGAGCAGCTCGAAGCTGACCTTGACGCTGCCATCCTCGAGGGCGACCCGGACCTCCGAGAGGCGCGGCTCGGCGCCCGCCGCGGCGCTCGCCAGCAGCGCCAGGGCCAGCCCGCGGTAGAAGGCGCGCATGATGGGAAACTCTAGCAGGCCGGGCCCCGCCGGAGGCCGCGTTCCCGGCGCGGCGCGGATGAGGGACAATGGCGCTCCCCGTCCGGCGCGGGCGGGGCCGAGGGAAGGAAGGACGCTCCGTGACGGCCGACGCCGACAAGCCATCGCTCAAGACCGTGGCGCGCAACCGCCGCGCCCGTCACGACTACACGATCCTCGAGACGTTCGAGGCGGGGATCGTCATGCAGGGGACGGAGGTCAAGTCCGTGCGCGCCGGGCGGATCCAGCTCAAGGACAGCTACGTCGAGATCCGCGACGGCGAGGCCTGGCTCGTGGGGGCGCACGTGAGCCCCTACACCCACGGCAACCGCGAGAACCACGACCCCGAGCGCCCCCGCAAGCTGCTGCTCCACCGCCGCGAGATCGACAAGATCTTCGGGCGGACGGCGATCCAGGGCCAGACCTGCGTGCCGCTGGCGATCTACGTCAAGGGCAACCGCATCAAGGCCGAGCTCGCTCTCGCCCGCGGCAAGAAGCAGCGCGACAAGCGGATGGACTTGAAGCAGCGCATCCTCGACCGCGAGGCGGAGGCGGCCGTCCGCGACCGGCACCGGGACTCGGCCCGCTAGACCCGGCTAGGCGCCCTTGGACCGCCGGCGCTTGCGGCCGCCCGTCTCCTGGATGAGCTCGAGCGCCGTGTTGCCGCCGTAGCGCTGCACGATGCGGTCGTCGTAGTCGTCCGAGGTCGTGGCCACGGCGGCGATCGCGCCGAGCAGGCTCTTGCGGTTGAGCCCGCGGCCGAAGAGGGCGTGCGAGTAGAAGATGTCGTTGCCCACCAGCTCGAAGGCGCCGAACGGGACCTCGTGGTTGAGGCCTAGCAGGCCGATGGCGAGCTCGGCCTGGACGTCGACGTTCTGGACGCAGTACGCCGTGATCCGGATGACAGTCTCGTCGGGGCCGTACGGCTCGACGGAGATCTCGAGAACGGTCGAGCCGTAGCCCACGTAGTAGTGGTCCGTCTCCGGGTCGAGGAAGGGCTCGTCGAAGAGCTCGCCGAGGTACTCGCCGACCCGGCGAAGGGTCTCGGCCTGGCGCGCGGCCTGCTGTGCTTCGCTCATGGCGGGACTCTAGCATCTAGCCGTCCGCCGCCGGCCGCGATGAAGGGGCCGGATCGGCCTTGACGGGTGCCTTACACTCGGCGCCCATGGACTCGATCGTCGTTCGCGGCGCGCGCGAGCACAACCTCAAGAACGTCACCGTCGAGATCCCCCGCAACCGGCTGGTGGTGGTGACGGGGGTCTCGGGCTCGGGCAAGTCGTCGCTCGCCTTCGACACCCTCTACGCCGAGGGCCAGCGGCGCTACGTCGAGTCGCTGTCGGCCTACGCCCGGCAGTTCCTCGAGCAGATGGAGAAGCCGGACGTCGATTCGATCGACGGCCTCTCGCCGGCGATCTCGATCGAGCAGAAGTCGGTCTCCAAGAACCCGCGCTCCACGGTGGGCACGGTGACCGAGATCCACGACTACCTGCGGCTGCTCTACGCCTCGATCGGCGAGCCGCACTGCCCCGCGTGCGGCAGCGAGGTGCGGCCGCAGACGGTGCAGCAGATGGTCGACCGCCTCCTGGCGCTGCCGGACGGCACCCGGCTGGTGCTGTACGCGCCCTACGTCCGGGGCAAGAAGGGGGAGTACAAGAAGCAGCTCGCCCAGATGACGCGCGAGGGCTTCGTGCGCGCCCGGATCGACGGCCAGACCGTCGACCTCTCCGGCGAGCTGCCGCGGCTCGACAAGATGAAGCAGCACGACATCGACGTCGTCGTCGATCGCCTGGTCGTCAAGCCGGGCGTCGAGTCGCGACTGACCGACTCGATCGAGACGGCGCTGCGGGTCGGCGCCGGGCTCATCGTCGTCGCGCCGAGCGGGCTGCCGGAAGAGACCCTGTCGCAGCACTACGCATGCGTCGACTGCGGGTCGAACCTCGCCGAGGTGACGCCGCGCCTCTTCTCGTTCAACAGCCCCTACGGCGCCTGCCCCCAATGCTCGGGACTCGGCACCCTGCGGGCGATCGACCCCGAGCGGGTGGTGGTCGACCCCGAGCGGTCGATCGACGCCGGGGCCGTGGCCCCCTGGAAGAGCGGTCCCAAGTCGTGGCGCCGGCAGATGGTGAAGACGCTCGGCGAGAAGCTCGGCTTCTCGCTCGAGACGCCGTGGCAGGAGCTGCCCGCCGGGGTGCGGAAGGTCCTGCTGTGGGGCAGCGGCGAGCAGGAGATGACCTTCGAGCTCAAGGGGCGCAAGTCGAGCTACTCCTGGCGCGGCAACTACGAAGGGGTGATCCCCCGGCTCGAGCGCCGCTACCGGGAGACCGAGTCGGCCGCGATCCGTGGCGAGCTCGAGAAGTACATGTCCATCCGGCCCTGCGACGCCTGCGGCGGGCGGCGGCTGCGGCCGGAGGCGCTGGCCGTGAGCGTGGCGGGGCGCCGCATCGACGAGCTGTCGACGACGACGATCGGCGAGCTGCGCGGCTTCTTCACGGATCTCGGCCTCGACGACCGGCAGCGGGCGATCGCCGGCAAGGTCGTGCAGGAGATCCGCGACCGGCTGGGGTTTCTCGACGACGTCGGCGTCGGCTACCTGAGCCTGGGGCGCGCCGCGGCGACGCTCTCGGGCGGCGAGAGCCAGCGCATCCGGCTGGCGACCCAGGTGGGAAGCAAGCTCATGGGGGTGCTCTACGTGCTCGACGAGCCCTCGATCGGCCTCCACCAGCGCGACAACGAGCGCCTCCTGCGCACCTTGAAGGGGATGCGCGACCTCGGCAACTCGGTGCTCGTCGTGGAGCACGACGAGGAGACGATCCGGGCGGCGGACTGGGTCATCGACATCGGGCCGGGGGCGGGCATCCACGGCGGCGAGATCGTCGCGGCGGGCACCCCGGCCGAGATCCAGGCGCACGCCGCCTCGCTCACCGGCCAGTACCTGCGCGGCGACCGCGCCGTGGCCGTCCCGGAGTCCCGGCGCCCTCCCAACGAGCAGCGCCTGGTCGTCCGCGGCGCGCGCCACAACAACCTGCAGGACCTCACCGTCGAGGTCCCCCTCGGCCTGCTCGTCGTCGTGACGGGCGTCTCCGGGTCCGGCAAGAGCAGCCTCGTCAACGACATCCTCTACCGCGCCCTGGCGCGCCACTTCTACCGCGCCTCGGAGCCGCCCGGGGAGCACGACGAGATCGCCGGCCTCGAGCAACTGGACAAGGTCATCGCCATCGACCAGAGCCCGATCGGCCGCACGCCGCGCTCGAATCCGGCGACCTACACGAACGTCTTCAACCACATCCGCACGCTGATGGCCAAGACCCCCGAGGCCCGCATGCGGGGCTACAAGCCGGGCCGCTTCAGCTTCAACGTGGCGGGGGGCCGCTGCGAGGCGTGCAAGGGCGACGGGCAGATCAAGATCGAGATGCACTTCCTGCCCGACATCTACGTCACCTGCGAGGTCTGCGGCGGCAAGCGCTACGAGCGCGAGACGCTCGCGGTGCGCTACAAGGGGCACGACGTCGCGCAGATCCTCGACCTCTCCGTCGAACAGGCGCGCGAGCTGTTTGCCCACATCCCGGCCGTCGAGCGGATCCTGCGCACCCTCGACGAGGTCGGGCTCGGCTACATCCGGCTGGGCCAGCCGGCGACGACGCTGTCGGGCGGCGAGGCGCAGCGCGTGAAGCTCGCCCGCGAGCTCTGCAAGCGCTCCACCGGGCGCACCCTCTATCTGCTCGACGAGCCGACGACGGGCCTCCACTTCGAGGACGTGGGCAAGCTCCTGAGCATCCTCCACGGGCTTACGGAGAAGGGCAACACGGTCGTCGTCATCGAGCACAACCTCGAGGTCATCAAGACGGCCGACTGGGTCATCGACCTCGGCCCCGAAGGCGGCGCCGCCGGCGGCCGCCTGCTCGCCGCCGGCTCCCCCGAGAAGGTCGCGAAGGCCCGCCGCAGCCACACCGGCCGCTTCCTCGAGCGCTGGCTCGCCGGCCGCGGGTAGGGCCGGCCCGCGGCGACGCTCGGAGCCCCCTCAGGGGCAGGTCGACGGCCTGAACCAGGGCATGCCGTCGCCCGGATCGACGCACGGGTCGGCGGCGTTGAACCTCGCGACCATGCTCCTCCAGGTGGTGAAGAGGACGCGCGGTAGGATTCGGGGGCGATGTCCCCGGGAACGAGCTTCGCCGAGAAGCGCCGGCTGCTGCAGCTCGAGACGCTCTACGATCTCGCGGTCGCGCTGCACGCCCACCGGCCGGAGCAGGAGCTCGTCGACGAGCTGTTGCAGCGGGTCTGCGCGGTGCTCGACCCGGCCGCCGCGGTGGCGGTGACCCGGGACCCTCATGGCGCGGCGCGGGTGGTGGCCGAGGTAGGGTGGGCGCTCGCCGCCCTCGACGGCGACGGGCTGCTGCGCGAGCCGCTGTGGCGCGAGCTGCTCGCGGGCGGCGAGTCGCTGGCGCGGCGGGACGGCCGCTTCGCGGGCCGCGAGTTCCGGGAGCTCGTGGCGGTGCCGCTGTCGGGCCGCGGCGTGTTCCTCGGGTATCTCGCGGTGCTCGACAAGGAGGAGCGGGGCGGCGAGGTGGCGGGCTTTACGCCCGAGGATCGCCGGTTCCTCGATTCCGTGGCGGCGCTCGCCGGCGTGGCGCTCGACGGCGCGCGCCAGGTCCAGGCCCTCGAGGACCAGCGCGAGAAGCTCGAGGAGGAGAACCGGGCGCTCAAGGGGGGGCTCGCCGCGCAGCTCGCCGAGCACCGGATCGTCGCCCACACGGCGCAGATGCGGCAGGCGCTCGAGCGTGTGGAGCGGGTCGCGCCGCGCGGCGTGAGCGTCATCGTGCGCGGCGAGAGCGGCACCGGCAAGGAGCTGGTCGCCAAGCTCCTGCACCTGCTCTCGGGCCGCGGCGGGCCGCTGGTGGCCGTCAACTGCGCGGCCCTGCCGGAGTCGCTGCTCGAAAGCGAGCTCTTCGGCATCGAGCGCGGAGTGGCCACCGGCGTCGACGCACGGCGAGGCAAGTTCGAGCTCGCCCACAAGGGGACGCTCTTTCTCGACGAGATCGCCGATCTCGCCGTCCCGGTGCAGGTCAAGCTGCTGCGGGCGCTCCAGGAGCGCGAGATCGTCCGCATCGGAGCCGACCGCTCGACGCCCGTCGACGTCCGGCTGGTGGCCGCCACCCACCAGGATCTCGAGGCGCTCGTCGCCGCCGGCCGTTTCCGCGAGGACCTCTACTACCGCCTCAAGGGGGTGGAGGTGATCCTGCCGCCGCTCCGCGAGCGGCGCGAGGACATCCCCCACCTCGTGCGCCAGTTCGCGGCCGAGTTCGGCGCCCGCGAGGAGCTGGCGCCGGCGCGGTTCGAGGGCGGCGCCATGGCCCTCTTGATGGCCCACGACTTCCCGGGCAACGTGCGCGAGCTCAAGAACCTCGTCGAGGCGGCGCTCTCGCTCGCCGACTCGCGGGTCGGCGCCGAGCTCGTCCATTCGCTGCTGCCCGGCGCCGAGGAGCCGGCCGCCGGGCCCGAGGCGCTGGAGCTAGCCGCCCTGGAGCGGCGTCACATCGCCCGGGTGCTGAAGATGACCGGCGGCAACAAGAGCCGCGCCGCCGAGCTCCTGGGAGTCGACCGCCGCACCCTGCAGCGGCGCGGTTTCTGAGAGTGCGGCATAATAGCGCACCTGCGACAATAAGGTGCAAAAGGCCTCGATGTCAGACCTTCCGGGCCGATCGTGGCGGCGCGCCGGGGATCGATGTCCTCCAGATGCGGCAACATGTCGCACTCGAGCCTCCGCCGGGCGCCGTCGCCCGCCCGATCGATCTGCTCTAAGTCTCGGCGCATCAAGGACTTGGACCAAAGCGGCCGGGCGGCGGCCGGACTTGGCAGCGGCCTTGCTGTCCTCCTTTGCTTCCGAGGAGGAGGGATTCCATGCTTGCAGCGAGCCGCCGCGCCGTCGACGTTCCCCAAGCCCATCACCGCTGGCTCGTCCCCGCGGTCACGCTCTCTGCGTTCGGGTGGCTGCTGGCGCAGGACGCCATCGCCCCGCTGGCGGTCTACCTGCTGCAGATCTTCCTCTCGTTCTGACGGCTCATGTAGAGTTTCCGTTTGAACGTTCCAGTGCGAGGGCCGCGGTGAGCGCCGCCACACTCAGGGAGATCAGCCTGACTCTCCCGATGCTGCCGGACATGGAGATCGCGGCGAGCAAGACCGTGACCGCCCTGGCGGAGTACATGGAGATGAGCCCGGACCGCATCGACGAGGTCCGGATGGCGGTGCTCGAGGCCTGCATCAACGCGTTCGAGCACAGCCGGTCCGAGGAGGGGAAGGTGCTGCTCACCTTCTCCGTCCTGGGGACGGCCGCGGAGCCCGAGAAGCTGAGGATCCGGATCGAGGATTCCGGGGTCGGATTCGACCCTTCCGAGGTCGTGGAGCCGAACATCCAGGACAAGCTCAAAGCCAAGAGCAAGCGCGGATGGGGCCTCAAGATCATCCGCAGCCTGATGGACGAAGTGGACATCCACTCGAATAGCAGTGGGACAACTGTCATCATGACCAAGTATCGAGCGGATCGCGGAGAGTGAAATGGCGGAGATGCTGAAAGTGACGACCGAGAACCGCGACGGCCTGGCAGTGGTGTACACGGAGGGGTACATCAACAACCAGGGAGGGGAAGAGATCGCCAGGATCGCGTATCAGCTCATCGAGGCGGGCCACAAGAGCGTGCTGCTCAACCTCGCGGGGACCAAGATCGTCAACTCGATCGGCATCTCCATCCTCATCGAGATCATCGAGAAGATGCTGGAGATCGAAGGCCGGCTCGCCTTCTGCTCCCTGACGCCGACGATCGAGAAAACCTTCCACATCATGGGGCTGGCCCAGTACGCCTCGATCTACCCGGACGAGGCGACGGCGGCGCAAGCGCTGGTGTCGTGACCGTCGAGTCCGAGGTGGCGCACAGCTCGACGTGGCGGGAGCTGATCGCGCTCGCGGCGCCGGGCCGTGACGGCAGGATGCTGCTCGATCGCCTGGCCGCCGAGGTCGCCCGGGGCTCCGGTCTCGACTCCCTCGCCGTCTACGCGGAAGAGGACGGCGAGCTGCGCCGCCGCCTCCAGACGGGGCCGGCCACGTTCCCCGCGCGCGCCGCCGCCGCCCCCGGGGCCGCAGGCGGCGAGGCCTGGGGCCGCTTCGAGGTGCCCGGCGGGCTGCTCCTGTACACGCCGCCGGTGCCGGCCGCCGAGCTCGATCACCACGCCGTGCTCACGCTCTTGTGCGCTCTGCGGGCGGTCCAGCTCGGGGGCGAGCTGAAGCGGCACTCCTTCGCCGCCAGCTACCGCGGGGTGGAGCTGCAATCGCTCTACGACGTCGGGCTGGCGATCGCCCGCACCCTCGAGCTCGACGATCTCGGCGACGAGGTCCTGCTGCGCGCGGTGTCGCTGCTCGACGCCAGGGTCGGGGCCTTCTACCTCTACGAGGGGGGGGGCTACAGGCTCGAGCGCACCTTCGGGGGCGAGGCGGCGCCGCGGGTGGCGGCGGACGCCGCCGGCAGCGCCGCCGGCTTGCTGCCCGGAGCCCGGCACGCGCTCGCCGTCCCGATCGAGGCCGACGGCAAGCGCCTCGGCCTGCTCGCCGTCGGCGACAAGGAGAGCCGGCACGGGGTGGGTGCGTTTCCGGAGGCGGACCGGCGCATGCTGCGGCTCTTCGCCAACCAGGTCGCCATCGCCCTCGAGAACGCGCGACTGCACCGCCAGGCGCTCGAGAAGGAGCGGCTCGAGCGCGAGCTCGACCTGGCGGCGGAGATCCAGCGCCAGCTCCTGCCCGAGAGCCTGCCCGACGTCCCCGGCTTCGAGTTCGCGGGCTGGAACCGCTCGGCCCGGCACGTGGGGGGCGACTACTACGACGTGCGCGGCGCCGCCGACGGCGGCGTCCACCTGGTCCTCGGGGACGTCACCGGCAAGGGGATGCCAGCCGCCCTTCTCGTGTCGACCCTGCATTCCGCGCTGCGGCTGCTGCTCGCCGCCCGCCCCTTCGACGCCGAGCTGTTCGAGCGTCTCAACCGCCACATCGTGGAGTCGAGCGCGGCGAACAAGTTCATCACGACTGCGGTGGCGAGGCTCGAGCCGGGGACCGGCCGCCTCGATTACGTCAACGCCGGCCACAATCCGCCGCTCATCGTCGACGCCCACGGCGAGGTCACCGAGCTGCCCCCGGGGGGCATCCCGCTGGGGATGTTCGGCGGCGCCCGCTACCGGGTCGCGACGGCCACGCTCGAGCCGGGCGCGCTCCTGTGCGTCTACAGCGACGGCATCACGGAGTGCGAAGACCCCTCCGGCGAGGAGTTCGGCCGCGAGCGGCTGAGCCGGCTGCTGAGGAGCGCCGCCGGCCGCCCGTTGGCCGACCTCGTCCGCGCCATCGACGAGGCCGTCGTCGAGTTCGCGGCCGGCGCCCCCCAGGGCGACGACCAGACCGTCGTTCTCGCGCGCCGGTCGTAGCTCGCCGGCGTCGCGCGGCGGCGGCGTCTCAGGGTCGAAGCGCCGGGCTCAGGCCGTGGGCCGAGAGCAGCACCGGCGGCGCGCAGATCCCGCCCAGCACGCCGTCGCGGCCGAGCCGGCGGGCGAGCCGGCTGCCGACCCGCGGGGTCTCGGACAGGCAGCGCAGGAGGCTGTCGTCCCACAGGCAGTCCGGCAGGGCCTCGGCCAGGCGCCCCTCCCGGATCCGGCGAACGCCGCGGGCGTGGGCGAGGAAGCGGACGCGCCGGGGCTCGATCGGCGCCACGGCGTCGAGCCAGCCGATCCAGATCCCGCCGTCCGCCCGCGCCAGCAGCTCCTCCTCGCTCTCCGGGCCCGGCAGCAGGAAGAGGTTCTCGGCCCGCGCGTCGTTGCCGGAGATCGAATGGCCGGTGGGCGGCAGGCCCAGCTGCGCCGCCTGCCGCTGGTCGAGAGCCGGCGTCTTCGCCGTGCCGGCGAGGACGAGGTCGACGGGCTTCTTGACGGTGCCCTCGAGGTCGAAGGGAAAAGGCAGTCCCCGGGGATCGGTGGCGTCGTCGCGGATCGTGATTCCGCGGTCGAAGACCTGCACCCCGAGGTGCTCGCGCAGAAACGACGTGCCGTCCGAGTAGGCGCTGGCGGCCAGGGCCGTGCGGTTGAGCAGGGCGACGAGCTCGATCGCCGCCTCGCCGCTCAGCAGCGCCGCGACGGGTGCCGCCGGCAGC
>JAOTWP010000003.1 GCA_029862975.1 Acidobacteriota bacterium
CGGCCAACAATCTCGGGGCGGGGTGGGGGCGGGAGCACCTGGGGGAGCGGGACTACCTCTTCTTCGTCAACAACGACACCATCGTCGAGCCGGCGACGCTCTCCCGGCTGGTGGCGGCGCTGCGGGCGGAGGGGGGGCGGGCCATCGCGGGGCCGCGGCTGATGATCTGGGGGGCGGACGGGGTGCTCAACTCGCTCGGCCTCAACCTGACGCGCACCGGCGAGGCGTGGGACGAGGGGATCGGGCGGCCGCTCTCCGAGTACGAGCCGCTCGCGGCGGCGCGCTCCGTGCTGGCGGTGACCGGGGCCGCGCTGATGATCGACGCCGGCGTGTTCGCGCGGCTGGGGGGGTGGGAGGACCTCTACGCCTTCTACTTCGAGGACCTCGATCTGTGCCTGCGGGCCCGCTCCCACGGCCTCGACGTCGTGCTGGCGGCCGACGCCGTGATGAGCCACGCGATCTCCGCGACCGCCGTGCGCGGCTCGGACCTCAAGCGCCAGCTCACCTGGCGCAACCGGTTCCTCTTGATGGCGATCCACTGGCCGTGGCGCCTGCTGCTGACGGCCGGCGCGCGGACGGCGGCGAGCGAGCTGCGGCTGGCCTGGCGGAGGGCGCGGGCGCGGGCCTGGGCCGATCTGCGGCTGCAGGTGCGCTCCTGGCTCGGCGCGGTCCGGAGGTTGCCGGCGGCCTGGCGGTCGCGGCGCCGCCTGGGTCCCGAGCGCGGCTGGACGACCTTCCTGGCGCCGCACCGATCGGTGCCGGTGATCCGCCTGCCGGAGCTGCCCGACGACGCCCGGATCGACGAGGCGCCCGCGCCCTCAGGGTAGGACGGGAGCGGCGGCCGCCGGGGTGCTCGGTACCGCGTCCGGTGGCGGGTCCGGCGCCGCGGGCTCGGCCCAGTCGAGGACGCCGAGGGCGTCCCTGCCGCGGCTCTCGTCCCAGGCGTAGACGCTGACCGCCTCGACCTCGGCCGGCGGGTCCGCGAGGACCGCCTCGACGGCCTCGCCGCTGACGGCGACCTCCTGGCTGGCCAGGGTGTCACCGGCGGCCGACCGCCACTCGACGATCGCCCGGCCCGTGAAGGGCAGCTCTGCGGCGGGCAGCAGCGCCCGGAGCAGCAAGCCGTCTCCGGCCTGCGGGCTCACGGTGACCTCGAGCCGCTCCTGAGGGGCGGCCACCGGCACGGCCGGGTCGCCCAGCAGGTTGTAGCTCTCGATCAGGTCGCGGCGCGGGGCGCGGCGCTTGGCGGCGAGCACTGCCTCGCCGATCGTCTGCGGCCTGGTGAGCTCTTCGACGAGCGCCCGGCTCAGATCCGTGGCCGGGCTGTTGCGCCACGAGGCCGCGAAGACGGCGATGGCGCCGCGGTCGGGGAGGCGCAGGAACTTCTCGCCGATCGAGTCCGCGAGCGGGTGGTCGAAGGGGGCGGAGAAGCAGGTCATGCTGAGGATGATCGGCAGCCGCGCGGAGGGGCTCAGCTGGTCGAGGTGGTCGAGGTTGAAGAGGTCGCGGTTCTTCTTGTAGTCGGTCGGCCCGGTGCGCCAGATGTAGCGGCCGCCGTGGCCGTGGAAGTGCACGAGGAGCTGGCCCTCGGCGAAGGCGTCGAGGAGCCGCTGCTGGTGCTGCTCGTTGCTGGTCTCGGACTTCTGGGGGTAGACGCGGTAGGCGCCGAAGCCGAGCGCCACCTGCTCGTCGGCGAGGATGTCGGTGCGCTCCTGGATGTACTCCTGCTCGTTGCTGATCCACAGCAGGTGGCGCCGCCACGGGCCGACGCCGGACTCCTCGACGTAGCGGATGGTCTTGTCGACGATGGCGTCGAGCTCCGCGGGCAGGGCGATGGGCAGCCGCCCGATGGCGAGCACGGGGAGGTACTCGAGCCCCTCCTCGTCGCCGATGGCCACGAAGTAGTTGTCGCTGGCGGCGTGCCCCTCGGCGCTCTTGAAGCTGCCCGTGGGGATCAAGCCACGGTTGTCGGGGCCTTCGGCGTAGGGGGTGCTCTGGTTCTTGAGGAAGCCTTCGCGGGTGCCCTCGCGGCTCTGATAGGACCAGTCGGCGTAGTTCTCGTCCGCCATGTCCTGGCGGTCGACGTCCCAGCTCGCGTCGCCGACGAGCAGGACGAACTTCGGGGCCGGCGGCTGCCATTGCGCATGGGCGTAGGCGATGAAGTCGCGGATCGCCCGCGGGTGCAGGATGCCGTGGTTGAACTCGTCGTAGAGGTCCTGCACGTCGATGACGGCGACCTCGAGCCCGCGCTGGCGATGGAAGTCGGCCAGGCGCTCGGTTCCCGCGAGCAGGCTGCGATGGGCGATCATCAGGTAGTCGACGCGGTGCTCGGGCCGCCGCCACGAGCTCACCTCGTCGACGGCGATCGCCGCCGCCGCCCGGAAGCCGCCGTCGCGCACCGCCAGGATCGGAGCGTCGGGCGCCGCCGCGGGCAGGCGCAGCGTCAGGTCCGCGGCTGCGTCGCTCGTGGCCAGCCAGCGGTGGCCGGCCTCGTCGAAGGCGACGAGCGAGCGCGCGGCGGGAGCGCGGATCTCTGCCACCCGCGCGCCGCTGCCGGCGACCGCGAGCCGGGTCTGGGAGCGGGTCACCGTGCCGTCGTGCGGGTAGTCGACCTCGATCCAGTTGAGCAGGCTCAAGTCGACGACGGGGTCCGTCTCGCCCGCGAGATGGCGCGTGGGGACCGCGATCTCGACGGTCGTGCCGAGCGGGTCGAGCAGCGCCGCGTCGAGCGGCGGGCTCGTGAGGACGAACGTCTCCTGCCCGTCCCATTCGCCGACCCCCGCGGGGCGGCCGTCGACGGAGAGCTCGACGCGGTGGTGCTTGAAGGCTTCGCCGCTGTCGCTCTTGTGCCGGGACCAGCCGCGCATGTCGACGGTCAGTGCGACCTCGCCGGCGGCGAGGCCTTCGAGGTCGAGCGCGACGCGGAACGGCTCCTCCTCGAGGAAGCTCAGCCGCTGCCAGAACCAGGTCTCCTGCTCCGGATCCTCGAGGCGCCGGCCGAAGCGCACCATCACCGCGTCGTTCTCGAGGTGCCGGTGGGCGCGCAGCGGCGCCCGCTCGAGCCCGTCGCCGGCCGTGGCCTCGCCCGCCGCCGTGCGCGCCGCGCCCTTGCCGTCGAGCGTCAGGCGGTACGGGTTGAGGCGCGAGTACTCGCTGTAGAAGGACACGGTCCCGGCCAGGTGCCGGGCCACGAACTCGAAGGAGTCTCCGGGGTCGAAGGAGCCGTCGCCGCCGTCCTCGATCCAGATCGGGACCGGGCTTCCTTCGTTCTGGAGCGCGAGCCGGGAGCTGGCGACGGAGCCGAGCGCCGCTGCCGCGGCGAGGTCCTCGTGCGCGACCCGGTAGACGCCGTCGTCGACGACCGAGATCCAGAACGCGGCCGGCTCGGCGGCCGCGCCAGCGGCGGCGAAGAGGGCGGAAAGCCCGACGAGGGAAAGCGAGATGCGGCGCATGAGGAGGATGGAGGTCGACGTGTGGTGGGTGGTCCGGCGCCCGCCGCCGGGGTGGACGCCGCGCCAAGCCGCGGCGGCTCGGCGACGCCGCGGCGGATGATAGCATCCCGGCGCGCGTCTCCAACCTCCCGCCCCCCGCCCCTGGATCAGCCCATGAAGAAGCTCGCGGCTCTCGGTGCCCTGCTGGCCCTCGCCGCCGGGGCCTGGCTCGCCCTCCGGGACCGGCGGCCCACGGGTTTCATTCTGATCTCGATCGACACGCTGCGGGCGGACCACCTCGGCGCCTACGGCTACCCCCTCGATACGAGCCCCTTCTTCGACGAGTTCTCCGAGCGCGGGACGCTCTTTACGAACGCCATCGTGCAGCTGCCCGGGACGCTGCCGTCGCACATGTCGATCTTTACCGGGCTCTATCCCGCCGAGCACGGCGTCTACCCGCCCGACAGCGTGCTCTCGCCGGAGATCCGGACGCTGCCCGAGGCGTTCCAGGCGGCCGGATACCGCACGGCAGGCTTCACCGAGGGGGGCTACGTGGCGGGCCACTACGGTTTCGAGCGCGGCTTCGACACCTTCCGCGCCGTCAACACCGGCAAGCCGGGGGCCGCCGGCCGCACCTTCGACCTCGTTCGCGACTGGATCGACACCCTCGAGGAGGGCGACAAGTTCTTCGTCTTCGTTCACACCTACGAGGTGCACGACCCCTACATCGCCATGGAGCCCTTCGGCCGCAACTCGTGGCCGGGCGAGCCGCCGGATACCTGGGAGCCGACGGGGGCCAACCTCACCGCCGCGAGCCTCGGCGAGCTGCCGGTCACCCCCGAGGCGGTGCGCTACTTCGGCGCCCTCTACGACGCGGGGATCCGCTACGTCGACGAGGTGCTGAGAGGCTTCATGGAGCACTTGTGGGCGGCAGACCTGGCGCGCGACACGACGGTGATCATCACCTCGGACCACGGCGAGGAGTTCCTCGAGCACGGCAGCTTCGTCCACCGCCAGGTCTACAACGAGACGCTGCACGTGCCGCTCCTGATCCGGCGCCTGGGCCAGCGCCGCGGGGCGCGGGTGAGCCGGCTCGTCCAGAGCGTCGATCTCGCGCCGACCCTGCTCGACCTGGCGGGGATCCGGCGCTCCGGGATGACCCCCTCGGGTACGAGCCTCGTGCCGCTGCTGCGCGGCGCCCGGCAGGCGACCGGTGCGGAGGCCTACGCCGAGGGCATGAGCGTGCCGACGCGGACCCTCTACCGGCAGACCGACTCCGGGCTCTACCAGCTCCTCCTGACCCGCGAGGGCGACGAGTCGGTGCGGCGCGAGCTCTACCGGCTGGACGACGATCCCCGCCAGCAGAAGGACCTGGCGCCGAGACGGTCGGCCCTGGTGCGGGAGCTCGAGGCCGCGCTCGAGCGGTACCGCTGGGACGTCAAGGCGAACGCCGGCCGGGCGGAGCTGAGCGAGGAGCAGACCGACCGTCTCAAGGCGCTCGGCTACCTGCAGTAGCGCGGACCGGGGGATGAGCGCGACGAGCAGCCCCGGAATCCGCTGGTGGCTCGCCGCCGCGGCCGTCCATCTCGTCCTGCTGGGGCTCTACCACTGGCCGGAGGCCAAGGTCCCCCTGGGCGACGAGCGGATGTACCTGCGCGCCGCCGCCGCCGTCGCCGAGGAGGGGCGGTCCGGCCTCGGCTCGCTGTGGCCGCCGGGCTACGCCTGGTTCCTGGCTCCCTTGCTCGCCTGGGGCGGCGGTGCGGTCTGGCCGGTGCAGCTGGCGCAGAGCGCGCTGCTGGTGCTGGCCGCGCTGCTCCTGCGCCGGATCCTGCGGCGCGAGATCGAGGACCCGCGGGTCGGCGACTTGGCGGCGCTGCTCGTCGTCGCCTATCCGCCGCTCGCGGCCTTCGCCCACTTCCTGTGGCCCGAGGTGCTGCACCTCGCCCTCATGCTGGGAGCCGTGGCGTGGCTGCTGCACGGCCGGGCGCGGGCCACGACGGCGATCGGCGGCGGCATTCTCTTGGCGCTCGCGCTGCAGACCAAGGTTCTGCTGCTCCCGTTTCTCGTTCCCCTGGCCGCGGGTCTCTGGCTGCGCTGGCCGCCGCGGCGGCGGCTGCCGCTGCTCGCGGCCCTCGCCGTCACGGTCGGACTGGGCGTGCTGCCGACCGTCCTCGCCCAGCAGCGGGACTTCGGGCGGCCGATGCTCGCCAACAGCGGCCTCTTCAACGCCTGGGTCGGCCTCAACGACGTCTCGACGAACGAGTTCGAGAACCCGGTGATCGTGGCGGAGTACCGGCGCTACATGCAGAGCGCCCGCAGCCCGCTGCGGCGGGACCGGATCCTGCGCCGGAAGATCGCGACCCTCGTACGCGAGCGCGGGCCGTGGACGACGCTCGCCGGCCAGCTGCGGCGCCAGTACTTCCGGCTCTTCGACCGCGACTCCTTCCTGACCCAGCAGCTGGCCGGGGGCGTCGTCTGGGCCCGCGGCGACGGCTACCGCTCGGGAGGGAGCCTGGCGGCGCGATGGATCGCCGGGCTGTCCCGCGCCTCCTGGGCCGCCGTGCTGCCGCTCGCGGCCCTGGGGATCGCGATCTTCCCCTACCGCCGCCGCCCCTTCGGTTGGTGGGTCCTCGGGTTCCTCGCCTCACAGTGCGCGCTCTTCCTCGTGCTCCACGTCAAGACCCGCTACCGCGTGCAGATGCTCCCGGCCTTCTTCCTCTTTGCGGCCTACGCCGCGGTACGGCTGCGCGACCTCTGGTCCCGCCGCCGAGCCGCCAGCCCCCTCGCCGATCCTCCTCCCGTCCCCGCCTGGCGCTGGGCCACCGGCGCCGCCCTCGCCGGCCTGCTCCTCTTCCTGGCCTTCGGTGGTTGAGCAGGCTCCGAGCCGCGTTCAGGCAGGGCTTGCCAGGTAGATTCCTCCGCGGGGCCGATCTCGGTCGATCGAGCCCAGGACGTTCACCGCCCTACCTGGAAAGCAACCGTGGTAGGTCTCAGCGGGTGCACCGGGCGTAGGAGCTGAGGGGGACCCGCGCCCGGCCGCTTCAGGCGAAGATCTCGGCCTGCTAGGCGCCGTTGCCCGCTGGCTCGGCGTCTGCGTCTTCTCCCTCTGCGGGGAGCTTGGGCTTGGCGAAGATGATCGGCGTGAAGTCCTCGCGAACGCCTTGCAGCGAGATGCTCTCGACGTAGTAGTAGTAGCCCCGGGTGGGGTCGATCGCCCGGTCGACGTACTCGTAGGCGGAGGTCAGGTCGGTCGTTCCGGCGCCTTCGATGGGGGACTCCGTGAGGCGCTCGAAGGGGCCCTCTTCGCTGTCGCCGCGGTAGACGTCGAAGCCGAAGTTGTCGACCTCGCTGGCCGTCGTCCACTTCAGGGTGTTGGTGTAGACCTCGGGTGCCGGCTCGGCCGGCGGCGGTGGCGGCGCCGGCTCCGGCGGCGGGAGGGGCGCCGAGGCGCAGGCGGCGAGAACGAGCAGCGCTCCGGCGGTCGTCGCCGGGCGGCCGAGTCGGGTCGGGAATGCCATCAGGGGAATCTCCTTCGGGTGTCGGGTCGCAATGATCGATCGCCGATTGTGCCAGGACGGTCCGCCAAAAGCTACGGCTCGCGCGAATCGCGGATCGCGGAGCGGAGCGGGATACACTGAGGGTCTCGAAGGCGGCGTTGCGAAAGGGGATCCGGCGTGGGAGGAGCGCACAGTCAGAGGATTCTCGTCTGCGGGCTGTGCCCGCTGCCGTTCGAGAACACCTCCCGCAACTACGGCCCGGGCATCCGTACCTGGCAGCTGGCCAAGGGGCTGGCCGGCGACGGCCATTCCGTGCGGGTCGTCGCCATGGTCATCCCGGGGGTCTACGAGGAGGGCGAGCTCGCCGCCGCGGAGACCGTCGACGGGATCTCGATCCGCCGCCTCGACGGGGCGGCGTTCCTCGATCCGGCGGTGATCCGCCGCGAGATCCGGCAGCTGCGGCCCGGCGCCCTGGTCGGCGCCACCATCTACGGCTCGCTCGCCCTCGCCCAGTGCGGCCCGGCCCAGCCGCTCTGGGCCGACCAGTTCGGTCACGTGATGGCCGAGGCGCAGGCCAAGGCGGCTCTCGAGGGCGAGAACTGGCCCGTGCCCCGGTGGTGGCGCATGGTTCTGCCGGTCGCCAGCCGCGCCGACCGCATCTCGGTGGTCTCGGAGCGCCAGCGCTACGCGGCGATCGGCGAGCTGGGCGCCATCGGCCGGCTGACCGGGGAGACCTGCGGCTACGAGTTCACGTCCGTCATCCCCTGCGGTCTGGTGGAGGAGCCGCCCTTCGCGAGCGGGTCGGCGGCGGTCGTGCGCGGGCGGGCGGTGCCGGCGGACGCCTTCATCGTCCTGTGGAGCGGCGGCTACAACGTCTGGAGCGACGTCGAGACGCTCTTCGCCGGTCTCGATGCGGCGATGGAGGCGGAGGAATCGGTGGTCTTCGTGTCGACCGGGGGGGCCATCGACGGCCACGACGACTCGACCTACGCCCGTTTCCGGGAGCTCGTCGCGGCGTCCGCCCACCGCTCCCGGTATCACCTGGCAGGCTGGGTCAAGCGCGAGGCCGTGCCGGCCTACGTCGCCGAGGCGGACCTCGGAGTTCTCACCGACCGGCCGATGTACGAGGGCACGCTGGGCTCGAAGAACCGGGTCGTCCAGTGGCTGGCGACCGGCCTGCCGGCGGTCTACAACCGGGTCGGGGACATCGGCGACTACCTGGCGCGGGGCCGCTTCGGCCTCACCTTTCCGGTCGGGGACGCCGCGGCTCTGGGCGAGCGCATCCTGTGGGCCGCGCGGAACCGCGACGAGCTCGCCGAGATGGCCGAGCGGGCCCGGCGGGCCTGCCGCCGCGACTTCTCGTTCACGGCGACGACCGTCGACCTGCGGGCCTGGGCGGCGGCGCCGAGCCACGCGCCGGACTTCCGCCCGGCGGCCGTGCGCTCGCCGTTCGACTTCGAAGAGGCTCCCGCCGCGCCGCCGCCGCCGGATCCGGCGCCCCGGCCGCGGGGCTGGCGCCGGCGCCTGCGCGCGGCGGCACGGGCTCTGCTCGGGCGCTAGAAGGCCCGAGGTCCGCGGAGCGGACCGCGGCCGCCGCTCACGACGGCGAGGAATCCGCGGCGGCGCCGCGCCGCAGCAGGCCGCGCAGCCGGGAAGCGATCCGGCGCAGCCAGGGGCGGCGCCCCTCGAGCGCCGAGATCCGGGCTTCGAGGCTGGCGAGCCCGGACTCGACGTGCTCGGCGTGGCCGAAGAGGGCGCCGGCGCGGTCCCGGGCGGCGTCCGCGCGCCGGGCGAGGTGGTCGAGCGCAGCCTCGGCGACGCCCAGCTTCTGCTCGATCGTCACGAGCTTCTCCTCGATGCCGACCTCGACCTCCCAGCGGACGACCTTCGCCCGCAGGTCCGCTTCGCTCGTCCGGAGGTGGCGGATGCCGCCTTCGGTGGCGGCCAGCGCCGCCGTCAGATGGCCGAGGGTGCGGTCGACCTCCGCCGTCCGCTCGCCCCGCTCGCCGGCCTGCCTGGCCAGCTCGCGCTCCAGCAACGCGAGCCGCTCGACGAGCGAGCCGAGGTCGCGCTCGATCGCCTCGAGGCCGCCGCCGAGGCGCTCCGAGGCGGCGGCCAGCTGATCCTGCAGCGAGCCGCCCCGCGCCCACATCTCGCGCTCGGCCTCGCGGCGGGCGAACTGGTGGAGATGCTCGAGCATCACGGGATCGACGCCGGCCACGACCTCCGCGAGCTCGCGGGCCGCCCGGTCGAAGGGCCCGGTGGCGCCGGGATCGCCGGCGGCGCCGGCGAGCGCCGCGACCAGCAGGGGGACGACGCCCGCCAGCCGCCCCCAGCCTTCCTCGGCGCCGGCGTCCCTGGGACTCTGGTGCCGCAGCCCCGAATCGAGGAACTCGGCCAGCGCCGCGCCGGCGGCGGCCGGCTCCCGCGGCCAGCGGACGCCCAGCTGCCGGCCGGCGCGAGTCAGCGCCGCGGTCGGGTCGCCGAGCAGGCCCTCGAAGTCGACGAAGGCACGCGGCAGGTGCCGGCTGGCGCGCTCGGCTTCGAGAACGTGAAGGCTCCAGAGCCGGGCCGACTTCTCGCGCGAGAAGCCGTTGCGGCGGGCGAGCGAGCTCGCGATTTCGACGACGGCGCGGCTCGCCACGAGGACGTGGGGCGTCGCTCCGACGGCCTCGAGAACAGGCAGCCACAGCGGCAGCAGCCGCGACAGCCGCGGATCCTTGACGCCCCAGAGCTCGCTCGTGCCGAACTCCTCCTCGAGGATCGAGCGCAGCTCGCCGCGAAACAGCTCGGCGCGGTCGCGCCCGGCCGCGGCCTCCCAGTCCCGCGGCGCGGGATCGTCCCAGCTGCTGCCGCAGGCGGTCAGGAGCCGGTCGTGGAGCGCCAGGATCCGTCGGTGCTCGTAGTACCCGCGCACGTTGTCGTGCTGCGCCGCGACGAGATTCGCGCCGAAGTCGACGCCCAGCCGATGGAGGGCGCCCGCGAGGGCCGAAGTCCCGCTCCGGTGCATCCCGACGACGATGAGGCAGTCCGGCATTGAGGCGCGTCTCGCGGACCCCCGGGTCCGGCTTCGCGGATGCTAGCAGGCCGCGGCCTCCACCGCGGGCGATCGGCCGGAGCCTCGTTGCATGCGGCCAGCTTCGCTACTACAGTCACGGTCCCGATGTTCCTGTTCTCCCGTGTCCGCGAACGTCTCGGCGCGCTGCGGCGCAGGCGCCGCGAGGCCGGGCAGCCACGGGCCGCGGAGCTGGCCCTGGAAGTGGCGATGCCCTGGATCGTCTCGGAGAGCAGGTTTCCCGAGGTGCGCTCGGAGCCCGACCCGCTCGTCTCGGTGGTGATCCCGGCGTTCGGCGAGCTGCCGATGACGCTGCGCTGTCTGCACGCCGTCGCCCGGGCGGCGGGCGGCGCGTCCCACGAGGTGATCGTCGTCGACGACGCTTCGCAGCCGTCGCTCGTCGATGCCCTCGGGTCGACCCGGGGTCTCAAGGTCGAGCGGCTGGAGGCGCAGCGGGGCTTCGTGGGCGCGGCCAATCGCGGCGCCGCGGTGGCGCGGGGCCGCCTCCTGGTCTTCCTCAACAACGACACGGCCGTCTGCGACGGCTGGCTCGACGCGCTCTCCCGGCGGCTGCTCGGCCGCGACGTCGGGATCGTCGGTGGCCAGCTCGTCTCGCCGGACGGCCGGGTCCAGGAGGCCGGCGGCATCGTCTGGCGCGACGGCTCGGCCACCAACTACGGCCGCGGGCTGCATCCGGAGGCCCCGGCCGTGGCCTTCGCCCGCCCGGTCGACTACGTCTCGGCCGCCTGCCTGATGATCGAGCACAGGCTGTTCCGCGAGCTCGGGGGATTCGACGAGCGCTACGCGCCGGGCTACTACGAGGACGTCGACCTGGCGTTCCGCGTCCGCGCCTCCGGCCTGCGCGTGGAGTACGAGCCCGCGGCCCGCGTCTACCACCTGGAGGGCGGTACCGCGGGCACCGATCTCGGCAGCGGCATGAAACGCTTCCAGGAGCGCAATCAGCGCGTGTTCCGCGATCGCTGGCCGCACGTGCTGCTGCAGCAGCCGACCCGCGAACTCGGCCCCGATCTGGCGCGCGTCCACGGCGCCGGCCGCGCCTGTCTGGTGGTCGATCGCCAGCTGCCCACGCCGGCACGTGACGCCGGCTCGCAACGTCTGTCGCGAATGCTCCGCGAGCTCCTGGAGATGGGCTGGCAGGTCACCCTCGCCGCCTTCGACCTCGCCGACGGCGCGGAGCGGCCGGCGCTCGAGAGCGCCGGCATCGAGGTGCTCCGGCGGCCGTTCGTCCACTCGCTCGAGGCCTATCTTCGCGCGCACGGCAGGCGCTTCGACCGCGTGCTCCTGAGCCGGCTCGGTGTCGCTCGCCGGCTTCTGCCGACCGTGGCCCGGTTGTGCCCGAGTGCCGGAGTCGTCTTCGACACGGTGGACCTGCGCTCGCTGCGCGAGGGCCGGGAGGCCGCGCTGCGCGACGACAGCAGGGCTCGCAAGCGCGCCGAGCGCACCCGCAAGGCGGAGCTCCGGATGGTGGCGAAGGCGGACGCCACGCTCGTGACCTCGCCGATCGAGCGCGAGTATCTGGCGCGCCAGAATCGGATCGCCACGATCGCGGTGGTCCCGACCAGCTATCCCGTCGTGCGGCCGCAGATGGAGTTCGAGCGCCGCTCCGGAGCGCTGTTCATCGGCGGCTTCGGCCATGCGCCGAACGTCGACGGCATTCTCTGGTTCCTCGACGAGATCTGGCCCCGCGTGAAGATCCTCCTGCCGGAGTTTCAGCTCCACGTCCTGGGCGAGGAGCCGCCGCAGGAGCTCTACCGCCGGGCCCGGGCCGGGGTGCACATCCACGGCTTCGTGCCCGACGTGTCGGCGTTCTTCGAGCAGGTGCGGATGTCCGTCGCGCCGCTGCGCTTTGGCGCCGGCCTCAAGGGCAAGGTGCATCAGAGCCTGGCCCTGGGTCTGCCGTGCGTCGCCACGCCCATCGCGGCCGAGGGGCTGGGGCTCATGCCCGATCTCCACGCCGTGCTGGCGGCGGGCGCCAACGACTTCGCGGAAGGCGTGATCCGGCTCAACTCCGACCGCGACCTGTGGCAACGGCTGTCGATCGAGGGCAGGGCCCACGTCGGCCGCTACTTCTCGGACGACGCGATGCGGGCCGGCCTCGTCCAGGCCCTCAGCGCCCGGCGAGGCTCGTAAAGAGCTCGCGGTAGGCGGAGAGGCAGCTGGCGCGGGAGAAGGCCTCGAGGTCGAGCCCCGCCGTGGCCGCCCGGTACGCCGGATAGTCCCTCTCGAGGCGGTCGAGCGCGGCGCCGAGAGCCGCGGGGGAGCAGGCGGCGACGACGCCGCAGCCGCGGTCGCGGACCCAGTCGGAAAGCGCGATCTCCGGGCTCGTCAGGACCGGGCGGCCGGCGGCCAGCCCCTCGAGGAGGGAGTGGGGGTAGGCCTTGACGACCCGCCGGGACGTGGCCGCGAGGACGACGACGTGCGCCCGGCCGAGCGCCTCGGCGACGTCCACCGCGCCGGCGGCGATCTCGACCCGGTCGCCGAGTCCGGCGCGGCCCACCCGGCGCTCGATCTCCGCGAGCAGGACGCCCCGCCACAGCAGGACGAGACGCAGGCGCGGCCGCGACCGCACGGCCGCGAGCAGGGCGTCGATCCCCTTGGTCGCGAACTGGCGGCGGGTCCACGGTGCCGAGGCCATCATGAGGGTGAAGGGACCGGCGGGCGGCGGGCCGACGCGCCGGAAGCGCGGGAGGTCGAGGCCGGGTGGGATCACCCGGACTCCGTCGACGCCCCACGAGCGCAGCCGATCGCCGTCGGCGGGCGACGACACCACCACCGCGCGGTAGAGCCGAGCGGGTGCGATGGCGTCGCGCGGCCGCGGGGGGCAGACCAGCAGGCGGCAGACGAGCGGCCGCTCGAGACGGCGCAACGCCGGATGGTCGAGCAAGAAGTCCGAGGTCACGTGGTGGAGGTCGACCCGGCCGTCGGCCTCCGCCAGCGCCCGGACCTGCGCCCCGCGCAGCCAGCGCCGGGGGATCCAGGGCCGGTAGGCGGCCGCCGGGTAGAGGTGGGCGAGCGAGCCGCCGAACTCGGAGCGCAGCAGCTCGACCTCCTGCACCGCGGCATCGAGACCGGGGACCGGCGGCGGCGGCGTCGTGAGATGGAAGGCGATCTTCATCGCGCCCCGAGCCGGCGCAGGATCAGGCGGCGCAGGGGAGGCTCGCCGAGCTCGCGACTCAGCAGCCGGCGGAAGCGCTCGACGGGGATCCGCCGGCGGCGCTGGATCCGGCGGCGCTCGCGCAGGATCGCCGGCAGCCGGCGCAGGAAATCGCCGTAGCCGGCGAGCGAAGCGAGTGGCCGCCGGTAGGCGGCGGCGAAATAGCACTGGCCCCAGACGAGGGCCGGCAGGTGACGCAAGAGCAGGCGGCCGGGGAGGTTCTTGACGACGGTGGCGGCGCGATTGGCCGTCAGCAGCCGGACGTAGCCCGGCCGGGGGAGGGCGGAGCCGCCGCCCTCGTGCAGGACCCGCGCCGCCGGCACGAACAGGCACTCCCAGCCCGCCAGCTGGGCTCGCAGGCCGAGGTCGACGTCCTCGAGGTAGCTGCCGAAGGACTCGTCGAAGAGGCCGACGTCGTCGAGCATCGAGCGCCGGTAGAGGGCCGCGCCGGCCGAGGCCGACAGCACCCGCTCCGGGCGCGTCCAGCCGGCGGCCGGCTCGCCGTGTCCCCGCTTGCGGGCAGAGCCGTAGCGGCTGAACGTGTCGCCGGCGCCGTCGATGCGCTCCGGCACCGCGAGCTGCAACATCTTCGAGGCGGCAAAGCCCACGGAGTCCGGCGCGGCCTCGAGGTGGGCGGCGAGCTGTGCCAGCCAGTCCGGGGCGGCCTGCGTGTCGACGTTGAGCAGCGCCACCAGAGGGGCCGTCGTCGCCCGGATCCCCGCGTTGGCGGCGGTCGCGAAGCCGCCGTGCACCGGCTGGCGCAGCAGCCGCATGCGCGGCGGCCGGCTGCCCGGTCCGGCGCCCGGCGGCGCCCCGTGCCCGGCTTCGAGCCGGGCCTCGAGCCGCGCCGCCGTGTCGTCGGTCGAGGCGTCGTCGACGAAGACGATCGCAGCGGGCGCCAGCGTCTGGGCCGCAAGTGCCGCCAGGCAGCCGTCCAGCCAGCGCGCGGAGTTCCACACCGGAACGACGACGTCGACGGCCGGCCGGCCGGTCATCGCCGCACCCGCTCGTCGGCGGGGCCGAAGCGTCCCCGGAGTCCGTCGGCGACGGCGAGAGCCAGGGCGCGGCCGCGGTCCCGGCGTCCGGCGGCGAGCGCGCCCAGGCAGCCGCGCAGCGCCCAGACGGCGAGCGCCGCCGCCGGCGCGGCGCGGCGCCGGCGCACGAACAGGAACCGGTTGCGCAGGCTGTAGTAGGCGTAGAGCACCGCCCGCTGGTCGGCCGCGGCGTCCAGATCGTGGCGCGCCCGCGCGGCCGGCACGATGTAGCTGCCCAGGCCGGCGTCGCCGGCCCGAGCGCACAGGTCCGCCATCTCGCCGGAGAAGAAATAGGCCTCTTCGAAGCCGCCGATCGCGGCGAGCGGCGCGCGCCGCAGGAGGGCCGCGGTGCCGGGCACGTAGTCGACGCGGTACGGGCGGCCGGCCGCGAGCTCGGCGGCGCGCTCGGCCGCGCGCGCGTGGGTGCGCCCGTGGCGGCCGGGGTCACGGCCGCCGGCGGCGATCACCTCGTGCGGAGGCGCTGCGGCCTCGAGAACCGGGCCGGCGACGGCCGCTTCGGGGTGCGCCACGAGGAAGGCGAGCAGCTCGCCGGCCGCGTCCTCGCCGAGCTCCGCGTCGTTGTTGAGGAGCAGAACGAACTCCGCATCGGTCGTCGCCAGCGCGCGGTTCACCGCCGCGCCGAACCCGGCGTTGGTCGGGTTGGCCAGGACCCGGGCGCCCGGCAGGGCCTCGCGCAGGCGGGCGACGGCAGCCGCTCCCGACGCGTTGTCGACGACCGTCACGGCAGGCGCGAGCAGGCGCCAGCCCAGCAGCCGGCGGGCACATTCGACGGTCGCCCGCTCCTGGCGCCAGTTGACGACGACGGCGGCGATCGCGGCTTCGGCGCCTGGTCGGTGGCCGGCGTCAGAACGCGCCGCGGCCACTCAGTACCACCGGCACGGTCCGGGCGAGGATCTTCAGGTCGAGCAGCGGGCTCCAGGAGTCGATGTACTCGAGGTCGAGCTGCATCCAGCGCTCGAAGTCGACGTCGCTGCGGCCGCTGATCTGCCACAGGCAGGTGAGGCCGGGCCGCATCGACAGCCGCCGCCGCTGCCAGCGCTGGTACTGGGCCACCTCCTCGGGGATGGCCGGCCGCGGCCCCACGAGGCTCATGCTGCCGGCCAGCACGTTCCACAGCTGCGGCAGCTCGTCCAGGCTGTAGCGGCGCAGGAGCCTCCCGAGGCGGGTCACGCGGGGGTCGCTGCGGACCTTGAAGACGGGGCCGTCCATCTCGTTGAGGTGGCCGAGATCCGGACGCCGGCTCTCGGCGTCCTCGACCATCGTGCGGAACTTGTAGAGCGTGAAGCGCCGGCCGTTGAGGCCGCAGCGGGTCTGGCGGAAGAGCACCTCGCCGCCCGAGGTGAGGCGGATCGCGAGGGCGATCGCGGCCATCACGGGGAGGGCGGCGGCGCAGAGGACCAGCGAGAGCGCCAGATCGACCATCCGCTTGACCGCCAGGAGGGCCGGGCTCGAGGGCGCCCGCGAGAACGTCAAGAGCGGCACCCCCTCGAGATCGCCGACCTCGACGCGCGCTCTCGTGTGGGGGAAGACGTCGAGCGCCAGCCGGACGAGCACGCCCTGCTCCTCGAGCTGGAGGAAGAGGTCCTCGAGGCGATCGAGCTCCGCCCGCCGGACGGCGAAGACGACCTCGTCGACGACCTCCCGCTCGATGATCGCCGGAATGTCGGCCAGGGTCCCCAGGACCGGATGCGCGAGCTCCCCGGGGGGCGCCTCGGCATCGTCCTCGGCGCGCACGAAGCCGAGGACGCGGTAGCCCCAGTAGCCGTGGCGCTCGATGGACTCGACGAGCGACTGCGCCGCGGGTCCGGTGCCGACGACGAGCAGGGTGCGGTAGTTGTAGCCGCGCGCGCGCACGTAGCGCGACAGCAGGCGCACCGCCGTCCGCCCCGCGAGGACGAAGGCCGTGGCGCCGAAGGCGACCAGCACGATCCAGATCCGGCTGATCTGGTCGTCGCCCAGCAGCGCCGCGTCGAGCCGGAAGAGGTAGATGCAGAGCACCAGCAGGATCGCCCCGAGGGCGCTGACGCGGAGGATCGACCAGGCTTCGTCGAGCAGGCTGATGGTGCGGTGCGAGCGGTAGGCCCCGAGGCGCGAGAGCAGCACTCCCCAGAGCGCCAGGATCAGCGGCAGCAGCGGCAGGTAGAGCGACAGCGGGTAGAGGTGCCGCGGTCTGAGGCCGAGAGCGGGCACGACGCTGTCCCGCAGCCAGTAGGCGACGAAGAACGCCGCGGCGACGCCGGCCAGGTCGATGACCAGCAGCACCGAGGCGATGAGTCTGGACCGCTCCTTCAGCATGGGTGGACGGGGTTGCCGAACCCGCGACGAGCCCGCACGTTGGGGAAGAGTATCTCATGGCGGGCGGGCGGCGCAGTCCAGTCCCCGGTCGCCCGCCCGGCGGGGCGGCTGCGGCGGCGAGCGGCCGTCAGAGGGCCGCCGTCGCGAGCCGGCGCAGCAGCTCCGCGTAGGCGTCGGCGACCGCCTCCCAGGAGTAGTGCTCCCGGGCGCGGGCGGCGGCGGCCTCGCCGCGCGCCACGGCGAGCGCCGGGTCCCGCGCGGCCTCGTCGAGGGCTCGGGCGAGGGTCCGCGGCCTCGCGACGTCGAAGTAGACGCCGCAGTCGGCCGCCACCTCGCGGTTCTCCGGCGTGTCGTGGACGACGACGCAGGCACCGTAGCCCATCGCCTCGACGAGGGCCGGGTGCGTGCCGCCCACCTCCGTGGCCTGGACGTAGGCCAGGGAATGGCTCAGGAGCTCGCGATAGCCGCGGCCGTAGATGGCGCCCGGAAAGAGGATCCGCGGGTCGGCGCCGCGGGTGAAGCCGCGGATGAACCGGCTCGCGTAGGGCGCGTCGCCGAGCATCACGAGCGGCAGCTCGCTGGTCACCGACCGATAGGCCTCCGCGACCCGGTGCGGATTGTTCTCGGGCTCGAACCGGCTCACGTAGAGGAAGTAGCGGCCGGGCTCGAGGCCGAGGCGGTCCAGGGTCTCGCCGGGCGGCACGGGCTGCGGGTCGACGCCGTAGACGAGGGTCTCGGAGCCGGCGCCGTAGCGTCGGCGGTAGTGCTCGGCGATGACCGCGGCGTCGGTGATGAGGACGTCCGAGAAGAGGATCGCGAGCCGCTCCGACAGGGCGTAGACGAGGCGCCCGGCCGGGCCCCACTTGGCGCGGCGCTTCTCGATGCCGTCGACGTTGAAGGCGATCGGGATGTCGGCGGCTCGCAGCACGGGCACGAAGACGGCGTTGGCGGCATTGACGACGAGAGCGGCGTCGAACGGCTCGGCCGCGGCGTGGAGCACGGAGAGCAGCGTGTGCAGCGGGGTGTCGAGATACTTGCTCCGGATCGTCGGCAGGACGACGAGACGCATGCCGAGATGCTCGCTCTGCCGGCGATCGGTGTAGTGGGAGCGGCAGTAGACGGTGACTTCGAAGCCGCGGTCGACGAGGCGCCGGCCGAGCTCTTCCATGAGCGTCTCGTAGCCGCCGTAGCGGGCCGGCACCCCGCGGGTGCCGATCATCGCGACGCGCGGCCGCCTCATCGGGGTCGCTTCATCGAGTCCGCCTCATCGGGTCGCTTCACAGGGGCAGGCTCCGGGTCCAGAACCAGCGGTCGACGTCGCGCTGCGGCGCCGAGCGCCGGGCGCGCAAGGCCCGCCGCCGCGCCAGGATCTCGCGGCGATGACGCCACAGCCAGCCGTAGACCGCGAGCGAGCCCCGCTCCCGGAGCAGCACCCAGGCGAGCGCGGCCAGATCCCGGAGCAGGGTGGGCAGGAAGGTCAGGACGAAGTTCGCCGGGCCCTGATGATAGGCGCGCAGCAGGTAGCGGTTCTTCAGCGAGTGGTAGTTGACGTGCGGCGGCATGGCGCGGCGGCGCCGGGGGGTGTTGACCCGCCGATGCTCCGCGCCGGCGGCCGGCTCGTAGAGGATCTCCCAGCCGCGCTCCCGCAGCCGGAATGCGAGCTCCGCGTCCTCGCGATAGGAGTGGAACTCCTCCGCGAAGATATGGCCGCCGACGGCGACGTCGTCGAGCGCGGCGCGGCGCAGCAGGAGCGCCGCGCCGGTCGAGCCGAAGACCCTCCCCGGCTCGCGGAAGGCGCCGCCGTCGATCGCCTCCGAGCCGCGGTCGTGATGGCGCCAGCTCATCGTCAGGTACATGCCGCAGGCGTCGAGACGCGGCGGCTCGCCGGGCCTTGCCGGGCGCCGCAGGCGGCCCGTCACCGCGCCGACGGCGAGGTCGGGGTGGCGCGCCGCGCGCGCCAGCAGGAGGGAGAGAAAGTTCGGCTCCGGGCGGGCGTCGGCATTGAGGGCCAGGATCCAATCGGCCGCCGTCAGGCCGAGGGCGCGGTTCATCCCGGCGGCGAACCCGATGTTCTCGCCCGCTTCCTCGAAGACGAACGGAAGGGCGATCGCGGCCGAGCGCAACCGCGATGCCGTCCCGTCGGTGCTGCCGGAATCGACGACGATGAGCTCCAGGCGGGGATGCTCGAGCGCCGCGAGCGATCGCAGGAGCGGCTCGACGTCGGCCTCGCAGTCGTGCGTGACGACGCAGACGGCGACGCTCGCCAGCGGGACCGGGGTGCTCTCCATCCCTGGCCGCGGCTCTCTACAGCGCGTCCGTCGGGCTCACGACGGACGCCCGATAGGGCTCGAGGACCTGCCCCGGAGGACCGATGTCGACGAGCCTGCCGTGCTCGAGCCAGGCGACCCGGTCGCAGTGGTGGGCGAGCGTCTCGAGCTCGTGGGAGACGAGCAGGATCGAGGTGCCGCGGGCGCGGAAGCTCTCGATGCGCTCCAGGCACTTGAGCTGGAAGCCCGTGTCGCCGACGGCGAGGATCTCGTCCAGGATGAGGAGGTCGGGCCGGAACTGGGTGGCCACCGAGAACCCGAGCCGCGCGAGCATGCCGTTGGAGTAGTTGCGCACCGGCATGTCGATGAACCCCTCGAGCTCGCTGAACTCGATGATCGCCGGCAGGTGCTCGGCGATCAGGCTCTTCGCGAAGCCGAAGAGCGTCGCATTGAGGAACACGTTCTCGCGCCCGGTGAGGTCGAAGTGGAATCCCGCACCGAGCTCGAGCAGCGGGGCCGCGTGCCCGCGGACGATCACCCGGCCGAGCGTCGGCCGCAGGACCCGCGCCATGACCTTGAGGAGCGTGCTCTTGCCGGCGCCGTTGCGGCCGACGAGGCCGAGCGTCTCGCCGCGGCGGATCGTCAGGTCGACGTCGCGGAGCGCCCACAGCTCCCGGTGCTGGATCTGGTTCTTGACCCGTCGCAGGATGTACTCCTTGAAGCTGACGATCCGCTCGGTGGGGACGACGAACCGGACACCGATGCCGGTCAGCTCGACCACGGCCTCCCGGGAATCGGGAGTCGCGGCGCTCGGGCCGCGGGAGTCAGCTGCGGTAATCAAAGGCGTTTCTCCAGTGGGTGAAGACGGCCCATCCGGCCACGAGGACGGAGATGCTGACGCCGCCGGCGATCAGCCAGTGCTCGGCGGGGGCGACGACGCCGTCGTAGATCGGCTTGCGCACCAGCTCGACGAGGTGCAGGACGGGGTTGAGCCGGAAGATCCAGTGCCTGCTCTCGGGGACGATCGACAGCGAGTAGATGATCGGCGTGGCGTAGAACCAGCCCGTCAGCAGGACCTGATAGGTGAGCCGGATGTCGAGGAAGAAGGCGCCCATGGTCGCCACGATGAGGCCGATGCCGAGGGCGAAGAGCGCGGCCAGCAGCATGCCGGCCGGAATCGTGAGGATCGAGGCGTTGACGTCGCGGCCGAAGACGAGCGCCAGCCCGATGAGGGGCAGGTGGGCGATCAGCCAGTTGACGAGATAGGTGACCACCGCGGCGACGGCGAAGGCGCTCCGCGGGACGTGGATGCGCTCCGCCAGGCTCTGGCTGGCGATGATCTCCTCGACGATCTGCAGCGTGGAGCGGCTGAAGAAATCGAAGAGGATGAGTCCGGACAGGAGATAGACGGGGAAGTCCGAGATCAGGTCGCCGAAGGCGTTGGAGAAGACGAGCGCCAGGATCGTCATCAACATGAGCGGCTCGAGCAGGGTCCAGACGACGCCCAGGACCGACCGCTTGTAGCGCAGCTGGATGTTGCGGCGGCTCCACTGCACGACGAGGTCGCGGTAGCGGAAGATCTCGCGCAGCTCTTCGACGAACGGATGGGGGCGGGCCGCCGAATCGTAGATCGGGGTGAGAGGACCCCGTGCGGAAAGCCCCCGGCCCGACGTGTCGTCGTACTCTCGGATCATGGTGTGGTCGCCGACGGGCTCCCTCGGCGCGGAGCGCGAGGGCTCATTTTTCAGCTTAGCACGCGCGCGAAGGGCCGAATACGGGCTCGGTGGCGGGCCCTTGCTAGGATGTGCCGAATGATACGCGACGTCGCGGGAGCGGTCCTGGCGGGTGGTGGGAGCCGGAGGATGGGCCGCGACAAGGCGCGGCTGGCGCTCGGCGGCGTCGCCCTGGCGCGGCGGGCGATGGACGTGCTGGGCGCGGTGCTCGCCGACGTCGCGCTGGTCGCCGGCTCCGAGCGCGACTACTCCGACCTCGGGGGCGTCCAGGTGCGCGATCGCCACCCCGGCGCGGGGCCGCTCGCGGGGCTGGAAGCGGCTCTCGGCTGGGCCGGCTCGCGTCCCCTCTTCGTGCTGGCCTGCGACCTGCCGCGGGTCGGCCGTGTCGTCGTCGCCCGCGTTCTGGAGCGGGCCGGCGGAAGGCGCGATCCGGGGGGCGCGGCCTGGGCGCGCGTGGCGCGGCGCGACGGTCGCGACCAGCCGCTCTGCGCGCTCTACTCGCCGCGCTGCGCTCCTGTGGCCGCGAGCCTGCTGGCGGCGGGGCGGCGCTCGGTCCACGAGCTGCTGGCGCGGGTGGAGGTCGAGGCGGTGACGTTCGATGACGTGACCCCGGACCCGTTCTTGAACGTCAACACCCCGGCGGACCTGCAGGCGGCGGGCGGCGGCCCGGAGATCCGCCGATGAGCGCCGGCGGCGCCGGCTCCCCCGGCGGCACCCAGGCCGTCGAGGCCGAGACCCTGACGGCGTCGGGGCGCGAGCGGCGCCGGGAGCTCCTCGCCGTGGAGGAGCCACTGGGGATCCGGGTGGTGGCCGAGCGGGGCGGCCGGCCCGAGCGCTTCGACGTCGCCGTGACGATGCGCACCCCGGGCGCCGACCGCGAGCTGGCGCTCGGCTTCCTCTTCACCGAAGGGGTCGTGACGGCCGGCGACGCCGTGGCGCGGGTCCGGGAGTGCGAGGCCCCCACCGCGCAGCCCGGCAGCGTGGTCGAGGTCTATCTGCGGCCGGGGGTCGACTTCGACGCCGATCGCTTCCGGCGCAACGTCTACACGAGCTCGAGCTGCGGCATCTGCGGCCGCGCGGCCATCGAGCAGGTCCGCATGCTCTGCCCGGCGGTGCCGGGGGACGGCCCGCGGATCGCGAGGGAGACCTTGTGGACGCTTCCGGCCCGCCTCCGCGCCGGCCAGGCGGTGTTCGCCGACACCGGCGGCCTGCACGCCGCCGGCCTCTTCGACGCCGCGGGCGAGCTCCTGGTGCTGCGCGAAGACGTCGGCCGCCACAACGCGGTCGACAAGGTGATCGGCCGCCTGCTGGCGGACGACGCCCTGCCGGCCGCCGGCCGCCTCCTCATGGTCAGCGGCCGCGTCAGCTTCGAGCTCGTCCAGAAGGCGGCCCTGGCCGGCATCCCCGTCCTCGCCGCCGTCGGCGCCCCGAGCTCGCTCGCCGTCGAGCTCGGCTCCGACCTCGGGATGACGATCATCGGCTTCCTGCGCGGCGAGCGTTGCAACGTCTACTGCGGACAGGGGCGCGTCGAGGCCATCCCGTGAGACGGCCGTGAGACGCGGCGGCGCCGGGCGGCGCCCGCTTGCGCTCACGGCACGGTCTGCGACCAGCGGGAGGTGTCGCCGGACTCGAAGCCGTCTTCGAAGATCGTGAGCGGCAGCCTGAGCTCGAAGGCGCCGACGTCGCAGTCGGCGGTGCCGTCGTGGTCGCCGTCGAACGGCCGGCCAAGGCCGCGCTGATCGAGGTCGGGGCACAGCGGCGTCTCGGCGGTGTCGATCGCGGGGCTGCCGGTGAGGAGCGCGTGGGTGTCCGTCTCGCCGCCGTTGTCGGCGAGCGGGCCGAGCTCGGGGCTGGGCACGCCGACCTGGTCGGAGGCGGCGTCCAGGCCGCAGGTGTCGCCCGGGCTCTCGAGATTGCCGCCGTTGCTGGTGGCCACGGCCCCGTCGCAGGAGCCGGCGAGCAGCGTGTTGGTCACCGCCGTGGTGCCGCCGTTGTGCAGCGCGCTGCCGGCGCCCGCGCTGTTGCCGGTGATCGTCGCGCTGAGCACGGTCATGCTCGTGCCGCCGAGGTTGTAGAGCCCGCCGCCGGCGCCGCCGCCGTCGACGGCATTGCCCGAGACGGTCGAGTTCTGGACGAACGACGTGCCGTGGTCGTCCATCCCGCCCCCGTGGTCGGCGGTGACGTTGCCGGCGAGGGTCGAGTCGAGGATGAAGATGTCGTTGTCGTTGCGCACGCCGCCCCCCGGGCCGCCCGCCGTGTTGCCGGAGATGGCGCATCCGAGGACGGTCAGGGTACCGGCGTTGCGGATGCCGCCGCCGTTGCCGCCGCCCGCGTCGCCCCCGCGCAGGGTCACCCGCGAAACGGCGGCGGGCACGTTCGCGACGTCGAGCACCCGGTCGATCCCGTCGGCGTCGATCACCGTCGAGCGCGCCCCGGCGCCCTCGAGCGAGACGGAGTCCGTCAAGTCCAGGTCGCCGCTCGCGGCCTGGTCCTCGCCGCTGCCGGCGATCGCCAGGACGTAGATCCCGGCCGGCACGGCAACCACGTCCGTGATCCCCGGGCCGGGCTGCCCGGCCGCGCAGCCATCGACCGGGGCGTTCGTGTTGGCCGCCACGATGGCTTCGCGTAGGGTGCAGTTGCCGTTGGGCGGCTGGTCGAGATCGTCGAAGGTCGAATCGACGACGATGGTGGCGGCGGCGGCCGGACCGGAGACCGCACAGGCGACGACGCACAGACCTCCGGCGACGCGTCGCAGGCGGGTTGCACTCATGGGTTGCCTCCTCGGTTCTCTCGGTCCGCCGGCCGCGGCGCCGCTATCGTCGCAAACGCCCCGCGCCCCCTCAATGGAAGCCCAACAGGGGTCCGCGGAGCGCCGCTTCCCTCCCTACCTGGCCCACCCGCGGCACGGCATGGCGCGGGCCTCCCGGGCGAGGGCGCAGGCGCTCGCTCAGCCGGCCAGGGTGGCCTGGAGCTGGATGTCGACTCCGGCCAGGGCCTTCGAGACCGGGCAGTTGGCCTTGGCGCCGGCCGCCTGCTCCTGGAAGGCCGCGTCGTCGATGCCCGGCACGGCGGCCTCGCAGGTGAGCTCGATGCGGGTGATGGCCGGGCCCTTGTCGGTGATCTCGAGGTGGGCGCGCGCCGACGTCGAGACGCTGGCCGGCGCGAAGCCGGCCTTGCCGAGCGCCGACGCCAGGGCCATCGAGAAGCAGCCGGCGTGGGCCGCCGCGATGAGCTCCTCGGGGTTCGTCCCCGGGTCCTGCTCGAAACGGGAGCCGAACGAGTACTTCCCCTCGTAGGCGCCGCTGCCGAGCTTCATGGTACCGCCGCCGCCCTTGAGATCGCCCTTCCAAACGGCACTTGCGCTGCGTACTGGCATGGTGATGTTCCTCCGAAAAATCCTTTGGTGGGAGAATCTGGGAGTGGAATCCGCGGCAGGACCGCGCCGCAGACCCGGGAGTCTAGCAGCTCCTCGGGGACCTTGCCGGGCTTGGGAAGCGGCTTCGTTCGGCGGCGGCCGTGGTGCGCCGGGTGGCGAAAAGACTCCAGGTAAAGAAAAGAACAGGGAGAGTCCTCGCCGCGGCCCTGTTCCCGGTCTTGCACAACGGTGACGAATGTGACGACCGAGTCCAGAGGGGCGCGCGCCGTGCACTGCATGGCTCATCCGCCACGGCATCCCCTTCCCTTTTCCTTACTTGGAGTCCTTTCGCGACCTGACGCGCAACGCCTTGGGCCGGATCGACGATCCTGCAACGACGCCCCGGGGTGGCTCGACGGTCTCGATCCCGAGACTGCACTTGGACGAACCCCTTTTTCCTACCTGAAGTCCTTTTCGACCTGACGCCCCAAGGTTGCGGCCGGATCGGCGATCCCGGCCACCGTCATCGCAAGGCCGCGTCGTGGCGTGCCCGGCGGCCGGGCACGATGCCGCCCGCGGCGGGGGCGGTAACATCGTCGCGATGGCAAGCTCGGTCGCCGCGGTCGTCGCCGGTCTGCGCCGGGACCCCGGACTCGGAGGCCAGCTGGCCGGGAGCCTCGTGCTGCCCGCCGCGGCTCGGCGGCTGGACGTGCCGGATCCCCCGCTGGCGCCGGCGGCGGCGCGGGCGCTCGCCGGCCGCGGCATCGTCAGGCTCTGGTCCCATCAGGTCGCGGCGCTGGCGGGGGCGCGGGCCGGGCGCGACGTGCTCGTCACGACGCCGACGGCGTCGGGCAAGTCGCTCGTCTTCCAGCTGCCGGTGCTCGAGGAGGCGGCGCGCGGCGGCCGGGGACGCGCGCTTTTCCTCTATCCCTTGAAGGCCCTGGGGCACGACCAGCGGGCCAAGCTGGACCTCCTGGCGGCGGCCGGCGGGCTCGACGTCACGACGGCGGTCTTCGACGGCGACACGCCGCGCGAGGACCGGGCGCGCACGAAGAGCGTGCCGCCGCGGGTGCTGATCTCGAATCCCGACATGCTGCACGTGGGGATCCTCGCCCGCTGGGCGGAGTGGGAGCCCTTCCTGCGCGACCTCAGGTGGCTGGTGCTCGACGAGCTGCACACCTATCGCGGCATCTTCGGCAGCCATTTCCACCACGTGCTGCGGCGCCTCGAGCGGGTCTGCGCCCGGCTCGGCAGCCGGCCGTCGATCATCGCGTCCTCGGCCACGGCGGCCAACGCCGGCGAGTTCGCGAGCCTGCTGGCCGGCCGCGACTTCGAGTGGGTCGGCGAGTCGGGGGCGCCGCGGGCGCGGCGGCACCTGCTGCTGTTCCAGCCGGCGTCGAGCCCCTACACGACGACGCTCGATCTCCTCGTGGCCCTGCTCGCGGCCGGCCTCAAGACGATCGTCTTCACCAAGGCGCGGCGGATCACGGAGCTGCTCTACACCTGGCTGCGGCAGCAGGCCCCGGCGGCCGCGAAACGGGTCGCCAGCTACCGCTCGGGCTTCCTGCCCGAGGAGCGGCGGCGCATCGAGCGGCGGCTCTTCGACGGCGAGCTCGACGCCGTGATCTCGACCTCCGCGCTCGAGATGGGGATCGACGTCGGTGGCCTCGACGCCTGCATCCTCGTGGGCTTCCCGGGCAGCGTGATGGCGACCTGGCAACGCTCCGGCCGGGCCGGCCGGCAGGAGCGCGAGTCCCTGACCGCTCTCGTGGCGCTGCCGGACGCCCTCGACCAGTACCTGCTCGCCCACCCCGACCAGTTCGCGCAGCGCTCCTGCGAGCAGCTCCTGCTCGATCCGTTCAACGAGCCCGTGACCCGCGCGCATCTCGTCTGCGCGGCGGCGGAGCGGCCGCTGTCGAGGGACCTCGACGCCGCCTATCTGGAGCGCCATCGCGCGGTCGTCGACGACCTCCTCGCGGACGGCGAGCTGGGCGAGTCCGAAGCGGGGCGCGAGCTTCACGCCCGGCGACCGCGACCCCACGGCGGCGTCAACCTGCGCGGCGGCGGCGGCGCGACGGTGATCCTCGAGCTCGGCACGGGCCGCCTCGTGGGCACCGTGGACGGCGTCCGGGTGCTCCACGAGTGCCACCCGGGAGCGATCTACCTCCACGCCGGCGAGCAGTACCTCGTGCGCCAGCTCGACCTCGACCGCCACCAGGTCTTCGTCGAGAAGGTCGACGTCGAGTACTTCACGACGCCGCGCACCCGCAAGGAGACGGAGATCCTCGAGGTCATCGCGGAGGCGCGCGACGGCCGGCTGCGCCGCGGCCTCGGCAGGCTCAAGGTCACCGAGTGGGTCCTCGGCTACGAGCGCAAGCGCATCTCCGGGCGCGAGACGATCGACGTCCACGAGCTCGAGCTGCCGCCGACCCGGCTCGAGACGGTCGGGCTGTGGTGGTGGGCGCCGGGCGCGATCCAGGCGAGCCTCGAGGCGCTCGAGGAGGACCCCATGGGCGCCCTCCACGCCGCCGAGCACGCCGCGATCTCGCTCGTCCCGGTGCTCGCCGTCTGCGACCGCGGCGACGTCGGCGGCATCTCGCTGCCGTTCCACCCACAGCTCGGCTCGGGCGGCGTCTTCATCTACGACGGCCACGCCGGCGGCGTCGGCATCGCCGCCCGCGCCTTCCGCGAGCTCCCCGACCTGCTGGCGCGGGTGGTCGATCTCGTGGCCGCCTGCGACTGCGAAGAGGGCTGCCCGGCGTGCATCCAGTCCCCCAAGTGCGGCAACGGCAACCGCCCCCTGGACAAGTCCGGCGCCGTGCGCGCCCTGCGCATCCTGCTCGGCCGCGAGGAGCCGCTGGGCGAGTGGATCGAGGCCCCCGCGGTCGAGATCTTCGAGGAGTCTCGAAAGAAGGAAAGGACTCCAGGTAAGGGAGCGCAGGTCTCGTCGACCGGTCTGCCGGTGCGAACGCTCCTGGTCCGGGTTCTACCGGGCGCCGAGCCGGGCGGCGTGGCGGCCGTCGCCGTCCATCATCTCGAGAGCGGCTCGAGCGAGACCCTGGATCCCGCCGACGCGGACGGCCTGCTCGAACGTCTGGCCGCGGCCACCCACGTCGTCGGCCTGGAGCTCGACGCGTCCGCCGTCGTCAGGAGCTCGGGGTTTCCCTACCTGGATCTGCTGGCGGAAGTCGAACGCTCCCTCGGCCGCCGCCTGAGCTTCAGCCACCTCGCCCAGCACACCCTGAACCGCCGCCTCGCCGCCCGCGCCTTCGAAGTCCGCCAATGGCTGGCCGAGGGCGACCTCTCACGCCTCGAGAAAGCCTGCCTCGAAGACCTCGACACCCTCCGCGCCCTCTACCTCCACGGCCGCGTCCACGGCCACGTCATCCACCGCGACGGAGAAGGCCGCAACCTGAAGCTACCCGTCGAGTGGTGACGCTGGGCACCCCGAAGCCGGGCGCCTGGAATTCGGGAAGAGCCGGTGACAGGATACCGATCTCGCAAGAGTCCGAAACGGCGGCCCCGCCCGTCACTCGGTGGACCCGAGATCGGGTATCCTTGACCTCCAGCGCCGGTCAGGGCACCGTCTGCGACCAGGCTGAGGTGTCGCCCGACTCGAAGCCGTCGGCGAACAGGCGGCGGAAGCAGCGGGCGAAGACGTCGCTCTGACCGCCTGCAGCGCCCTGACTCCAGACGACGATGAACTCGCGGGCGTCGGCCCCGCGAACCGCGAGATCGGCGGGGGAGGGGTAGGGGTACGGGCTGGTCGCGATCTCGAACGGCGGCCGGAGCTCGTTGTCGCGCGAGCCGAGCCGGCCCTTGATGTCGAAGGCGTACTGGCCGTCGCCGTAGGCCACGACGAAATCGCCGGTCGCCGTCACGTCGATCGCGAACTCGCCCGTGTCCTCCGCCAGACGCACCCGCGGTCCCAGGCCCCCGGCGCCGGTTGCACGCGAGACCACGTCCGAGCGTTCGAGGTGGATCTGCTCCCGCCAGACCACCCGGAAGCTGTTCTCCTCGTCGGCGGCGATCTTTGGATGGTAGGAAAAGACGCCGTGGAGCGGCGGCCCGACCTCGAAGGCGGGCTCGAAGTCCCCTTGTGCCGCCACGAAGCGGCGCCCCCAGACCTCGGGCCAGGTTTCTTGCTGCTCCCAGGTCACGAAGTAGTCGCCGTTCGGGGCCAGGCCGGCCGGCGCGATGTCGTTCGAGCTCGCCTGGTCGGTGACACGGACCCGGGGGCCCGCCGGCTTGCCGTCGGCCTCATAGCCGCGGGTCCACACCGAGCGCCCGGTACCCTCGACGGTCATCCACGAGGCGAGGAACGAGCCCTCCGCGGCGACGCTCACGGAGCCCCCGCCGAACGGCTCCGCCGCGGCCGGCTCGATCACGAACTCGTCGTCGATGGGACCGGGGCCGAGGAACCGGCGCCCCACCAGACCCTGGTCGCTGCTGCGCCAGACGGCGACGACCCGGCCCGACGCGTCCACGCCCACGTCGGGGGCGTACTGCTGGCCGGTGGTGTACTGGTTGAGCTGCACCTCGTTCGACAGCGGCTGGCAGTCGCCGTCGTACCAGCGGCCGAACACCCCGGACTCGTCGCCATCCTGCCCGCCCGAGGATCTCCAGACGGCGACGAAGCTCCCATCCCCCGACGAGGCGACTCGCGCCCAACTCTGATGGTCTGGCGTGTACTGGTTGACCTGGAACGGATCGGTCGCGGGCGCCTGCGGCACAGCCGCCCGCGGCGCGAAGGTCAGGAGCGCGACCAGCACGATGGTCAGGACCCGAACGGGGGGCCGGGCGCCGGCCCAAGCAGTCACCGGAGCAGTCTATCTCGACCCTGTGCGCTCTCGAGTCAGCTCCGCCACTCGCGGCCGGGCCCCGAATTCCGGCTGCGCCCGCGCACTTCGGGTGGGACTCAGGCCGTGAGGACTCTCTCGAGGCGCACGAGCGCCCAGTCGAGCTCTTCGCGAGTGATCACCAGGGGGGGTGCCACGCGGATGACGTTCTCGTGGGTCTCCTTGCACAGCACGCCCTCGTCGCGCAGCGCCTCGCAGAAGCGGCGGGCGCCGCCGGCTCCGGGTACGAGCTCGATGCCGACCCACAGGCCGCGGCCGCGGACCTCGGCGACGTGCGGGGAGTCGACGGCCCGCAGGCGGTCGAGGAGGTAGCGGCCGAGCTGCGCCGAGTTCTCGATCATCCTCTCCTCGACGAGGACGCGCAGCGCCGCGAGGCCGACGGCGGCGGCCACCGGGTTGCCGCCGTAGGTCGAGCCGTGGTCGCCCGGCTGGAAGACGTCCATGATGGGGTTGTCCGCGACGATCGCCGAGACCGGGTAGAGGCCGCCGGAGAGGGCCTTGCCCATGATGACGACGTCCGGCCGGATGTCCTCGTGCTCGTAGGCCCACATCTTGCCCGTGCGCCCGAGACCGGACTGGATCTCGTCGACCACGAGCAGGGCGTCGTGGCGGCTGGTGATCTCCCGCAGCCGCTTCAGGTAGCCGTCCGGCGGGACGACGATGCCGGCCTCGCCCTGGATCGGCTCGACGAGGACCGCGGCGACGTTGGGATTCATCGCCGCCTCGACGGCGTCGGCGTCGCCGTAGGGCAGCATCGTGAACCCGGGAGCGAACGGGCCAAAGCCGCGCTTGTACTGCTCCTCGCTGGAGAAGCCCACGATCATCGTCGTGCGGCCGTGGAAGTTGCCCGTGAAGACGAGGATCTCCGCCTGGCCGGCCGGCACTCCCTTGACCTCGTAGGCCCACTTGCGCGCCGCCTTGATCGCCGTCTCCACGGCCTCGGCGCCGGTGTTCATCGGCAGCACCCGGTCGAACCCCGTCAGCCGCTTGAGCTCCTGGAAGAAGGGGCCGAGCTGGTCGTTGCGGAACGCCCGCGAGGTCAGGGCCACGCGGCGGCTCTGGGTCACGAGGGCCTCGACGATGACGGGGTGGCAATGCCCCTGGTTGACCGCCGAGTAGGCCGCGAGACAGTCGAGGTACTTCTTGCCGTCGACGTCCCACACCCACACGCCCGCGGCGCGCTCGATGACGACGTCGAGCGGGTGGTAGTTGTGGGCGCCGACCTCGTCTTCGAGGGCGACGAACGCTGCGGTCTTCGAGAGATCGGCTGCCTTGTCCATGGGTCAGGTTCTACCACACTGTTCCTTGGGCGGGAACAGGCCCGCCGCCGCGCCCCCGGGCCGGGCGAGCGGAGCGTCCGCGGCGCGGCCGCCGGCTCCTAGCCGGCCTCGCTCCCGGCGCCGGCGGCGGGCTGGCGGGTGCTCTCCGGCGTCATCGGAGAGTACAGGTCGCGGCGCCGGTCGAGATCGGCCTTGACGGCGTTCTTGAAGCCCGCTTCGGCGCGGCCGCCCGTCGCCGCCATCTCGGCCTTGTAGTCCGCGATCTCGAGCAGCTCGAAGTTCATCCGCACGGTGCGGAAGAGCCGGGGGAAGAGCTGGCCCGGCATCTGGACGTGGTGCAGGCCGCCGCTGTAGGCCATGAGCAGCTGTCCGTCGTCGATCACGCGCAGGATGTCGGCGATGCCGCCGCGCGCGGTCATCGGACGCCCGTTGACGTCGAGACCGGTTCGCCGCCGCATCCGGCCTTCGGGCAGGATGAGGACCATCGAGTCGCTGTCGATGCGGCTCAGCATCGTGTCCCAGGTGTGGTCGGCCTCGCGGGTGATCGAGACGGGATGCGGAATGACGACCTTGAAGAAGCGCCCGACGATGGGGCGGTTCAGCGTCTTCTCGGCGGCGGGGACGACGGCGCGTTTGGCGATCTCCCAGAGCAGCCGGTTGGGGACGGCGGCGGCGAAGATCGGCTCGTAGAGGCTCGTGTGGTTGAGAAACACGATCACCCGAACCCGCTTCCAGGGCCGGCCGGGTACCGGGCCGCCCCGGATGTCGCGCCCCCGGAGCCGGAAGAACGTCATGGAGACGGCCTTGATTGCGAGCAGGATCGCGAAGCTGATGTACTTGCCCACAGGTGCCTCGAAGCGACGCCGGGAGTTCGTTCGGTCTCGCCGGGCGATGATGCCACAGGGCGCCGCGGCAGGCCCCCGGCCGGCCTCCGCCGCCGCGAGTGGTGCCCGGCGGAGGCTCGCAGTAGGATAGCCGTCCATGCTCGCGATCGACATGAGCGGCAAGCGCGTCCTGGTGATGGGCGTGACGAACCGGTTCAGCCTCGGCTGGGCCATCGCCGACCGGCTGCACGCCGCGGGCGCCGAGCTCGCGTTCAGCTACCAGGGCGAGCGGCTGCGGGAGACGATCGAGAAGCTCACGGCGGACCTGGGCGGCTGCCCCCTCTTCGAGGTCGACGTGACCGTGGAAGACGACCTGACGGCGATGTTCGCCGCCCTCGCACAGCGGTGGGGGCGCCTCGACGGCGTCGTCCACGCGATCGCCTTCGCGCCCCGCGACGCCATGCTCGGCCGCTACGTGGAGACGACCCGCGAGGACTGGCTCACGGCCCTCGAGGTGTCGGCCTATTCGCTGGTCGGAGTGGCTCGGCACGCCGAGCCGCTGCTCGCCGAGGGCGCGAGCCTCGTGACGCTGACCTACTTCGCCGCGGAGAAGGTGGTTCCCAAGTACAACGTCATGGGGGTTGCCAAGAGCGCCCTCGAGGCGAGCGTGCGCTACCTCGCCTACGACCTCGGCAAGAAGGGCGTGCGCGTCAACGCCGTCTCGGCCGGTCCCGTCAAGACCGTGGCCGCGCGCTCCGTCCCCGGCTTCATGAGCATGTACAGGGAGTTCGTCGAGCTGGCGCCGCTGGCCCGCAACATCAGCCAGGAGGACGTCGGCAACCTCGGCCTCTTTCTGCTCTCGCCGCTGGCCTCCTCGATCACCGGCGAGGTCGTCTACGTCGACTCCGGCTACCACGTCATGGGCATGAAGCTGCCCGAGGAGTAGCGCCGCTCAGAGGCTCGTCGCCGCCGACCGGAGCAGAGGCGCGAGGGCTTGGCGTCGCTCCCGCTCCAGGCCGGCCAGCAGCTCGTCGAGGGCCGCGACCGCGGCGCGGGCCGGCCGCGAGCGACCCGCCAGCCGGTGTAGCGTCGAGCGCTGGAACGAGAGGTCGTTGAGGTCCCCGAGCACGTCCTGGAGCACCTTCAGGGCCTCGATCTTCCGGGCCGTCTCCGCCTCGTCGTGGAGCGAGCGGAAGAACTCGGAGAGATAGCGCAGCTTCTTGCAGGCGATCCGCAGCTTGTGCAGATCGGCGGCCGGCGCCGACGGCCCGCTGCCGGCGGCGAGCGCCAGAACCCGGCCGCGGGCGCGGGCGATCCGGTCGGCGGCCACCTCGGCGATCGGGAGCCTTCCGGCCGCGAGCCCGGGCTCCGCGGCGGCGGCGAGGGTGCGCGGCCAGGCTCGGACGAGGCGCCGGTAGCGGCCGGAGTCGAGCTCCGCGGCGAGCAGCCGTCGGGCTCGTGCCCGCAGCTGCGCGAGCCTCTCGCCGACCGCGCCCGCATCGGCGGCCAGGTGGGCCGGCAACGAGGCCAGGTAGGCGGGCAGCTTCTCCATGAAGACGTCGAGGTCGCGGCTGGGGCCGGTTGCCCCCGCGAGCCAGGACAGCTCGCGCCGCAGGCGTTTGCCGGGAGCGGCGGGCAGCACGTCGCGCAGCTGCCCAAGTGCCGATCGCGCGCGCCGCACCGCGACCCGGAAATCGTGAAGCGGCTCCGGATCGTCGGCGCGGCGCACGCCCTCCTCGTGGGCGCGCACGATCTCGAAGAGCGCCCCGAGAATGGCGACCGTCGCGCTCGCGGCCGGCTGGTCGGGGTCGAGGTCGACCAGGCCCGGAGGGGGCGCGCTCGCGGGAGGCTCGGTCGGCTGTGGCACGAAGCCCGTCACGGCCTCGTGACGTTACTACCCGTCACGAAGCGCGGCAACGCGGTCAGCGGAAGTCGTGGCTCGGCGCGGAGGTGAGCTCGACCAGGGGCCAGAACTTCTCGGCCTTGATCGACAGGCTGCCGTCGCGGCGCTCGAGGATCCCCTCGACGACGAGGCCGGCGGAGCCGACGAGGGTGGTGCGGTGCTCCTGCAGCTGCTGCGGGGTGACGATGGCCTGGGCCATGCCGGTCTCGTCCTCGAGAGTGACGAAGAGCATCCCCTTCGCGGTTCCCGGGCGCTGGCGGACGATGACCGAGCCGGCGATGCGCACGCGGCTGCCGGCGGCGACGCGGGGCAGGGTGGCGGCCGGCAGCACCCGGTGGCGCCGCAGGTCCGCGCGCAGATAGGAGACCGGATGGCGGCCCGTCGTGAGCCCGGCCCCGGCGTAGTCGGCCAGGGTCTCCTCGAAGGGGGTCATCTCGGGGAGCGGGCCGCCGCGGCCGCCGGCCGCCGCCTCCCGCAGGAGCGGTCCGGTGGGCCGGGAGGCGGCGGCGACCTGCCACTGGGCGGCCCGGCGGCTCAGGCCGAGCGAGGCGAGAGCGCCGATGTCGGCGAGGTTGGCGAGCGCCTCGCCGGACAGCGCGGCGCGCCGGGCGAGGTCGTCGGCGCTCGTGAACGGCCCGGCCTCTCGCGCCTCGACGATCGACCGCGCCGCCTCCCGTTGGAGCCCACGGGCGTAGCGCAGGCCGATGCGCGCGGCTCCCGAGGCCGCGCCGTCGGAGTCCCAGCTGCACTCCCACCGCGAGTGGTTGACGTCGATCGGCCGTGCTTCGACGCCGTGGCGCTGCGCGTCCTTGACGAGGGTCGCGGGGTGGTAGAAGCCCATGGGCCAGGCGTTGAGCAGGGCGATCAGGAACGCCGTCGGGTGGTGGGCCTTGAGATAGGCGCTGGCGTAGGCGATGAGCGCGAAGCTGGCGGCGTGCGACTCCGGAAAGCCGTAGAGCGCGAACGAGGTGATCGCCCGCACGATCTCCTCCTGGGCTCGGCCGGTGATGCCGCGCGCCGCCATCCCGCGGCGCAGGTTCTCCTCGAGCTCGCCCATGCGCTCGGCGGAGCGCTTGAAGCCCATGGCCCGGCGCAGCTCCTCGGCCTGGCCGCCGGTGAAGCCCGCGGCGTCCATGGCGATGCGCAGGATCTGCTCCTGGAAGAGCACGACGCCCAGGGTGCGCGCGAGGATGGGCTCGAGGCAGGAGTGCGCGTAGGCGACCTCCTGCCGGCCCCGGCGGCGCTCGAAGTAGGGGTTCACCATGCCGCCCACGATCGGCCCCGGGCGGATGATGGCGACCTGGATGACCAGGTCGTAGAAGCTCGTCGGCGCGTTGCGCGGCAGCGACGCCATCTGGGCGCGGCTCTCGACCTGGAAGACGCCGACGGTGTCGGCGGCCCGCAGCATGGCGTAGGTCTTCTCGTCGTCGACCGGCAGATGGGCGAGATCGACGTCGACGCCTTCGTGGGCGCGGATCAAGGGAATCGCCTCTTCCAGGGCCTGCAACATGCCCAGGCCCAAGAGATCGATCTTGATGATGCCGAGATCGGCGCAGTCGTCCTTGTCCCACTGGACGACGATCCGGTTCTCCATCGCCGCCGGCTCGAGCGGCACGACCTCGTCGAGCCTTCCGGCCGCGATGATCATGCCGCCGGAGTGCTGCCCGAGATGGCGCGGCAGGTTCTGGATGCGCTGCCACAGGGTGGCGAAGAGCAGGATGCGCCGGTCCGCGGCGTCGAAACCGGCGGCGGCCAGCTCCCGGGCCAGGACCTTGGGGTCGCCGCGGCTCTTGTCGTAGCTCCAGCGCCCGAACTGCTTGGCCAGCCGGTCGACCTGCGCCGGCGAATAGCCCAGCGCCTTGGCCACCTCGCGCGCCGCCGAGCGGTCGCGGTAGGTGATCACGTTGGCGGTCATCGCCGCGCCCCGCGGGCCGTAGCGCCCGTAGACGTACTGGATGACCTTCTCGCGCTGGTCGCCCGAGGGCAGGTCGAGGTCGACGTCCGGCCATTCGCCGCGCTCCTCGGAGAGGAAGCGCTCGAAGAGCAGCTCCATCTTCACCGGGTCGACGGCGGTGATCGACAGCGCGTAGCACACCGCGCTGTTGGCCGCCGAGCCGCGGCCCTGCACCATGATCTGCTCGCGCTTGCAGAACTGGATGACGTCCCAGACGATGAGGAAGTAGCCCGCGAGATCGAGCTTGTCGATCATGTCGAGCTCCTTGCCGATCTGGGCCTGGGCCCGCGCCGTGAGCGGCCGGAACCGGGCGCGGGCCTCGTTCCAGGTGACCTCGCGCAGGTAGGAGCTCATCGTCTCGCCGGGGGGGAGCGGATAGTCCGGGAAGCGGTAGCCGAGGTCGGCGAGGGTGAAGTCGAGCCGCTCGGCCAGCGCCGCGCTCGCGGCCACGGCCTGGGGAAGATCGGCGAAGAGCTCGGCCATCTCGCGGGCGCTCTTCAGATGGCGCTCGCGGTGCGCGTCGAGCCGGCGGCCGGCGGCGTCGAGATCGGTGTGGAGGCGTATGCAGGACAGGACGTCGTACAGCGCCTTGTCGCGGCGCTTGGCGTAGCGCACTCCGTTGGTGGCCACGAGGGGCAGCCGCAGTCGCCTGCCGAGCTCGGCGAGCGCCTGATTGCGCCACTCCTCGTCGCGCCCCCGGTGGCGCTGCAGCTCGACGTGCAGCCGGCCGTCGAAGAGCCCCGCGAGGCGGCCGATCGTGCGCTCCGCCGCGTCGAGGCCGCCACGGCCCAGCGCCCGGGCGACCGGCCCCTCGGCGCCGCCGGTCAGGCAGTGCAGGCCCGCGGCGTGCTCCTCCAGGGTCGACCAATCGACGGCGGCTTCCCCTTTGGGCCGATCCCGGGCGGCGGCGGTCAACAGTCGGCAGAGATTCCGGTACCCCTGACGGCTGGCGACCAGCAGGGTCAATCGGCTCTCTGGTGCGGAAGAGACTCCGGTAGAGGAAGGAAGGCAAAGAGAGGTGCCACCCGTTTCGCGGGAGTCGAGCTCCGAAGAGCCCGGTGGGCGGTCCCCGACGAAACGGGTGGTACCTCGTGAATCGACATCCCGAACTTGATCGCCCGAACCGGTACCCCGCCACGGAGCACCCGAGCCTTCCGTGTTCTTGCCCCTGCTCGAAGTCCCTTGACGACCGCCGCATGCCACCGTCTCCTCCAGCACCACCTCGACACCGACCAGAGCCTTGATCCCCGCTTCCCGAGCCGCCTTGTAGAACCGCGGCGCTCCGTACACTCCGTTGCGGTCGATCAACGCCACCGCTGGCAGGTCGAGTGCCGCCGCCCGGGCGACGAGATCCTCCGGCTGCGACGCGCCGTCGAGAAAGCTGAACGCGGAGGCGGCGCGCAGCTCGGCGTAGGGCAGCGGCGATCCGCCGCCGTCGCCATGCCCGTACCGCCGCCGCTGGAGCTCCAGCTTGCGCGCCCCGGGCGAGGTCTCGAGGTGCTCCAGGGTGTACCCCATGTCCCGCACCGGCGTCACGGGCGTCTGGCGGGCGAGCGGATTCCGGGGCGGCTGGCGGTACATGGGGAGCAAGAGCGTAGGCGTAAACAAAGCGTAAGTCAAGAGCTCTCCCAACACGGTGTTCGGGTGCAAGAGCGGCCCTGGGACCGAGGAGAGATCGATTCCGGGGATGGACCCTGCCAGGCGGCCATTCCATCGTCGAGGCTTCGATCAGCGCTTCCGGGACCCGGCCGGTTCGCTTCGCCGGGATCCCGAGACCGACGGCAAGCCGCCTGGCAGCGACGCGTCGCAAAGCGACTGCGACCGAGTACGGTATTCGCTATGCTTGGAGGATGTTCCGGCTCTGCTACGCCACGTTCTGCCAGCCCTGCGATTCCTAGACCGGGATCCCGACGGTGTCCGAGGAGCTCCAGCTCCAGTCCGGCAGGGACCCGGGTGCGAACGCCCTCGCGGAGGGGTCGCTGCTTCTGAAAGCGGCTCTGGCCGCGAGGTTCCGGCGTTCGGCGCGGTGGCTGCTCGCCAGCGCCCTTCTCGCGGCGGCATCGATCGAGGTCTGGCGGCTCTCGGTACCCACGATCATGCCGCTCTTGAGAGCCGCGACGTGGGCTCTCGTCGCCATGAGTGCGGTCCCTAGAGGCGCCGCGAGCTGGTGGAGAAGCGTCACGCCCGTGGCGTCCGCGAAGGGGCACGAGGTAACGATCCGTACCCATCTCCTCGCTGGGTCGAAGCTGTCCGGAGCGGCGGCGGAGGAGCGCGCGGCGGTGAGCAAGCGCTCCCTCGTGCTCTTCGTGCCGGCGTTGGCGCTGTGCCCCACGTTGCTGGTGTGGTCGGGACTATCGGCCATGGACGCTCTCGCCACCGGCGGCCCGGTTCCCCGGTCGCTGGTTTGGGCCATCAGCGTGCTCTGGTTGCTGAACGCCGCCGGAATGTCCTGGCTCTGGTGGTCGGCCGGGAGGAATGGCGTGGTGCGGCTCGATTCTCGTGACGAGTTCCGCTTCGCCATCACCGCAGGTGCCGTCGTGCTGGGAGATTCCAAGAGCGAAGTCCAGGTGCCCGGGCATCTGCTCGACCTGAGCCCTTGGGATCGCGGCGGCGACGCCGGCTGACGGGCCGTCGAGTCGCTCTCGGGTGCTCGCGTGAGCGCGGCGGCCCGTCGTCGACGGCTCGCCGCGGAGCTCGGAGTCGAGCCTCCGGAACTCTAGGCGCTGCCATGCGTAGAGAGGGAGAGCGCCGCTCGCGCGGAGCCAGACCCACATCTCGGGACCACAACCTCAGGAGGCTTTCGATGCACTCTCGGACTCGCTACTCGGTCTTTCTCGCGGCTGCCATGGTGGTGGCCCTCCCGCTGACGCCCCTCGCCGCCCAGGAGGCGGACGACTGGGTCGCTCGCAGCAACGCCAACTCGGCTCTCTTGATGGAGGTCTTCGCCCGTTTCGCTCCCGAGGCCGCCGGGCAGTTCGGGGTCGAGGGGCTCGACGAGGAGGTGACGCAGCTGCCGCTCGATCTCAACGAGCAGGCCAACGCCATGATCGAAGGCGTGCTCGTCGAGCTGCGCTCCCGGCTCGCCGCCGAGACCCACGCCGCGGTGCGCCAGGATCTCGAGATCTTGATCGACGCCGCCGAGCAGCAGATCGAGGGCACCGCGATCACGGACAAGTACGAGCTACCCTACTTCAACCTGCCGCAGACGGTCTTCCAGGGAATCCGGGCGCTGCTCGACGACCAGGTCGCGGCCGAGCGCCGGCCGGCGGCGCTCGTGCGGCTGCGCCGCTACGCCGGGCTCGAGGAGGGCTACCCGCCGATCGCCGAGCAGGCGACGGCGTTCGTGCGGGCGAAGCTCGGCCACGCGGAGCTGCAGGGTCCCTTCAAGGACGACCTGGCGAAGGACCGCTCGAACCGCGCCCGCTTCATCGACGGCATCCAGCAGCTCTTCGACAAGTACGAGATCGGCGGCTACGAGGAGGCCTATGCCGCCCTGCGCTCCCAGCTCGACGCCTACGACGCCTTCCTCGAGAGCGAGCTCGCGCCGCGGGTGCGCGAGGACTTCCGGCTGCCGGCCGAGCTCTACGCCTTCAACCTGAAGGGGGTGGGGATCGACATGCCCGTGGCGGAGCTCGTGAGCCGGGCCAAGGTCTCCTTCCGCGAGATCCAGAACGAGATGCAGGCCGTGGCCGCCCTCGTCGCCGCCGAACGCGGGCTGCCGGCGGGCGACTACCGCGACGTGATCGCGGAGCTCAAGAAGGAGCAGCTCGTGGGCGAGGCGATCCTGCCGCACTACCAGGGGCGGATCAAGGATCTCGAGAAGCTCATCGCCGAGCACGACGTCGTGACGCTGCCGGATCGCGAGATGCGCATCCGGCTGGCGAGCGAGGCCGAGAGCGCGCAGGTGCCGGCGCCGAACATGCGGCCGCCGCGGCTCTTCGGCAACACCGGCGAGATGGGCGAGTTCGTGCTGCCGCTGCGCATCCCCGGCGAAGACGGCGAGGAGGTGGGCTTCGACGACTTCACCTTCGAGGCGGCGTCGTGGACGCTGACGGCGCACGAGGGGCGGCCCGGCCACGAGCTGCAGTTCGCTTCGATCGTCGAGAAGGGCGTCTCCCAGGCCCGCGTCGCGTTCGCCTTCAACAGCGTCAACGTCGAGGGCTGGGCGCTCTACCAGGAGGCCGAGATGAAGCCCTACCTGCCGCTCGAGGGCCAGCTGATCGCGCTCCAGCACCGCCTCCTGCGTGCCGCGCGCGCCTTCCTCGACCCCGGCCTGCAGCTCGGCATGATGGACCGCGACGAGGCGTACCGGATCCTCGAAAAGGACGTCGTCATGTCCCACCCGATGGCGATGCAGGAGGTCGAGCGCTACACCTTCTGGGCGCCCGGCCAGGCGACGGCCTACTTCTGCGGCTACACCCGCCTGATGGAGCTGCGCACCGACGCCGAGCGCCTGCTCGGCGACGCCTTCGACCGCAAGGCCTACCACGACTTCATCCTCGCCCAGGGACTGCTGCCGCCAGAGCTCCTGCGCAAGGCCGTGATGGAAGACTTCATCGGCCCCCGAGTCGAGCGCGACGAGCCGGCGATGAAAGGCTGAAGACGGAGGCGTCGCGGCGCAGCCGCAATGGAGATGAGGGGAGAGGTCGGAAGCGACAAGGGACGGAGAGACTTCAGGCCAGGGCCGAAAACGGAGACGGCGGGGCGCGATCCAGAGACGGTGGCCGGGTCGAGTCTGGCCTGAAGGACAGGGTCGTCCGCGGCTTCGGGACGGGGTAGGTTCTGCGGCAGCGACCTTCGGCATCTCCCCAGTCGTCGCGCTCGCCAGCTCCAGGCTAGTAGTGCCCGCGAGCTCCAGGCTAGTAGAGCTCCAGCTGCTCCCCTCGCCGGCGGAACGCCGCGGTGGAGAGCTCGGGACCTGCGAGCGCCAGGCGGTTGCGGCCGGCGGCGTTCTCGAAGAGAGCGCGGATCTGCGCCGCGTAGGGTCCCTGGCCGCGGGTACGGCGGCCGAAGAGGGTGTCGTTGATCCGTCCTTGCCGCACGTCGCGGATGCGGCTCGTCACTTTGGTCCGCCGGTCGGGGAAGTTGGATCGCAGCCATGCGTCGAAGAGCCCCGCCACGGCGCCCGGCAGGCGGAGCATCAGGTAGTTGGCGAAGGCGGCGCCGGCCTGGGCGGCGGCCGCGAGGATGGCGGGGATCTCGTGGTCGTTGAGGCCCGGGATCACGGGCGCCACGTTGACGCCGCAGGGCACGCCGGCCGCCCGCAGCTCGGCGAGCGCCCACAGCCGGTCGCGGGGGTGCGAGGTCCGGGGCTCCATGCGGCGCGCCAGCTCCGCGTCGAGGGTGGTGATCGACAGGGTGACGGCGGCCGCTCCGTGGTCGGCGAGTGCAGCGAGGAGATCGAGGTCGCGAGTCACGAGCCGGTTCTTGGTGATGACCGCCGCCGGATTGCGATGCTCCAGCAGCACCTCGAGGCAGCCCCGGGTGAGCGCGAGCCGCCTCTCGACGGGCTGGTAGGGGTCGGTGACGCCCGAGAGCGCCACCACCTGCGGGGTCCAGCCCGGCCGCCCCAGCTCGCGGCGCAGCAGCTCGGGGGCCCGCTCCTTGACGAGGATCTTCGTCTCGAAGTCGAGGCCGGCGGAGAGGCCGAGGTATTCGTGGGTCGGTCGTGCGTAGCAGTAGATGCAGCCGTGCTCGCAGCCGCGGTAGGGGTTGAGCGAGTAGGTGAACGGGACGTCGGGGCTGTCGTTTCTCGACAGGACCGTGCGGCTGTCGTCGCGCAGGAACTCGGTCTCGACCCTCTCGGCAGGCGGCTCCAGCGGCTCGATCTCGAGCCGCTCGAAGCGGGCCTTGGGGTTGCCGGTGCTCGCCCGGCCGCGCGGCGCGCCGGCGTTAGACTCGGAATCGATCATGTGCGGACGCTACACGGTCTCGAACCCGGGCGAGATCCTGCCGGAGCTCGTGGGGGGCGGCGACTCCCCGGAGATCGCGGCCCGCTTCAACGTGGCGCCGACCCAGCTGGCGCCCGTGGTGATCGCCGGCGAGGACGGCGTGCGGCGGGCGGTGGAGATGCGCTGGGGGCTGGTGCCCTACTGGGCCGAGGGCCCGGAGATCGGCAGCCGCATGATCAACGCCCGCTCCGAGACGGTGGCCGAAAAGGCGGCGTTTCGCGACAGCTTCCGGCGCCGCCGCTGCCTGGTGGCGGCGGACGGCTTCTACGAGTGGCAGAAGGTGGCCGGCGGCAAGCAGCCGTTTCTCCTCCGGCTGACGGGCGGCGCCCCCTTCGGCTTCGCCGGCCTGTGGGACCGCTGGCGCGGCCCCCGGGGGCGGATCCTCGAGTCGTTCACGATTCTCACGACGACCCCCAACGAGCTGGTGGCGCCGATCCACGACCGCATGCCCGTGATCCTCGCTCCCGAGGGCCGCGACCTCTGGCTCGACGAGGCGGCGAGCGGCGAAGCCCTCCAGGGGGTTCTGGGGCCGTACGCCGCGGCGGCGATGGAGGCGATAGCGGTCAGCGACTACGTCAGTAATCCGGCCCACGACTCGCTCCGGTGCATGCAGCCGCTGCTGCCGCCCGCCCAGGGGACGCTCTTCTAGCCGCTCGCCGGCGCTAGTCATACATGCCGTCGGCGAACCAGCTCTCGCTGCGGCGATCGCGGTAGATGCGGTAGATGCCGCCGTCGCTGAGCTCGACGTCCCAGTACTCGCGGTCGACCGGCCGCTCGTTCCACCAGCCCTCCTCCAGCGCCCAGGGGCCGGAGGCGACGCGCACCGTGCCGTCGATCCGCGGCCGGCCCCGGGTGGCCTCCGTGACCGGCGTCGCCACGCGGCGCGGCCGCGGGTCGACGAGGACCTCGAGGGGGATCGGGGGCCGCAGGGTCCGCACCGCGAGCAGGCCGTAGCCCTCGGGCTCGGGCTCGCGGACGTCCGGGGGCGGCGGTGGCGCGAAGGGCTCGAGCCGGAAGTCCTCCGGGCGGTGATCGGTACCGCGGCGGGGAGCGCCGGCGCGCTCCGGGCCGAGCAGGCTGAAGAGGCGCGCCAGGGTCGTCGCCAGGCGGTCGGGCGAGAGAGCGGTGGGGCCGAAGAGCGTGAGCTGCGCCGCGCGCGGCCGGTCGGGGTGGCCGCGCAGGGTGAAGCCGGCGACCGCCGCTCCCGGGGGATGCGCCTCGACGTCGAGCTTGACGAGGGTAAGGAGCGTCTTGACGTCGCGCGTCGGCGCCGGCAGCACGACGCTGCGCTCGTGGGTGCCCTCGGGCTCGAGGCGGAGCGAGGTCTCCAGACGGAGGCAGGCCAGGCCGTGCCGCGCCATGCGCTCGCACATGCGGTCGAGGGCGGCGCGCGCCACGAAGAGAAAGGGCTCGAGCGTGGTCAGGGGCCATTCGAGGGTCATGCCTTCGTCGAAGGTCGCGGCGGGCCGGTGGGGGACGAGCGGATGCGGGTCGATGCCGCGGGCCTGGCGGTGGAGCCCCTGCCCGGCCTCCCCGAACCGGCTGGCGATCTCGTCTTTCGGCAGCTCGGCGAACTGCCCGATCGAGCGGATGCCCCAGCGTGCGAGCCGGTCGAGCACGTGCGCCTCGGCCAGCAGGCGGGTCAGGGGCAGGGGGGCGAGGAAGCCCGCCTCTTCGCCGGCCGGCACGACGGTGGGGGAGTCGGCCTGCTCGGCGGCGATGTGGGCCGCGAGCTTCGAGCCCGCGATGCCGGCGCGCGCCGCCATGCGCGCCCGCTCCGCGGCCTGGATCAAGGCGCTTCCGAGCTCGTGGTCGCGCGGCCAGTGGCGCTCCAGGCCGGCGAGATCCAGGTAGACGACCCCCCGGCCGGCGTTCTCCACCCGCGGCGAGAAGATCTCCGCGATCTCCAGGAGGCTCTGCTGGGCGGCGGACTCGCACGCCGCGTCGCGGCCGCGCACCGCGACCTTGGGCAGCAGCGCCCGCGCCTGGGCAAGCGACATTCCGCGGCGTATGCCGGCCCGGCGGGCGCGCCGGCTGGCCGCGCTCACCCGCGCGGCCGAGCCGTTGCCCGCGAGCAGGACCAGGGCCTCGCCGGCGAGCTCCGGCTCGCTGCGCAGGCGGGCCGCGAGCGGGAAGAGGGGCACCCGAAGGCAGGCGATCCGGTGGCTCATCGCGCCTCCGCGCTACCGGCCGGGGGCTCGCGATCGCCAGGTGAACGGCAGGGACGCGACGGGCGCCCGCCCGAGCGCCTTGACGAGCTGCAACCGGGTGCAGACGGCGCTCAAGAGCCTGGGAGCGCGGCCGGTCCCCTGCCACCGGGCACCCGTCTTGCTCGACTCGACGACGACCTGCGCGGTGGTGCCGCTGGCGCGGTAGGGGCTCGAGACGAGCAGGATGCCCTGACGCTGCCGCGCCGTTCGCGCCAGCCGGATCCATGACGCCTCCGGGCCGCGTCCTCCGGGAACGGGCGGCGAGCCCAAGTCGAGAGCGACGAGCGGAAATCCGGCGTTCAAGAGCAGCTCGGTCGCGATCAGAGCGGACTTCAGGTGCTCCGGGCGAGCCCACAGCAGGCGCGACAGATCGATTCCGGCGTCGGCGGCGGCCCGCGGGTCCAGCCCGTCGCCGAGATCGACCAGCGCCGTCGTCTCGCCGCGGCGGGTGAACGCGACGAGGGTCTGCAGGAGGATGGAGAAGCGGCCGCTCGAGCGGCGCCCGACGATCTCGATCAACCCCCCCGGTTCGAGGCCGCCCGCCAGCAGCTCGTCCAGGGGACGGACGCGGCTGGCCCGCGAGCTGTCGGCCGGCGCTTGCCGCGGAGCGAGCGTACGGCCGGTCCGCAGCGCGGGATGGATCCGGCGGAGGGCGAGCGGGGTGGGCGCCATGGCGAGGGCATTCGGGGGAGCGGGGCTCATGGTGAGGGCAAAGGTGAAAACAAGGCGTAATTCGAGCTCGAAAAATCGGGCGGCACGCGCCGCCCGCAAGATCGGTCGCTCTAGTGGACGGGCGGCTCCTCGCCCTCCTCGCCTGCGTCGTCCATGTCTTCCATCGCGTCGTCCATGTCTTCCATCGCGTCGTCCATCGCTTCACCGGCGTCGTCCATCATCTCGTCGGCCGCGCCCATCGCGTCGTCCGCCGCGCCTTCCATCGCTTCACCGGCGTCGTCCATCGCCTCACCGGCCGTGTCCATGGCGTCGCTGGCCGTGTCCATGGCCTCATCCGCCGCGTCCTGCGCCTGCTGACAACCGACGGCAACGAACAGAACCAGAACGGCCACGACGACCATCCAAGGAGTCTGCATCTTCTTCATCTTTCGTCCCTCCACAGTGCTCGAAAAGGCGAACGCCCTTCCCAGGAGCCCGCAGTATAGCAAAGCTGCCGGGAGAAGCGACCCCCGGGGGAGGGGGATTCGCTTGCCGGGTCGACGAGCTTCTATGGTACCCTTTGCGCGTTTCGGAGAGATAGCAGCTCACTCGGTTCGTTGACGACAGTCAGAACCGGCCCGGTTCGGTGCGCGGAGGCTGCGGCGAGGACCGTTGACAAATAGGGGATGGGCAGGTGTTGGCGAGAAACGCAGGTGAAAGGAGCTTGGCCATGAAGCGTTGGATTCCGATGTTCATCGTAGGGGCTCTGATCTTCGGTGTCGCTGCGTTTGCGCAGGGACAGATCGAGATCATCCTGAACGGGGAGGCGACCCAGGTGGCCCCGGGGACGACGTTGGCCGATCTCGTCCGTCTCCTCGGCCGTGACGTGGACGACGTCGACGTCACGTACAACGGCGAAGCCGTCAAGGACCGCGATCTCGACGACATCATCGTCCAGGCCGGCGACCGCGTCTCGATCGTCGAGGAAGACGACGAGGACCGCTTCGGGCTCGGCATCGGCATCGGGCTCGTCAACCTCGACGAGGAGTTCCTCGCAGACGACGTCGAGACCTACCTGACCGTTCACCTGAGAATCGCGTTCGGCGACCCCCGCGCCCACCGGGGCAGCCGTCCCGGCCTGCGTGGCTACCTCGAGCCTGAGATCGGCTACTGGCAGAGCGACACCGCCAGCGACACGCTGCTCGGCATCAACATCATCGGCTCGTTCCCGTTCAACGCCCTCGACTTCTTCGTCGGCGCCGGCGCCGGCATCCACATGCTCGAGACCGACGCCGTCGTCGTCGACGGCGACTTGGTCCAGGCGGCGAGCGACGACACCGCCTTCGGCGTCAACGCCCAGTTCGGGGTCGACGTCCACCTGACCGAGACGGTCACCGTCTTCGGGACCGGCCGCTTCGACATCATCGACTCCGCCGACAAGGACCAGCCGGGAAGGGGTTTCAGCGACTCGCTCGAGGCCAAGGTCTACCTCGGTCTGCGGTTCCGCTTCTAGATCCCCGCACGACACGGACTCCCCGCGAAGGACGGCCGCGAGGCCGTCTTTCTTCTTCTCTGGCCCGCCTGGCAGCGGCGCTTCCCCGAGTCGATACGGCTCGCTCCCCCGAGGCTGCCGGCTCGGGCCGGTTTCGGATCCTAGGGAGCTTCGACCCGCTCTTCGTCTTCGACCCAGGCCGCCAGCGGCTCGCAGGTGCAGACGAGGTGGCGGTCGCCGTAGGCGTTGTCGATGCGCGCGACCGGCGGCCAGAACTTGCTCTCCCGCAGCCAGGGCAGCGGGAAGCAGGCTTGCTCGCGGCCGTAGGGGTGCGGCCAGGAGTCGGCGGTGGCCTCGAGGCCCGTGTGGGGAGCGTTCTTGAGCACGTTGTCTTCCGGGTCGGCCTCTCCGGACTCGACGGCTCGGATCTCGCGGCGGATCTCGATCATCGCGTCGCAGAAGCGGTCGAGCTCGTCCTTGGACTCGCTCTCCGTGGGCTCGATCATCATCGTGCCGGCCACCGGCCAGGACATCGTCGGGGCGTGGAAGCCGTAGTCGATCAGGCGCTTGGCGATGTCCTCGACGTGGATGCCGGCGGTGTCCTTGAAGCTCCTGGCGTCGATGATGAACTCGTGGGCGACGAGGCCGCCCGCTCCGACGTAGAGCACCGGGTAGTGCGGCGCCAGGCGCCGGGCCATGTAGTTGGCGTTCAGGATGGCGACCTGGCTGGCGCGGCGCAGCCCGTCCGGCCCCATCATCGCGATGTACATCCACGAGATCGGGAGGATCGCCGGGCTGCCCCAGGGAGCCGCGGCCACGGGTCCGATCGAGCGCTCACCGCGGTCCGCGAACGGGTGGCCGGGGAGGTAGGGCGCGAGGGTCTCGTTGACGCAGATCGGCCCCATGCCAGGACCGCCGCCGCCGTGGGGGATGCAGAAGGTCTTGTGGAGGTTGAGGTGACAGACGTCGGCTCCGTAATCCCCCGGCCGGCACAGGCCGGTCTGGGCGTTCATGTTGGCGCCATCGAGGTAGACCAGTCCGCCGTGGCGGTGCACGATCTCGCAGACCTCGCGCACCTCGGCCTCGAAGATCCCGTGCGTCGACGGGTAGGTGATCATGAGAGCGCCGAGGCGGCCGGCATGCTCGGCGGCCCTGGCCCGCAGATCCTCGAGATCGATGTTGCCCCGCTCGTCCGCGGCGATCGGGACGACCCGGAACCCCGCCATCACGGCGCTCGCCGGGTTGGTGCCGTGGGCCGAGGTGGGGATGAGGCAGACGTCGCGCTCGGCCTCGCCGCGGTCGGCGTGACAGGCGCGGATGGCGAGCAGGCCCGTGTACTCGCCCTGGGAGCCCGCGTTGGGCTGCAGCGAGGTCGCCGCGAAGCCCGTGATCTCGGCCAGCCAGCGCTTCAGATCGTCGAAGATCTCCCGGTAGCCCGCCGCCTGGTCGGCCGGCGCGAACGGGTGCAGGTCCGTGAGCTCGGGCCACGAGACGGGGACCATCTCGGCGGTGGCGTTGAGCTTCATCGTGCAAGAGCCCAGCGGGATCATCGAGTGGGTCAGCGAGACGTCGCGCTGCCGGAGGCGGTTGATGTAGCGCAGCAGCTCGTGCTCGGAATGGTGGCGGTGGAACACCTCGTGTGTCAGATACGGCGACGTGCGCGCGAGCCCGGCGGGCAGCGCCTCCCCCGCTGCGGCGAGCAGCTCCTCGACGTTGGGGACCTCGGCGGAGCTCCCGGCGAACGCTGGCAGGACCCGTGCGAGCTCGTCGGCGACGACGGCCTCGTCGAGAGCGATGCCCACGCTGCCGTCGCCGAGGTCGCGGAGGTTGATGCCCAGGTCGCGAGCCCGCGCGAGCACGGCCGCCGGGGCTTCGCCGGCGGGGGTGACGCGCAGCGTGTCGAAGAAGCCGTTGCCGTGGACCGCCGCTCCGATCCGGCGCAGGCCCGCCGCCAGCGCCACGGCCGCGCGGTGGACCCGCGCCGCGATGGCGCGCAGACCCTCGGGGCCGTGGTAGACGGCGTACATGCCGGCCATGATGGCGAGCAGCACCTGGGCCGTGCAGATGTTGCTGGTGGCCTTCTCGCGCCGGATGTGCTGCTCGCGCGTCTGGCGGGCCAGCCGCAGTGCGGGCCGGCCGTGGCGGTCCTTCGAGACGCCCACGATGCGGCCGGGCAGGAGGCGCTCGAGGTCGTGGGTGGTGGCCATGAACGCGGCGTGGGGACCGCCGTAGCCCATCGGCACGCCGAAGCGTTGCGAGGAGCCGACGGCGACGTCGGCGCCGAGCTCACCGGGCGGGACGAGCAGGGTGAGCGCGAGAAGGTCGGTGGCGACGACCACGAGGACGCCGTTGGCGCGCGCTCTGGCGATGAGCTCCCGGGGGTCCTCGATGCTGCCGTCGGTCGCCGGAAACTGCAGCAGCATGCCGCACAGGTCGGGATCCTCGAGGGGGGCGCGGGCCGCGTCGCCGACGATCAGGCGCATCCCGAGGGGCTCGGCCCGCGTGGCCACCACGGCGCGGGTCTGCGGATGGCAGGCGTCACTCAGGAAGAAGGAGGAGCGTTTGCCGCGGGCGCTGGCGCGGCACATCAGCATCGCCTCGGCGGCGGCCGTCGCCTCGTCGAGCAGGGAGGCGTTGGCCACGGGCAGCGCCGTCAGATCGGCCACCATGGTCTGGAAGTTGAGGAGGGCCTCGAGCCGTCCCTGAGCGATCTCCGCCTGGTACGGGGTGTACGGGGTGTACCAGCCCGGGTCCTCGAGGACGTTGCGCTGGATCACGCCCGGCGTGATCGTCGCGTGGTACCCGGCGCCGAGGAAGGAGCGCAGCACCCGGTTCTTGCCCGCCCGGGCGCGCAGGTCGGCGAGGAGCGCGTGCTCGGTGCGAGCGGCGGGCAGATCGAGCGCGCCGTCGATCCGGATCCCGGACGGAATGACCCGCTCGCTCAGCGCGTCCAGGGACTCGAGCTCGAGGAGGTCCAGCATCGAGCGAATCTCGCGGTCGTCGGGCCCGAGGTGGCGGCGCTCGAAGCGGTCCAAGGGGGAAAGAGGAGATGCCATGTTCGTTCTCCGCCCGTCCCGGTCGGGGGACGGTTCCGGTGGGCCGTGCAGGATCGCGTCGACCCTCGGCCGCGGGTCCCGCGGCGAGGCGGATTGTACCCCGGCGTGCCGCTCGGCGCAGGCCCCGCGGCGCGGGGCCCCGCCGGGGCTTTCGCGATAGGCTGAGGGCTGCGGGCGGTGCAACCACGCCGCCGGGCCGAGATCATGACCGCTGCCGCTCTTCATCACGTGCGCCTGTTCCCGCTCACGGGGACTCTCTTGCTGCCCGGCACGTTCCTGCCCCTGAACGTCTTCGAGCTCCGGTATCGCGAGCTCGTGGCGGACGCCATGAAGGACGATCGACGCATCGGCATGATCCAGCCGCTGGCGCCGGCCAGCGACAACTTCGGCCCGGTCGTCGGCGACGCGGAGCGGCCGCCGCTCTACGGCGTGGGCTGCGTCGGCGAGGTCGTCGAGTGCGACCCGCAGGCCGACGGCCGCTTCTGGATCGTGCTGCGCGGGGAGTCGCGCTTCCGCGTCGTCAGGGAGCTGCCGCTCGACGAGGGCGGCTACCGCCGGGTGCTGGCCGACCTCGCGGTCTTCGCCGCCGATCTCGAAGAGCCGGGCCGCGAGATCGAGATCGCGGACTTCCTGGCGACGGCCGACCGGTTCCGGCGGGCGCGAGGCCTCGAGTTCGACATGGACCTTCTGGCCTCGCTGCCGGCGCCGCAAGCGGTGAACGCGCTCTGCGCGGCGCTGCCCCTGGAGCCGGCCGAGAAACAGGCGCTGCTCGAGGCGGCCGGACTCGAGATCCGGCGCGACCTGCTGGCCGGCCTGCTCGAGATGCAGCTCACGACCCCCGCCTGGGAGCCGCGGCCGCCCTACTCGAGTCCTTCGGTGAACTGACGCCGGGTCGAGCCGGCGCCGCGGCGCCTGGACCAGGCTCCGGTTGGTGGCCGGCTTCCCGGCCGCACCGATCCGGGCGCGGGTCCATCGCGGGTCCATCGTGGGTCCATTGTGCGGCGGGCCCGGTTCTGGCAGGATCGGGGTCCTCTCATGAGCGACCCCGGCGACTACGAGCTCGACACCTTCGAGAAGCACGACACCGCCGATCTCACCGCCGATCTCGCGGGCCGATCCCGGACGCTCTGGCCGTGGCTCGTGGCCCTGGCCGTGGTCCTGGCGCTCGCCGCGGCCTGGATCTACTGGCGCTACGTCACCGCCGCTCCGGCGCCCGAGGTCGCCGCCCCGACGGCCCCGGCGCCGGAGGAGCCCGCGCCCGCGCCGGTCGCGATCGAGGCGATCGACCTGCCGCCGCTCGCGGAGAGCGACCCGTGGCTGCGGGACGTCGTCGGCCAGCTCTCGGAGAATCCCCAGCTGTTGACGTGGCTGCTCAACGACGACCTCGTCAGGCGGCTGGTCGCGGCCGTGGACAACGTGGCCGAAGGCGTGAGTCCGCGCTCGCACGTCGTCTTCCTGCAGCCGCGCGGCGCCTACCAGGCGGACGGGACGGGAGACCGGCTGAAGGTCGACGCGGCGAGCTACCGGCGCTACGAGACCCTCGCCGCCGTCATCACCTCGCTCCACGTCGACGGCACCGCGCAGGCCTACCGCACGGTGAAGCCGCTGCTGGACGAGGCCTACCGCGACCTCGGCTACCCCGGCGCCGACTTCGACGCCGTCGCGGTCCGCGCGATCCAACGGCTGCTCGACACGCCGGTGGTCCCGGAGCCGGAGCTCGAGCGATTCGCCTCGAGCTACAAGTACGCCGACCCGCGGCTGGAGGCCCTCGACGACGCGCAGAAGCAGTTTCTACGCCTCGGCCCCGAGAACCTCCGCGCCATCCAGGCCCACGTGCGGCGCATCGCCGAGCGCGCCGGCCTGGCGGTGCGCTAGCCAAGCGGCTACAGGCTCTCGGCGCCGGGCTTGACGATCAGGCCCCGCCCCTCGCGGCCGCGCAGGACGGTCGTCAGAGGCTCGTCGAACCGGACGTGGCGCAGGTGCTCGGTCGTGCTGGCGGCGGGCTGCTCGTCGAGCCAGTCGAGGTCGATGAACTCCTTGCCCTTTCCGGTGAGGGGGCAGCCGAGCGGCAGCGTGAAGTAGCCGATGCGCAGCGAGGTGATGTTGTGGAAGAAGTGCGTCCCCTGCGACGGCTCCACGCGGTAGTTGGCGGGCGACGCCTCGACGATCGCTCGGACGTTCGAGATCTGCGACCATTGGACGGGGATTCCCAGCCACTCGTCGGCGCTGCCCCAGCGTCCCGGGCCGATGAGGAGGAAAGGCCGCTTTTCGGCTCTGAGGGCGTCGTTGATCCCGCCGATCTCGGCGGCGATCCGGCGGTTTTGGCTCGGCCGCCAGCTCTGGGGCATGACGTACACGACGTCCCGGATCTCCCGCTCGACGCCGTGTCCCAGGGTGTTGCTGCTGGCGCACAGGAGGTCCTCGGGCGCAAACCGGCTCTTGGGGGGCGAGGCGAGGGTGGGCCGGGCGGTCATCGGTCTCACCTGCAGCGCGAGAAGCTCCGGGTTGCACCAGAGGCCGCCGCTGCCGGCCTCGTCGATCTGCAGGGCGAACTCGATCTCGACCTCGCGCCCGAGGCCGCGGCGGGCGACGGTCATCAGGTGCCTGAGGGTCTCGACCAGGGGCAGCGAGCGGTGCTTCAGGATGTTATGGAAGCTCACCACCCGGGGTCCGGGCAGCGAGAGGTCCTCGACCAGCCGCTGGTCGGCGTTGCTGAACACGCTGCCGACGAGACCGAGGACCCCGTCGGCCTCGGCGTCCTTGAGATCGTAGCTGCGCACGGCATCGAGCGCGTCGACGGTGCCGTCCGCCGTCAAGTCGACACCGTAGAAGTTGCGCTGGGTCGACCGCAGGGCCGAGCGCGGCGTCGCGATCTGCGGCAGCACCTCGGGGTGCCGCGGACTGAACCGGACGGAGAGGCCGCCGTCCACGATCATCCGTCCCAGTCCCAGCGCCAGGTGCACGACGCCGTGCTCGGGCTTCTGGGGAGCGATGGGGTAGAAGTTCCGCGTCACGGCGACGCCGGAGATCGCCGGATAGAAGCGGTCGCCGTGGCGGGCTCCGACGACGCTCTGGATCATCACCGCCATCTTCTCGCGCTCGGCCGGGGCGCCGGAGCGCTCGCGGTAGGTGCAGGCGTCGCGCAGGAAGGTCGAGGCGTAGACCTGACGGATCGCGCGGGCCAGCTCGTCGCGCCGCCGGTCCGGGGAGCCGCCGATGTTGGGGATCATGAGAGTCGCGTAGATGCCGGCGAACGGCTGGTGGGCGGAATCCTCGAGCAGGCTCGACGAGCGCACGGCGAGCGGGCCGGGGAGCGTGGTGGCGATCGCCTCGAGGTCCGCCTCGAGGCCGTCCGGCAGGGGGCGTCGCGCGAAGCGCGCGCCGACCTCCGCGTCGTCCTCGCAGGCGATCGCCCAGCTGACGAGTTCGTCGTCGACGAAGGTGTCGAAGACCTCGGTGGTCAGGACGACCGTCCTGGGGACGCGGATCGGCAGCGCGCCGCTCGGCGGCCGCCCCAGGTCGCCGAAGCGCTGGTGCAGGAAGGCGAGGCCGCGCGCTTTGGCGCCCAGGGATCCTTCGCCGATGCTCGAGAAGTGGTCCTGGGAGAGCTTGCCGCGCTGGAACTCGGTGACGATGCCGCTCTTGCCGCGGAAGAGCGCGTCGCGCAGCCTGCTCAGCAGGTGCCGGCGCAGGGCCTCGATGTCCTCGAAGTCGGAGATCTTCTTGGGCCGGAGCTCCTCGGCCAGCTCGAACTCGCTGCGCGCCATGAGCCAGACGGAGAAGTCGTCCCTGGAGGCGTGGTGCTCGATGCACTCGGCGGGCACCTCCGCGACGAGGCGCCTGAGCTCGGCCACGTCGGAGGCGCGGGCGAGCTCGCTGCCGTCGGCGAGCCGGAAGACGAAATCGCCGAATCCCAGATGCTCGACGAGGAACGCCTTGACCCCCGGCCCGATGTCGCGGCTCGCCTTGTCGATGAACAGGCCCCCGAGCTCGGCCGCCTTCTCCGCGTTCTGTTTCTCCGCCGACTGGAAGAGGACCGGCATGTCCGGGTGGTCGGCGCGGATGCGCCGGGCGAACCGGAACCCGGCCTCGCCATCGAGCGCGCCCGCGCGCGGTAACCGCACGTCGCAGATCAGGCCGAGCAGGCTGGGTCCGTAGCGCTCGTAGAGTTCCAGCCCCTGCTCGTAGGACGTGGCATGGAGGATCTTGGGCCGGGAGCGGGTGTAGAGCTTGCGCTGGAGCTCGTTGAGGCCCTCGAAGTACAGCGACTTCGCCTGCTTCATCAGCTCCTCGTAGAGCATGCCGAGGAAGCCCGAGTACTGGAGCGGGGAATCCTCGAGCACGAGGATCGTCCGCACGCCGGCCGCGGTGTCGTGGTCGGCGTTCATTCGATCCTCGACCAGCTTGATGAGGCCGAGGAGAACGCTCGAGTCGCCGGTCCACAGGTAGGTCGAGTCGACAACCTCGTGGTCGAGCACCGTCTCGACGTCCTCGAGCTCGCGGGGGTCGAGAGCGAGGTAGACGATCGGCTTGTTCGCGTACCGGCGGCGGACGCTGCGTGCGAAGTCGTTGATGCTCTGGTCGGCCAGCGAGCTCATCACGATGATGAGGTCGAACCAGGCCTTCTCGAGGCGCTTCATCGCCTCCCGGCCCGAAGACGCCTGGTGCACCCGGGGCGGGGAGGAGAGATCGAGCGCCCGGAACTCGTTGTAGAGCTGCTCGCTCAGCCGCCCGTCCTCTTCGAGGATGAACGCGTCGTAGGGCGACGAGACGAGCAGGATCTCCCGGACCCGGAACGGGATGAGGTCGTGAAAGCGTTGGGCTCCCAAGGTTCGACTCCGCTCGTGTCGATTCCGCCGCCCCGAGCGCAGCGCGCGGGGGCGGCGGACTCATCCTACCGTCCGGCGGTATCCGAGGCCGCGACTAGACGAGGCCCTGGTCGAGCATGGCGTCGGCGACCTTGATGAAGCCGGCCACGTTGGCCCCCTTCAGGTAGTCCACGAAGCCGTCCTCGCGCTTGCCGTGCTTGACGCAGGTCGAGTGGATGTTCGTCATGATCGCCTGCAGCCGCTGGTCGACCTCGCTGCGCGACCAGCCGAGGCGCATCGAGTTCTGGGTCATCTCGAGGCCCGACACGGCCACCCCGCCGGCGTTCGAGGCCTTGCCCGGGGCGTAGAGGATGCCGGCGCCGAGGAAGCTTTCGATGGCCTCCGGGGTCGTCGGCATGTTGGCGCCTTCGGCGACGCAGCGGCAGCCGTTGTCGAGCAGCGCCTTGGCGTCGTCGTCCCTCAGCTCGTTCTGCGTGGCGCACGGCAGCGCGACGTCGGCCGCCACCGACCACGGCCGCTCGCCCTCGAGATACGCGGCCGACGGATACTCCGCCACGTACTCGCTGATCCGGCCGCGGAGGTTGTTCTTCAAGTTCAGCACCCACTCGAACTTCTCCCGGTCGATGCCTTCCTCGTCGACGATCGTGCCGCCGGAATCGGAGAGGGTGAGAACCTTGCCGCCGAGCTCGAGGACCTTCTCGGTGGCGTACTGCGCGACGTTGCCGGAGCCCGAGACGAGGACCCGTTTGCCGGCGAAGTTCTCGCCCCGCGACGCCAGCATCTCGCGGGCGAAGTAGACGAGCCCGTATCCCGTCGCCTCGGGCCGGATCAGCGAGCCGCCCCAGTTGGTCCCCTTGCCGGTCAGGACGCCCGTGAACTCGTTGGCCAGCTTCTTGTACATCCCGAAGAGGAAGCCGAGCTCGCGGCCGCCGACCCCGATGTCGCCGGCCGGCACGTCCGTGTTGGGGCCGATGTGGCGATACAGCTCGCACATGAAGGCCTGGCAGAAGCGCATCACCTCGCCGTCGCTCTTGGCTCGCGGGTTGAAGTCCGAGCCGCCTTTGCCGCCGCCCATGGGCAGCGTCGTCAGGCTGTTCTTGAACACCTGCTCGAAGGCGAGGAACTTGAGGATGCTCAAGTTGACGCTCGGGTGGAACCGCAGGCCTCCCTTGTAGGGGCCGATGGCGCTGTTCATCTCGATGCGGTAGCCGCGGTTGACCTGCACCCGGCCCTGGTCGTCCATCCAGGGGACGCGGAACATGATGACCCGCTCGGGCTCGACGATCCGGTCGAGGATGTTGGCGCTGCGGTACCTGGGATTGCGCTCGACGACCGTCCACACCGACTCGACCACCTCGTGGACGGCTTGCTGGAACTCGGTCTCGCCCCCGTTCTTGACGGCGACTTGCTGCAGGAATTCGTCCATAGAGCGGTTCATGCGATGGCTCCTTTGCCTGGGTCTTGGGGATTGGTGGTCGCGGGCCGGCGGCGCGCGGGGGAATGCTCGGCTACCCGGGGCGGAGATGCAACCCCCCGCAGGGTGGTGCAGGGACGGCCTGGCGGGCGGGGCGCCGGGGTCAGGGCGGCGAGCCGCCGGCAGGGGTGGTGGCGCGGCGGCGGCGTGCCCAGGCTCCGATCACCAGCTGGCTCGGGATGAAGACCACCAGCGGATAGAGCACGATGCTCGCCATCAGGAAGGCCGCCGGCGGCATCAACGTCTGCTCGACGCCGAAGGGCCGCCACAGCCAGTTGAGGTTGAGCTGCGGATCGGCCAGGAAGCTCAGGGGCAGGACCATCGCGGTGATCAGGCTCTGCACCTTCCAGGCGCGGCGGTCGAAGCCGAGGCGACGGACGGCCCAGAGCAGCAGGATCGGCACCCACAGGTGAAACAGGGAGAGCGCGCGCACGACGATGGGCTCGGCCGGGTCGAACATGTACTCGGTGCCGCCGATCGGGTGGAAGCCGAGCGCCAGACGGCCGGCCACGTCGACGATCCAGAACAGCTGGATGAGCACGACGCCGACGGCCGCGGTGGAGAAGAGAACCCGGCTCTCGGCCCACAGCGCGAAGAGGATCACGAAGTTGCCCACGTCGCAGAGCCACAGAAAGTTGACCGGCCCGACCGTGGCGGCGTACACGGGAACCCAGAGCGCGAACCACCCGCTGTAGGCGACCTTCAGCCAGAGCGGAATGGCGCCGCCCCGGGTCACTCGCGACTCCGCTGGCGGACCGGTGTCATTCCGAGCTGCGCTCTGCGAGCTCCTCGCAGGCCCGGTGGATGGCCCGCAGCTTCTGCAGCTGGGCGAGGCGGAAGCCGGAGTGGGTGGCGACGGCCAGGATCCCGAGCGTGAAGAGGGTCCGCTCGCCGCCGCCGAGAGTGAGCCCGGCGAGCTCGCCGTCGCCGAGCAGCACGAGAACGAGGATCGCCAGCCAGTCGAGGATCACCATCAGCGCCGCGCGGCGCCGCGCGCGGGCGAGAGCGCCGGGATCGCCGGCCGGCAGGCCGCCGACGTCCTCGATCAGGATCGACACGATCGCCCGAGTTCGCCACATCGCTTCGTCACCAAGAGACCCCGAGCCGCGAGACTACAGAATCTCGTGGCCGTCCGGGGAGATCGCGAGCTCCAGGGCCGGCCCTCAGCTGAGCGCCGGGGCCGCGCGGCCCGGCGGCTCGGGCGTGAAGCCGCGGTCGCGCAGCAGCTCCTCGGCCGCGGCCCGCCGACGCTCGGCGATGACGACGGTCAGGAGATCGCCCTCGCGGAGGTTGCCGCGCTCGTCGACGAGGCGCGCCGTGCCGCCGCGCCGATAGCCCAGCGGCAGCACCAGGTTGCGGGGGTCCTGCTCGCCGCGGTCGGGGGGCTCGCCGAAGCTCGTGGGCCGGCTGGCCCGCCAGGTCTCCACCGTCGCTTCACCCTTGTCGAGCCGCAGGGACCATTGGTCGAGGCCGCGCGGCACACCGAACAGGACGCGGGCGTCGAGGTGGTCGAGCACCTTCTGCGGCATCGCCGGGCCGTCCCGTCGCAGCGCCACCCACAGCCGCTGCGCGTTGTGATCCTCCCGCGCGTGGCGGGCGAAGAGGAGGTTGACCTCTTCGTTCGTCGTGGCCGCGATGCAGCCGGCCCGCGAATCGGGCTGCGCCCGGGCGAGCAGGCCTTCCGAGAGCGCGTTGCCGTAGAGGACGCGGAAGCCCGCGCGTTCCGCGCGGTGGCAGGCGTTCGGGTTCGAATCCAGGAAGACGACCTCGTGCTCGGGCGAGCGCAGGAAGGCGCCGAGCTTCAGGCCGATGGTGCTGGCGCCGAGAATGACGTAGCCGCTGTTCGAAGGGCGGCGCAGTCCCAAGAGCTGCGCGAGCCAGCCGCCGCTCAGCCCCTGGACGAGCACGGTGACGGCGATGACGAGGAACACGAGGGCCCGGAGCTGCGACGCCTCCGCTCCCTCCTGGTCCGCGAGGCGCTGGGCGAAGAGCGAGGCGACGGCCGCCGCGACGATGCCGCGCGGCGCCATCCAGGAGAGAAAGAGCTTCTGCCTCCCCGTCAGGGTGCTGCCAGCCGTGGAGAGCAGCACGCCGGCCGGGCGTACGACGAGCATCAGGGCGGCGACGGTCGCCCACCCTCGCCAGCCGAGCTCGCCGAGCTGCGACAGGCGCACGTCGGCCGCCAGAAGGACGAAGAGGAGGCCGATGAGCAGCGTCGTCAGCTGCTCCTTGAACTCCATCAGCTCGCTGAGAGCCCGGCTCTTGACGTGTCCCACGACGAGCCCGGCGAGCGTCACCGCGACGATGCCGCTCTCTTCGAGCACGGCGTCGCTCGCCTGGAAGAGCGCGAGGACGAGCGACAGGATCAGCGTGTTCTCGAGCCCCTCCGGGATCAGGCGGTGCAGGCGCAGCAGGCCCCCGAGCAGCAGTCCGAAGACGGCGCCGAGCGCGCTGCCGAACGCCAGCCGGAGCAGCAGCTCGCCCGCGCCGTGCGCGGCGCCCTGGGGCGTGACGGCGACCTCCAGCGCGACGACCGCGGTGATCGCGCCGATGGCGTCGATCAGCACGCCCTCGGCCTCGAGGATCGTGGCCACCCGACTCTCGACCCGCAACCGGCGCAGGAGCGGATTGACGACGGTCGGGCCCGTGACGATCACGAGACTGCCGAAGAGCGCCGAGAGGCGCCAGGACCAGCCCATCAGCCCGTAGGCGGCCAGCGTTCCGCCGCTCCAGGTGACGAGGGCGCCGAGGGTGATCAGCCGCCGGATGCTCCGCGCCGAGCGCCGCAGGCGCTTGATCTGGAGGTTCATGCCGCCCTCGAACAGGATGACGGCCACGGCGAAGCCGATGAGCATCGGCAGCAGATCTCCCAGCAGGGCCGGGCGCACGACGGCGAGCACGTCCGGGCCGAGCAGGACCCCGGTGCCGAGCAGGAGGACGATCCCCGGCAGGCGCAGATGGCGGGCAAACGCCTGGGCGGCCATGCCGGCCGCCAGCGCGAGGGCCAGGGTCAATGCCGGATTGTCGAGATCGATGGGCCAGTGCATTACGGTTTCCACGGCGGGCATGCCCGCGGCGGAGGATACCCCCTCGGCGGCGGCGAGTCGCGGGCCGGTGAAACCTTTCTCCGCGGGCTGCGTCGTAGTCGGAGGACGAACCACGAACCCGAGGAGGTGGAACGATGCGACAACTGCACACGCGAGCTCTGATCTGGGCCTTGACCGCCGTCCTGAGCGCCGGCGTGGCCGCGGCGGACTCGGATCTCTGGCTGCACGTGAAGGTGGACGAGGCCGGCGGCGCCAAGGTCCTCGTGAACCTGCCCATCGGGATCGTCGAGAAGGCGATGACGATGATTCCGGCGGAGGAGTGGAATCACGGCCACATCATGATCGACGGCGGGCACCACTGGTCGATCTCCGACCTGCGCGAGCTCTGGCAGGAGGTCGGCGCCACCCCCGACATGACCTTCGTGACGGTGGAAGACGAGGGCGACCGGGTCAGGGTGTGGAAGGAAGGAGGATACCTCAAGGTCCGCGCCGTGGAGGGCGACGGGACGGACGTCGACGTCCAGATCCCGTCGCGGGTCGTCGACGCGCTGCTCAGCGGCGACGGCGAGGAGCTGAACATCCGGGCCGCCATCGAGGCGCTGGCCGCGGAAGGCGAGGGTGAGCTCGTGACCGTCAACGACGACAACGATCGCGTCCGCGTGTGGGTCGACCACGTCGCGGAGGCCGAGTAGGAGGCCGAGATGACGAATCGCCAGCGGATCTTCACCTACGTCGCCGCCTCGCTGGGCGTGCTCGTTCTCGGGTGGATGGTGCTGATCGGCGGCGTCTACCTGGTCGGCGGCGTGGCGACGGTCAAGGTGGTCGAGCGCTCCGAGGGGATCGACATCAGCGTGCCCATTCCCATGGCCCTCATCCATGCGGCGGCGGCGACGACCGAGGTGTTCTTCCTGGACGACATCCTCGACGAGATCGAGATCGAGACCGGCGGCCGCTTCTCCGAGGTCGCGCCGGCGGTGCTGGCGATCGTCGAGATCCTCGACGACGTCCCCAACGGCACCGTGCTCGTCTCCGTCGAGGACGGCGAGCAGCGCGTGCGGGTCTCCAAGGAGCGCGGCAAGTTCCGTGTCGTGGTCGACTCGCCGGAGGTTCTGGTCGACGTCGCGGTGCCTACCCGCTCGGTAGAGAGGGTCGTGCGCCGCGTGGTTCGCTGACCGGGCTCGTTCGCGACGCCTGCCCCGCGGGGCGGGCGGCGGCGCCGGGAAGGCCGCCGTCCGCCCTTCGTCCTCCCCCGCTGGCCGTCGGCGCGGCGGCACGGAAAAAGCCCCGCCGGAACGGGGCCTCGACTCGTTTGCTTGAAAGTGGCGAAGCTCAGTCGCTGACGCGATCCTTGAGACCTTTCCCGGCCTTGAAGAAGGGGTACTTCTTGGCCGCGATCGTGATCGTGGCGCCGGTCGCCGGGTTGCGCCCCGAGCGGGCCGCGCGGCGCTTCGTGCCGAAGTTGCCGAAGCCCAGGATCTGCACCTCGCGGCCGGCGTCGAGCTCGGTGGCGATGATGCCGTGCCGCGGCTTGGTGTCGAACAGCTCTGCAATCACCTCTTGCGCCTTGGCCTTCGACAGATCGCAGTTCTTGGCGAGCTTCTCGGCCAGTTCCTTCTTGTTCATTCAGGCTCCTTCCCCTTGTGGAGGGCTGTGGGGCAGGCGGAGTGCACTCGCCCCTGTTCACGTCCAATGCTGCAGGTCACGACGAGAGTCTGGCTCGTCCCCTCGATGCTCGAATCGCGCGAAGCCTAGCATAGCGAAGGGCCGGGGAGCCAGCGGGAAGTCGACAGCTTGCGACGTCCTTCGGCATGGCGTCACTCGAAGAACGAGGTGACGTCGCGCAGCGGCCTCTTCGCGATCCTCGGTACGAGCGCCCCGGTCTCGGGATAGCCCGCGACGAGGATCAGGTAAGGTCGCTCGCGCGCCGGCCGCCCGAGAATCCGGTTGAGGAAACGCATGGGAGCGGGGGTGTGGGTCAGGGTCGCGAGGCCGGCGTGATGCAGGGCGCTGATCAGCATCCCCGTGGCGATGCCGACCGATTCGTTGACGTAGTAGTTCTTGCGCTTCTCGCCCTTCTCGTCGACGCCGTGGAGCTCGGCGAAGATCACGATGAGGTAGGGCGCGACCTCGAGAAACGGCTTGCGGGCGTCGGTGCCCAGCGGCGCGAGCGCGTCGAGCCAGTCCCGGGGCGCGCGCTCGGCGTAAAAGGCCCGCTCCTCCTCCTCGGCGGCGAGCCGGATCCGCCGCTTGACCTCCGGGTCGGAGACGACGGCGAAATGCCAGGGCTGCCGGTTGGCGCCGCTCGGGGCCGACGCCGCGGCCTCCAGGCAGAGCTCGATCACGGCGCGCGGCACCGGGCGGCCCGCGAAGCGGCGCACGCTCCGGCGCCGGCGCAGCTCGTCGCGGAAGCTGCGGGCGCGCCGCCGCATCTCCTCGCCGGGGTACTCGACGAAGCTGTCCAAGGGCGTGAAGACGGGGTCGTCCAAGGCTCTTTCCGAGAGGGTGCTACCATCCGGCCGCGAAGCGGCAGCGGAGCCGTTTCATCGAAACCTTGGAGGCACTCTACTCTTGACCATGCTCTCGAAAACGCGATTCCTGATTTCCATACCACTCGTCCTGGCCGTCGCAACCGTGGCGTGCGCGGCCGAGCAGCCCGAGGAGGCCGCGCCCCAGGCGGGCGACCTCAAGCTGACGACCAGCTACGCGATCGGCTGGCAGGCCGGCCGATCGTTCACCGACCAGGGCCTTGAGCTCGACCAGGCGAGCCTGATCCAGGGCCTTCAGGACGCGATGGGCGGCGCCGCCTCGAAGTGGACCGAGGAGGAGATGACGGCCGCGATGCAGCAGATGCAGAGCGAGATGATGGCCAAACAGCAGGCCCGGGCGCAGGAGCAGGCGACGGTGAATCAGGCGGCGGGCGAAGAGTTCCTGGCCACCAACGGCCAGCGTGAAGGCGTCGTGACGACCGCGAGCGGGCTGCAGTACGAGGTCGAGAGGGACGGCGACGGCCCGTCGCCGGGGCCCACGGACACGGTGACGGTGCACTACCGGGGCACCCTCATCGACGGCACCGAGTTCGACAGCAGCTACGCGCGCGACCAGCCGGCGACCTTCCCGCTCGACCGGGTGATCCCCGGGTGGACCGAGGGCCTCCAGCTGATGAGCGTCGGGTCGAAGTGGAAGCTCTACGTGCCGGCGAGCCTCGGTTACGGCGAGCGCGGCGCCGGCCCGAAGATCGGGCCTTCCTCGACCCTGATCTTCGAGGTCGAGCTGCTCGACGTGGCGCAGTAGGCCGCGTCGTGGGGCGGGCCGGACGCCGGCGGCTTCCCGCGCGCCAGCGGGTCAGTCGCCGGCGGGCGGCTGCTTGATCGCGATCTCCCGCTGCGGGAACGGGATCACGATGCCCGCCTCGGCGAACGCGCGGTACACGCGGCGGTGGAGGTCGTCGACGACCCGGCCGCGCAGCACCGGCTCCTCGATCCAGCCCAGAAGCTCGTGATCGATGGAGGAGTCGCCGAAGGCCCGGATGCGGACCCGCGGCTCCGGCTCGTCGAGGACGTCGGGCTGCTCGAGCGCCACGGCCATGAGGACGTCCCGGACCTGGTCCAGGTCGGAGCCGTAGGCGACTCCGACCCTGAGCCGGAAGCGCTCCTTCTCCCAGGGGCCGCCGCTCTCGTTCATGATCTTGGCGTTCGCGATGACCGCGTTGGGCACCGTGATCTCGATGTCGTCGCGGGTCAGGAGCCGGGTGCTCCGCAGGCCGATGTGGCGGACCTGGCCTCGCTCGCCGCTGTCGAGAACGATGAAGTCGCCGACCTTGTAGGGGGCGTCGGCGAGGATGAAGATGCCCGAGAAGAGGTTCGCCAGGGTGTCCTTCGCCGCGAAGCCGACCGCCAGGCCGACGACGCCGGCCGAGGCCAGCCAGCCGGTCACCGGGATGTTCCAGGAGAGGCAGAAGAAGTAGAAGGCGGCGCCGAAGACGATGAGCCGCGCCACCTGCCCGAAGAGGGGCAGCGTGCGCTCGTTGATGACGGCGAAGCGCTCGTGGTGCCGGCTCGCGAGATCCAGCAGCAGCTGGGCGAGGCGGAAGGCGAACGCCGACCACATGACGAGGCCGAGGGTCTTGAGCATCGGCAGAAACAGCTTGTCGAGGTACTCGGCGCGGACGTCGATCTCGAGCAGCGCCAGCCAGGCGCCCACCAGGACGACGCTGACGAAGATCGGCCGGTGGGCGGCGGCGATCAGCTTGTCGTCGAAGTCCGTCTTGGTCAGCGAGGCCCAGGCGCGCAGCGCCCCGGTGAGAAACCAGTCGACGAGCTTGGCGAGGACCACGGCGACGAGCACGATGGCTCCGGCGCGCGCCCAGACGTTCATTCCCACGAGCTCGAGAATCTGCTGCAGCCAATCCGGTGTCGTCATTCGTTTCCCTCGAGGTTCGCGGAGGACTCGCGCGTCAGCCTGGCGAGGCCGCCCGCCATGGCGACGAGAGCGATCAGGTTGGGGATCGCCATCAAGCCGTTGAGGATGTCGGCCCACGCCCAGGTGAGCCGCGGCCCGGCGACGGCGCCACCGGCGATGGCCGCGCAGTAGAGGACGCGGTAGACGGGCCGGGCGCGGGGTCCGAAGAGGTAGGCGGCGCTCTGCTCGCCGTAGAAGGCCCAGGCGATCAAGGTCGACAGCCCGAAGAGCACGGAGCTGACGAGCACCAGCGGGCCGCCGACGGCGCCGAGAGCGCGGGCGAAGGCCTGCGCCGTCAAGGCCGTCGAGTCGAGTCCGGAGTGCCAGGCATCCGTGACCAGCAGCACGAGCCCGGTCGCCGTCGACACGACGAGGGTGTCGACGAAGACGCCGAGCATCGCGATCTTGCCTTGCCGCACCGGGTTCCCCGTGCGCGCCGAGGCGTGGGCGATCGGCACCGAGCCGGTGCCCGCCTCGTTCGAGTAGACACCGCGGGCGACGCCGAAGCGGAACGCCTCGCGGACTCCGGCACCGAGGAATCCGCCGGTCGCCGCGGCCGGCGAGAAGGCGCTCTCCACGACCAGCTCGAGGCTCGGCCCGATCCGGTCGCGGAAGGCGAAGAGCACGACCGCGGCCCCTCCGAGGTAGAGCACTCCCATGAGCGGCGCCAGGATCTCGGAAGTACGGGCGACCGATCGCACGCCGCCGACGATGGCCATGCCGCACACCGCGGCCAGCAGCAGGCAGGTCACGAGCGCGCTCCAGCCGAGCTCCGAGGAGACGACGGAGGCGATCGAATTGCTCTGCACGACGGTCGTGGCGAGAAGCGTCTTGACGGCCAGCCCGAAGGCGAAGAACGCGGCCAGCCGCGGCCACCCGAGGCCGTCGCGCAGGTAGTACATCGGGCCGCCCACGAACAGCCCGTCGGGCTCGCGGCGCCGGTACTTCACCCCGAGGACCGACTCCGCGAACATGGTGCCCATGCCGACGATGCCGGAGATCCACATCCAGAAGAGCGCCCCCGGGCCGCCGGCCGTGACGGCGGTCGCCACGCCGGCCAGGTTGCCGTTGCCCACGATCCCGCCGACCGCCGTCATCAGGGCCCCGAACGGCGTGATGTCGCCCTCGCCGTCGCTGCGCGCCGCAAAGAGCAGGCGCCACGCGGGGAAGAACTCGCGGACCTGCACCGCGCGCAACCGCACGACGAGGTAGAGCCCCGTGCCGAGGACCAGCGTCAGCATGGGGTATCCCCACAGCCAATCGCTGAGCCGTTGGATCCACTCCGCCATGAGCGGGCGATCATACCCCGCGCCCGGCGGGCTCCAGGCCCCGAACGATGGCCCGTCGGCGGGGAATGGGGAGCGGCGGCCCGCCTGTTGTACCGTGCGCGTGATGCGCAAGACCTTCCTCTGCTGTCTGCTCGCGGGCCTGGCCGCGGCAGTGGGCGCGGCCGGCGTCAAGGACCTCCCCGAGCGCTACCAGGACTGGCTCGCCGACGTCGGTCCCCTGATCTCGAAAGCCGAGCGGAAGGACTTCCTCGCCCTCGCGCAGGACTACCAGCGGGACGCGTTCGTGGAGCGCTTCTGGGCGGCGCGCGACCCCCGGCCGGAAACGCGGCAGAACGAGTTCCGGGATCGCTACTACTCGCGGCTCGAGGAAGCGCGGGCGCTGTACGGCGGCTTGTTCGACGACCGGGCTCGGCTCTACGTCCTCAACGGGGCGCCGGCGGCGACGATCGAGACCGACTGCGGCGTCTACACCTGGCCGCTCGAGCTGTGGCGCTACCCCTTCTCGGAGGTCGCCAACCGCAGCGTGACGGCCATCCTCTACCAGCCCGGCGCGGCGGGGCCGTTCCGGCTGTGGCTGCCCGCAGAGGGTCATGCCGCGCTCCTCGCGCGGATCGACCCGACGCTGGCGCCGTTCGCCCAGCGCAACGCGTTCTACGAGCTCGTCGCCAAGCACTGCGGCGAGCTCTGGGACGACATCCAGGTGATCCTCACGCAGTTCAGGATGGTGGAGAGCGAGCAGGGCGCGGGCGCGACTCGCGCGATCGGGACTCCCACCTCGAACGATCCGGAGTGGACGGACTCGTTCCACGCCTTCTCGACCGAGGTCGAGGAGGGCGCCGCGGTGCTCCCGGCGCGGCTCGCCCTGGCGTTCCCGGGGCCGTACCAGAGCCGGACCCGCGTCCAGGGCACCTTCACGGTGCCCGCCGCCGGTGCCCGGGTCACCGGCGAGGGCGAGACCGCTTCCTACAACTTCCAGCTCACGGGTGAGGTCCTGCGCGGCGAAGAGCTCTTCGAGTCGTTCCGCTACCGGTTTGACGTGCCCTCCTCCCGCCTGCAGGCGGAGCAGATCGGGCTCGACTTCGAGCGGGCGCTGCGCCCCGGGGACTACCGGTGGGTCGTGAAGCTCGAGGATCTCAACGGCGGCGCCGTACACCGCGAAGAGCGGGCCGTCAGCGTGCCGCGGCTGGCCGCGGAAGATGCCGCGCCGAGCGCGGTGAGCCCAGCGTCCGCCGGCGCGGTTTCGATCTCGCTCGGCGAGCCCGCCGCCGCCGTCCTTAGCGGCGCCGTGCGGTTCACGGCGACCGTCGCCGGCGAGGGCGTGGCGAAGGTGGGCTTTCTTCTCGACGGCAAGCCGCTCTTCGCCAAGACCCGGCCGCCCTACAGCGTGGAGCTCGACTTGGGCTCGGTGCCGGGCGAGCACACGGTCCGGGCCGTCGCCTACGACGCCGGGGGAGGGGAGCTCGCCACGGACGAGATGCTCGTCAACCCGGGAAAGCAGAGCTTCGTCGTGCGCCTCGTCGAGCCGCGGGAGGGCGCCCGGACCGGCAGGCAGCTGCGAGCTCGCGCCGACGTCGTCGTGCCGGAGGGGGAGCGCCTGGACCGGCTGGAGTTCTACGTCGGCAACGAGCGTGCGGCGACCCTCTTCCAGGAGCCGTTCGTCCAGAGCCTCGTGCTCGCGGACGGCGGGATCGGGTACATCCGGGTCGTGGCAATCCTAGAGAACGGCGGCGAGACCGAGGACTGGGTGATCGTCAACGCCCCGGAGTTCACGGCCCGGGTCGAGGTGCGGCTCGTCGAGCTCTACGCCGCCGTCCTCGACGAGCGAGGCCTGGCGGTGGACGGCCTCGGAGCCGGGGATTTCGAGGTCTTCGAGAACGGGGCGCCGCAGGAGATCGTGCGCTTCGACCACCTGCGCGATCTGCCGCTCTACGCCGGCCTGATGATCGACACCTCGGCCTCGATGGCCGAGAGCTTCGAGGAGGTGAGCCGGATCGGCAGGGGCTTCCTCGAAGAGACCATCGGGGCGCGCGACCGGGCGGCGATCATCACGTTCGCCGAAGAGCCCAGCCTGGCCGCGGCTTTCACGAGCGACCTGGCGGTCCTCGGCAGCGCCCTCGGCGGCCTGCGGGCGGAGCGCGGCACGGCGCTGTGGGACAGCCTCGTCTTCGCCGTCGACTACTTCCGCGGCGTCAAGGGGCAGCGCGCCCTCGTCCTCCTCTCCGACGGCGAGGACCGGCGCAGCGGTCACGGCTTCGAGGAGGCGCTGCAGTTCGCCCAGAGCACGGGGATCACGGTCTACCCGATCGCTCTGGCCGCCGGGGTGCGGCGCTCCGGCAAGGGGCAGCTCACCCGCTTGGCCGAGCAGACGGGCGGCCGCAGCTACTTCCTGCGCTCGATCGACGAGTTGGCGGAGGTCTACGCCCAGATCCAGCGCGACCTGAGGTCGCGCTACCTGCTCGCCTACCAGTCCACGCTGACGGAGGGCGAGGGGTTCCGGTCGATCGAAATCCAGGTGGCGGGCGGCGACCGCGAGGTGCGGGCGCTCCGCGGCTACTTTCCGTAGGGTGCGCCCGGGAGACGGGTCGAGCCCCTCGCGGTCTCGGCGATCGGCTGCCTGGCTCATTTCTTCTTGCAATTTGGCGGGCGCCCGTGCCAGACTTCTGCCATCGCGGCGCAGTGCCGCGGGGCCAGCCAGGATCCGCCACCACCGATTCCCGCAACAGAAGAGAGTCTGGGAGCATAAGGTCAAGCTGAGCCGTGGAGTAGCGACGGGGCGAGCGCCGCGTCATGACAGGGCGCTTTCGAGCGCCGGGCGTTACCAAGAAGGAGTTTCGAGCATCATGGCAAAAGAAGGCACCGTAAAGTGGTTCAACGAGTCGAAGGGCTACGGCTTCATCTCCCAAGAGAACGGCTCGGACGTGTTCGTCCACTATTCCGCCATCCAGGGTGAGGGGTTCCGTACCCTCAACGAGGGAGACCGCGTCACCTTCGAGATCGGCGACGGCCCGAAGGGTCCGCACGCGATCGACGTCCGTCCCGTCCAGTAGGCAGCTCGCCAAGCAGGTCTCTTCCACGCCCCGCCGGTCCGACCGGTGGGGCGTTTGTCTTTGCGTCCGAGCCCCGAGACCGAGCCCCTAGGGTCGCGAGGCCGGGCCGAGCTGGAGGGAGATGCGCTGGCCGTGGCCGGTCAGGGTGACGGTGCGCGGATCGATCGCGGTCACCTCGAGGCCGAGGACCTCGTCGCCGACCCCCAGCAACGAGCCGTTGAGCATGGCCGACGGCGCCGCCGCCGACCAGGCGATGCCGCCGAGCTCGATGAGACCGCCGCCGGGCAGGGCGACCTCGCCCACGTAGTACCAGGTCTCGGCGCCTGCCGAGTCCGCCGGCCAGACCACGGCCGGGCCCGTCGCGGGAGAGTCTCGAGGTGCCGCGTCCGCGGTCATCGCGGACCGGTCGGCCCCTGCGGAAGATTGCTCTTCCAGGTAAGAAGGGGCCGGGGCTCGGGCTGCCGACGTTGCCGACTCGGCCGGCTCACTGGCGATCCGAGTCGACGCCGGCTCCGCCGCGGCGGCGCGCCCGGGATCGGCGGGCGGACCCTCCGGGGCGGCTTTGAACGACCAACGGTAGTGGCCGACCACCGGCCAGCGCAGGAGGACGTCGCCGGCCTCGGGGGTGCCGGGGAACTCGCCGTCCGGCCGGTGATGGTGGACGACCAAGGGCTTGCCGGACGGCCCGATCTCGTCCGTGAGGATGCCGAGATGGCCGGCCGCTCCAGCCCCGTTCCGGTCCCAGAACACGATGTCGCCGGCAGCCCAGTCGCCGTCGGGACCGGTGGACAGCGAGGTGGCCCGGCGCTCGAAGAACGTGACGAGATAGCGAATCCGCCGGTGGTCGATGCTGGGATCGGGCTCCTCGATCCCGTAGGCCGCCGGAGCGTCGAGGATGTCCCTCTGAACGGCCTCCTGGAGATCGACGCCCGCGTGGCGGAAAGCACGGACGACGACGTCGATGGCTGCGCCGCGGTCCGGCGGCAGATCGCCGCCCGGATAGGCGATCTCGAAATAGGCTTGATCGTAGCGGGGGGACCTCTCGACCGACCGCAGAGCCCCCACGACGAGAAGGGGCTTCACCTCGGTCGTCGCGGGCACGGGCTCCGCCGGAGGCGGAGGCGGCGCCGGCTCGGGCAGGGTGGCGAGGGTCGCCTCCTCGACTGCTGCCGGTGAGTCCGACCCCGCTCGCGCGGCCCCTTCACCGAGCGCGGCCGGCTCGCTGGCGATCGGCCTCGACGTCGGCTCCTCTGAGGCACCGGGCTCGGGAGCCGTGGGTGGCTCCGCGTGACCTGCCGCACCTGGAGTCCTTACTCCCGGAAGCTCCCCACTCGGAAGCCCCTGGCTCGAGATCTCCCGACCCGCAGGCGCGGTGCTCGCGACCAGCTCGCCGCTCGTCGACCTCCAGAGCCAGAGGACGAGAGCCAGCCCGAGCACGGCAGCCGCGGCCCAGGCGACGGGCGCGAGGTGGAAGGAGCGGTCGCGCCGGGCCACCGGCGCCGGGGCCTCAACCCGTTCGCCCGCCTCGCGGCGCGCGGCCTCGGCGCGCGCCCGGTTGAGGGCGTCGTTGATGAGGCTCAAGCCACCTCTCCTTCGAGCTCGCGGATGGCGCGCCTCACGTGGCGCACTCCCAGCTCGTGGGTCTGGTAGACGTAGCCGCACAGGAGAGCCTTGTCGCAGACGGCGTTGATCAGCCGCGGGACGCCCCGCGAGTAGCTCTGGACGGTGCGCACGGCCCAGCGCGAGAAGAGCGGGGGGCGCGGCGAGCCGGCCACGTTGAGCCGGTGCTGGATGTAGTACGCCGTCTCGTCGAGCTTCAAGGGCCGCAGGTGATAGCGCACGGTGATCCGCTGCCGGAGCTGCTCGAGCCGCGCCAGCTTCGCGCGCAGCTCGGGCTGGCCGATGAGGACGATCTGGAGCAGCTTGCGCTGATCCGTCTCCAGATTCGAGAGCAGGCGGATCTGCTCGAGAGCGCCGAGGGTCAGGGCCTGCGCGTCGTCCACGATCAGGACCACGTCGCGGCCGGCCTCGAACTCGGCGAGCAGGAAGCGGTTGAGCCGCTCGAGGAGCGTCACCCGATCGGCGCCGTCGGCCGGCAGGCCGAGCTCGCGCAGGATCGTGCGCAGCAGCTGGGTGTTGTTCATCTTCGGGTTGAGCACGAGGGCGGTGCGGTAGGCGGCGTCGTCGAGCTGCTTCAGGAGCGCCCGGCAGAGCGTCGTCTTGCCGGCGCCGATCTCGCCGGTGATCTGGATGAACCCCTTGCGCTCGCGCAGCCCGAACAGGAGGTGGTTGAACGCCTCCCGGTGCTGGGCGCTGAAGAAGAGGAAGCGCGGGTCGGGCGTGATGTTGAAGGGAGGCTCGAGAAAGCCGTAGAAGTCGTAGTACAAGGTGCCTCGCGTGGAGTTCTTACGGCGCGGGAGGGGCTACAGTCTAGCAGTCGCGGCCGCCGGCCGCGGCAGTGAGCGCCCTAGAAGACGCCGACGGCGCGGCCGAAGACGGCGAGCATGGCCAGCGGCACGACGTAGCGCAGCGCGATGAGCCAGCCGGCGTAGCCGCGGGCGAAGCGGCTGCCACTTGCGAACTGCTCCCGGCGCAGCGCGGCGGGCAGCCGCCAGGCCACGAAGAGGGCCATGCCCATGCCGCCGATCGGCAGGCTCCAGTTCGACGCGAGATCGGCGACGAGCTCGAACCAGCTGCGGCCCGCGAGCGATGCGAACCGGGGACCGAAGAGGTCGGTGGCGCCGGAGAGCGCGCTGGGGATCGCGAGCGCCGAGATCGTCAGCCCGGAGATCCAGGTGGCGCGGCTGCGCGACCAACCCTTCTCGTCGATGAAGTAGGCGGTGGCGACCTCCAGCATCGAGATGGAGCTCGTCAGCGCGGCTACGACCATCAGCGCGAAGAAGATCGTCGCCAGGACGCCGCCCGCGGGCATCTGGGCGAAGGCGATGGGGACGCTCGTGAAGATGAGACCCGCCCCTTCGGCGGGCTCGATGCCGTAGCTGAAGGTGATCGGGAAGATCACCAGGCAGGCGAGGAGCGCGATCAGGGTGTCGAGGCCGGCGATCCCGACCGACATCAGCGGTACGTCGGCATCCCTGCGCAGATAGGAGCCGTAGGTGAGCAGACCGCCCATGCCGAGGCTCAGGGTGAAGAAGGAGTGGCCCATGGCCTCGATCACGCCGCCTCCGGTCAGCGAGTCGGCGTGGAGGCCGAAGACGAAGCCGAAGGCGGGTCCGAAGCCGTCCATCGTCGTGGCCCGGGCGAGCAGCACGAGCAACAGGACGAGCAGGCCCGGCATCATGATGCGCGACCACCGCTCGAGCCCGTTCCTCACCCCGCGGCCGACGACCGCCATGGTGAGCGCCAGGAAGGCCAGCGTCCACACGAGGTTGAGCGGCACGCTGGTGTAGAGGCCGCCGAACAGCGCCTGGATCTCCTCCGGTGTGCGTCCGCCGAGGAGTCCGCGCAGGGAGAGCAGCGTGTAGTGGATCGTCCAGCCGGCGACGACGGAGTAGAAGGAGAGGATCAGGAAGGCGACGACGACGCCGAGGCCGCCGAGCGCCCGCCATGGCGTCCGCGGCCCGGCCAGGTTCTTGAACGCGCTGACCGTCGAGCGCTGCGCGGCGCGACCGATCATGATCTCGGCGATCATCACCGGCAGCCCGATGAGCAGGATGCAGGCGAGGTAGATGAGGACGAAGAGGCCGCCGCCGTTCTCGCCGGTGATGTACGGAAAGCGCCAGACGTTGCCCAGTCCCACGGCCGAGCCGGCAGCGGCCAGGACGAATCCCGTTCTGGAGGCCCAGAGGCCGCGGGGGGGGCTGGGTTCGCTCATCGCGGTAGGAGCCGTTAGGATGCCGCGCACTATAGCAGCGGGCCGTTGCCCCGGAGGGAACCGTGAGCGTCGCAGACTGGGTGGGATCGATCCGACCGGCGGAGGACGACCGATGAAGCGTGGAGCCATCACCTGCCTTCTTACCTGGGTCTTCTTCTCGACGGCCGTCCCCGTTGGGGCGGAGTCTCCCGACGAGCCCAACCAGGGCCGGGTCGTGCCGCGCCCCGGCCACGTGCTGGCGCAGCGGCAGCGCGTCGAGCCGGTGAACCGGATGCTGACCGAGCGGCTGAACGACCTCCTGCCCGAGCTCATGCGCGAGACCGGGATCGACATGTGGCTCGTCCTCAATCGCGAGTACGCGGAGGATCCGGTGTTCTTCACGCTCGTCCCCGACCCGGTGTTCGCCGCGCGCCGGACCACCATGCTCGTCTTCCACGACCGCGGGCCGGAGGCGGGGGTCGACCGCCTGTCGGTGAATCGCTATCCGTTCGGCGAGCTCTACGAGCCGGCCTGGGAAGGGGGCGACCTCGACGCGCAGTGGACGGCGCTCGGCGAGCTCGTCGCCGCGCGCGACCCGCGCCGGATCGGCGTCGACGTGAGCCGCAACTGGCCGGTGGCCGACGGCCTGAGCGCGGCGCTGCGGGACCGCCTCCTGGAGGTGCTCCCCGCCGCGCTGCATGAGCGGGTCGTCGGCGCCGAGGAGCTCGTCGTACGCTGGATGGAGACCCGCTCGCCGGGCGAGCTGGCGGTCTATCCCCAGATCGTCGCGCTCGCCCGCGGCGTCATCTCCGAAGCCTTCTCGAGCGATGTCATCACGCCCGGGGTGACGACGACGGAGGACGTCGAGTGGGCGATCCGGCAGCGGTTCCACGACCTCCAGCTCGACCCCTGGTTCCACCCCCACGTCGACCTCCAGCGCAGAGGCATGGACTGTCCGCCCGAGGAGCCCTTCTGCGGCGGCCCGGGGGTCATCGCGCCGGGCGACGTGCTCCACACCGACGTCGGCGTCTGCTACCTGCGCCTCTGCACGGACACCCAGGAGATGGCCTACGTGGCGCGGCTGGGCGAGGAGGAGGTTCCGCCGGGGCTGGTCGCCGCCCTGGCCGTGGGCAACCGGTGGCAGGACCACCTGACGAGCTCCTTCGAGCTCGGGCGCACCGGCAACGAGATCCTCGCCGCGACGAGCGCCAGGTGCGAGGCCGACGACATCCTGGCGAGCACCTACACCCATCCGCTCGGTTTCTTCGGGCACGCCCCGGGGCCGGTGATCGGGATGTGGGACAACCAGGGGCCGACGCCCGTTCGCGGCGACTGGCCGCTCCACGCCTCGACGGTGTTCTCGATCGAGGGCAACGTCAAGGTCGCCGTGCCTTCGTGGGACGGGCAGCTCGTCCAGATCGCCCTCGAGCAGGACGCCGTCTTCGACGGCGAGGCCGTCACCTACCTCGCCGGCCGGCAGACGCGCTGGCACCTCGTCCGCTGAGCGCCGACTTGGAGGTACACTAGGCTCGAGATGGCCGAGCCGACGATCTACCGGGTGGTCTTCGTGAACCAGGGAAAGGTCTACGAGATGTACGCCAGGTCGGTCGGTCAGAGCGGCATCTTCGGCTTCATCGAGGTCGAGGGGCTCCTCTTCGGGGAGCGCACCGAGCTCGTCGTCGACCCCAGCGAAGAATCGCTCAAGAACGAGTTCAAGGGCGTGCGCCGGACGAACATCCCGATGCACTCGATCGTGCGCATCGACGAGGTGGACAAGCGCGGCGTCAGCCGGATCACCGGCAAGGCCGACAAAGAGACCACCGTGATGCACTTCCCGGCCCCCGCCTTCGACAAGCCCAGCGGCTCCGGCAAATCCTGAAGAACGGTTCCCCCCGGAAAGGCAGGCAGGCGCGGAAGCGGGCGGCGGCGTCTTGCGAATCGTCGCTGCCGGGCGGCCATTCCATCGGTGCCGAGACGACGACCGCTTCCGGCCCGGGTCTCACCCGCGCTCGCTCGTAGCGCCGAGGGGCTTGCCGGGTAGGACGAAAGAACAGGAGGCGTCTGCCCGCACCCGACCCGGCTCGACCCGGCATCGACCCGTCATGTTCTTTCGTCCTACCCAGCCAACCCCCGCGGTGCTCGCCGGAGCCTGCCAAGAGACCCGGGCGGGATGGCGGTCGGGATGTCGAAAGCGATGGAATGGCCGCCCGGCGGCGACGACTCAGTGGCCGGCGGCTTTGTAGGTCTTCTCGCCGGCCTCGATGCGCAGGGGCAGGCGGTTCTGGCGCGGTGGCAGGGGGCAGGTCGCGAACTCGGTGAAGGCGCACGGCGGGTTGTAGGCGCGGTTGAAGTCGAGGTCGACGCGGCCGTCCTCGTCCGGCGCGTCGACGTAGAGGTAGCGGCCGGCGCCGTAGGTCTCCTTGCCGCTGGTCTCGTCCGCGAAGATGAGGAAGAGCTCTTCGTCCCCGGGCTCGGCGAGGGCGTCGATCGAGTAGGTGCTCCCCCCACGCTCGAAGACGACGGCGCCCCAGCTCGGCTCGTCGCTGACGATCCCGAGGATGTTGGCGACGGGGATTTGCTTGACGGGCTCGTAGGGCACGAACCGGGCGTCGAAGCGCCACGCCTCGTCGATGGGGAAGGAGTCGATGCCGGCGAAGCGCGCGCGGTCCGGGTGGTCGCGGTCGCGGACCCGCAGGAACAGCTCCTCGCCGCGCTCGATGACGAAGAAGCTCACGGGACCGAGCTCGAGGATCGTCGGGTCGCCGGTGGCGTCGGTCACCAGCTCGCCGCCGGCCAGCGGCTCGCCGTCGACCGTCACGGCGACTCCGGGCCGGATCTCGATCGTGGCCCGCCGGCCGTCGATCCGGAGCGTGCCGACCCGGGGCGGCGCCGAGGAGGGGAGCACGACGTCGCTCGCCGGGTCCGAGCCGAGCGTCTGCTCGCCCTGGACGAGCGGATGGAGCCCGGCCAGGGTCAGCCACCCGGTGTCCGCGGTGAGGCGCTCGACGCGCCCGTCCCGCCAGCCCTCGATCTCCGCGCGGTAGGCGGCGCTCGAGGCCGTGGCCGGCAAGACGTCCGGCGGGCTCGCCGGCTGGCTCGCGGCGGCGGCGCCGAACGCGAGGACCAGGGGCAGTAGAGCAACGAATGCGGATCGCGGCATGGGAGCCTCCTCGTTTCGGCGGATTGTACCGGCGCGGAAGGCGGAAGGTAGAATCCCGCGACCGGAGAGACTTTGGAGTACGATCCCCCATCGAAAGAGAAGCCGTCGCGGGACGGCGACCTGCTGGATCTGCCGCTGGCTCCGGGAGCCGGGCGATCCGAGGCGCCGGGCGCGGCGGCGCCCGCCGGCCAGCGCCGCCCCGGCGACGTCGGCGGTCCGGCCACGACGCCTCGCCACCAGCGGCCCGGCGCCCCTCGCCCGCGCCGCCGGCGCCGAGGCCTGTGGCTGGTGGGCTTGGTGCTGCTCGCCGCCGCGGCGGCGGCTGCCTACTGGCTCTTCCTGCGGCCGCCGGCGGCCGCCGCGAGCGCCACGGCCCTCGAGTTCGCCCCCGCGCGGGTGGGCCGGGACGGCGAGCAGGCGACCGTGGAGATCGCCAACCGCGGCCGGCGGCCCCTCGTGGTCGCCGGCCTGCGGGTGGCCGGTGCGGCCGGCGACGACTTCGCCGTGGCGGCCGAGGAGTGCGTCGGCCGCGAGCTCGGCGCCGGGCAAAGCTGCGCGGTGACGCTGGTCTTCCGGCCGTCCGCCCCCGGCCGGCGGGCAGCGGGGCTCGAGGTGACGAGCAACGCGCCCGGCCCGCCGCTGGCCGTCGTCCTCGCCGGCACCGGACTCGCGCCCGCCCTCACCGCCGAGCCCCAGGCCCTCGACTTCGGCCGGGTCGCCGTCGGCAAGGCGAGCGGCGCGGCGTCCCTCGAGCTCCACAATCGCGGCTCCGCCCCGGTGACCATCGCGCGGCTGGCCGTCGAGGGCAGCGGCGAGCGCAGCTTCGTCTGGGTCGCCAACGGCTGCTCGGGGCAGACGCTCGAGCCGCAGGCCGGCTGCGCGGTGCGCATCGCCTTCCAGCCGCGGGAGACGGGGGACTTCAAGGCGCAGCTGCGGGTCTGGAGCGACGCGCCGGAGGAGCCGCGGGTCGTCCTGGCGGGCCTGGGCGTGGCCCCGGGCATCCTCCTGCAGCCGCGGGCGCTCGACTTCGGCACCCTGCGGCCCGGTCAGCAGACCGAGCCGCGCGGGATCCGGGTGACCAACACGGGCAACGCGCCGCTGACCATCGAGCGGGTCGGCCTCGAGGGCTCGGGAAGCGGCGGCTTCGAGATCGTGGGCACGGACTGCGCGGGCCGGACCCTCGAAGGCGAGGCCGGCTGCTCCGTCGAGGTTCGCTACCGGCCGCGGGACGCGGCGCTGCACCGGGCCGTCGTCCGCTTCCGGGCGCCGGGGCTCTCCCGGCCGGCAGAGGTCGCCCTCGAGGGCGCGGCGCTGGAGCCCCGCCTGGAGCTGGCCGAGACGGCGATCGACTTCGGCCAGATCGTGCAGTTCGGCACCAACGAGCGCTCGCTGGCCCTGCGCAACGCGGGATCCGCCGAGCTCGTCCTCGAGGCGATCGAGATCGAGGGGGGAGGGGGCGCTTTCGGCATCAGCGACCGCGCTTGTCCGGAGCGGCTGGCGCCGGGCGCCGGCTGCACCCTGGGCCTGCGCTTCTCGCCGGGCCGGGTCGGCGCCGCCGCCGGCCGGCTGCGGATCCGGCACAGCGCCCCCGGCTCTCCGGCCGCGGTGGCCTTGAGCGGCACGGCCGTGGCGCTGCCGGCCCCGGCCGCCGCGGTCGAGCCGGCGGCCGTCGCGTTCGGAGCGCTGCCGGTGGGCGAGCGCAGCGACATCTTCTCGGTGAAGGTGAAGAGCACCGGCTCGGCGCGGCTCGACCTCGGCGGCTACGAGATCGCGGGCGAGGACGCCGCGGACTTCGCCATCGTGCAGGCCTCCTGCGAGGGCCTCTCGTCCCTCCAGCCGGGCAGTGACTGCACCATCGGGCTGCGCTTCCGGCCGCAGGCCGCGGGGCGGCGCAGCGCGCGGCTGGTCATCCGCCACGGCGCCGCGGGCGGCCGCGCGCTGGTGACGCTGACGGGCGAGGGCTACTGAGGCCCTGGCCTGCGAGTCGCGGCGCGCGGCTAGGGCTGCTGCGAGGCCGCGGCGACCGCGGCTGACGGCACCGCGTCCGGGGGCCGCGGCGCGTCGCGCGGCGCGAGCTCGGCGACCACCGTGTAGCTCGTGCCGGCGAGCCGGTCGCGCAGCCCGGCGACGATCGTGTGGCGCCGGCGGCGCAGCTCCAGGGGCCAGGGGATCACGAGCCGCGTCCCCGCTTCGCCGGCGTCGCGGAACAGCCGCAGCCGGCGCTCGGCCACGGCGCTCGAGTCGCCGCCCCAGTCGACGCTCGCGATCTCCACGGTGACGTCGGCGTAGAGCCCGGACCCCCGCGCGCGCCAGGCGAGCAGATCCGCCGGCAGGACGAGGTGGGCCATGAGCCCGACGCGGCCGCCACCGAGGCGCTCGACGTGGTCGAGCGCCAGCCGGAGCGGGCTCGCGGCGGCCCCCTCCTCGAGCCAGAGGGCGTTGAGCACGTCGAGCTCGCGGTCGTGCTCGGGGCTGACC
>JAOTWP010000065.1 GCA_029862975.1 Acidobacteriota bacterium
AGAACAACCGTTCCGATGGAGGTGCCGAAATGCCGCGATTCATCGCCCTGATCGACTTCACAGCGAAGGGAATAGGCGCGATCCAGGACACCGTGAAGAGAAGCGACGCCTTTCGGGAGACGGCGGCGCAGATGGGGGCCGAGATCCGCGAGGTCTACTGGACGCTCGGGGCCCACGACGGGGTCCTCGTCTTCGACGCCCCCGACGATCCCACCGCGACCGCTCTCGTCATCAAGCTCGGCAGGGCGGGCAACGTCCAGACGAAGACCCTGCGCGCTTTCGAGCGCGCCGAGATGCAGAAGATCGTCGAGATGTCGGGCTGAGTCGGAGCCCCGGCTCGGAGGGCTACGGGCTTCGGGGCGAGCCAGCTCTGAAGTGCCATCCCTTTCATGGAAGCGGCCGTTGGGTGCCGCAGTGCACCGCCGATCATCCCTCGGGCTTTGCGCACTGGAACTTCTTGCCCTCCTGCCGAGCGCATTTGAACTTCTCGCCGAACGACAGAACGAGGCCGGCCTGGCTGGTCTCTATCGGCTGAAAAAGCGGGGCGGCCTCGCCCTTTTGAAAGCCCATGTAATACTTGAGGTTGCCGAACTGCGTTTCGAAGGAGACGTCCCAGAGATCGTGAAAATCGTCGGCCATCGCGTCCTGGAAGACCCACAAACCGGCGGTGTGCACCTTGAGAATCGTGGCACGCGCGACTGGGATCGTCCAGGTGAATTCGTATCCGGCCCTCTCGAAGTCCTCGGGGTTCAGTCCCGACGTCTCCATTTCTGAACTCTCGTCGACTTTGGTACCGACCTCGCCGATCAGGCGCAGCACCGGCCCGGTGTTGGGTATGTAGCCGCTGTCATCGGGCGAATAGTTGATGTTGAACGGGAGAAGATACTCCAGGCTCAGCCTGGCTATGGCGTTGACGACGTCGAAACCTTGATTCGACTCTGCACCGACCGAGAGAGCCAGGGGGAGAAAGTCGCCTTTGAGGAGATTCCTTTCATACTCGAAGTCCGTCTGGATCTTGCTGAAGCTGACCTCCTCCGCGGTGGCGAGATTGCCGGAAAAGGTGAAGCCCGTGCTGGAAGTGGGTCGCAAACGTCGGCGGCCTCCGGCGAAGAAGATGCTCGCGTTGTCACCGCCACCGCTCGCCTCCTGCATCTGATTCTCTGTCAGGGGAGACAAGGACATCTTGAAGAGGGGCTTGGAGGTGAGGTAGGCGCCCTTCTCGGACTGACCCAGTTGGGGCAGAACCGTCTTCAGCTCAGGACTCGGCTCCGACTCGCCGTCCTTGGTCTTGGTGATCTGAACCAGCTTCGCCGGGAGCGAAAGTCGGATGTCCTCGCCCTTCTGCAGCCCTTGTTTAGGCGCCTCGATCTGGAAAAAAAGACCGGCTCGGACGTCGCTCTGTCTCGAGACAATGGTCTTGATCTTGAGACACCCCTGCTCCTCCGTCTTGCCATCCAGGCAGGCCAGCTGCAGCGGTTGACAGATCTCCGCGACGCAGCCCCAGACCTCGACCTTGTCGACGAGCTCTCCGACCTCCTCATCGTCGATGCGAGCCGCCCAGTAAGGGCTGAACACCGGTCCGCTGTCGCCTTCCTTGTCATGGACCATGGCGAAGAACCGATTATCGTTCTGCACCTGTGTCAGTTTCGCTCTTCCGGTCAGCACGCCGCCGTCTTCGTCCTTCATTTCCCCGATCTCAGAACAGCCGAAATAGATCGTGTAGAAGAGCTCGTTCTGGTAGGTGCTGATGCTGCCCAGTTCGGCGATGTAGCAAGCGTTGTCGTCAATCAGGAAGAGCTCCACCGGCTCCGTTCCCGGCGCGACCAGCGCCAACGCCGAGCTTGCCGGCAACAGAAAGATCACCGCAACTGCCAGCAGGCTGCGTGTTTCACGTTTCGTCATGGCAATCTCCTTGGTGTCTCCAACCTGCTCTCAGTTGTCTCAGAGCCGTGCGGCGAGGTGGTCGCACCAGTCACCCCAGGTCCAGGGGACGATTTCGCCGAAAAGGTCATCCTCGGAGCAGAGCATCTGCAGCATCAGAACCGGCCGTTCGTAGCCCTTTTTCTTCAGGCAGCCGCGCACCACTTCTCGGAACTTCACGAGATGGTCTGGATAGGCCGCGGGGTCCAGCGGACAGCTCGAGCCCAGCTTTTCCACAATGTCACGGCACGGCAGCTTTCTGAATTGTGCGGGCGTAAGATCGAGCCCCTTGTAGAGGCCGACCTCCTTGCAGCCCTGTCGAGCGCAGGTGGTTGCGTCGTTCTTCTTCTGCTCTTCGGTCTTTGTCGCCATATCCTCGAGCCCTCCGAGGTGGCCACGTAGCGGCCATTCGCCGGTGGCACCTCATGGCAGAGATGTCGTTGCTTGCAGTTGGAAGAGCAGTGCTTGCTTGGAACTTATCAGGTCTCGAGCTCTCGGATCAACCGGAGTTGCCCTCGAGAGTCGGCCTGCGTGCCTCTCTGGCCGCCCTCTTTGATGTTGCAGACGAGATGAATCGGTCGGTCTCCCGGAAGCCGCCGTTTTGCGTCAGCGAAGCGAGCCTCTGCGGTTGTCGAGGGTCGTTCGGCAGCGCTTCGTGGCGACCTCTCGGCTCGCGGTCTGCGTCGAGGAAGCGCTGGAAGGCGTTTCCGGTGGTGCGGTCGAGCCACAGTCCGGGATTCGCGCGTCGGGTACGGGAGCAGGCCTCGACTATACTGCTTACCGAACAGCTCTCCGAGGCCTCCTTCGTCCGTGTATTGAACCGCCGTGCTCAGGCAAGAGATCGCAGTCCTTCTCGCCGGTATCCATCCCTTCGAGCTGCTGGCCGAGGAGGAGCTCGCCGAGCTGAGCGCGGCCGCCCTCGACTATTACCCCCGGGGGACGGCCATCCTCGCCGAGGGCGGGGCCCCGAGCGAGCACCTCTACGTGATCCGGCGGGGGACCGTCCGGATGAGCCTGAGCGGCGAGGGGGGGCGCGAGGTCGTCCTCGACTACCGCGGGGAAGGCGAGACCTTCGGTCTGCTCTCGGTGGTCAGCGGCGACCCGCCGCGGGCGAGCGTCACCGCCGAGGAGGACGCGATCGTGCTGCTGATCCCCAAGGAGACGCTGCTCGCGGTCCTGGAGCGCAATCCCGTGGTGTCGGAGAAGCTCCTGCGGTCCTACTTCCTCGGCTTCATCGAAAAGGCCTACGACGAGACCCGCCGCAAGTACCAGAGCGTCTCGAACAACCACCGGGTGCTCTTCGCCACCGCCGTGGGCGAGCTCATCCGGCGCCGTCCGGTCACCGCTCGCGCCGACGTCTCGATCCAGGAGGGATCTCGTCTCATGGTGCGGGAGGGCATCAGCTCCCTGGTCGTCGTGGACGAGGGCGACACCCCCCTGGGGATCGTCACCGACCGGGACCTGCGCGAGAAGGTGGTGGCCGAGAACCGCGATTCCAGGGAGCCGCTCCGCACCATCATGGCCACGCCGCTGGTCCAGGTCGACGCCGCCGCGCCGTGCTCCGAGGCGCTCCTCGAGATGATGCGGCACAACATCCACCACCTCCTCGTCGTCGAGAACGACCGCTTCCGGGGGATGGTGACCAACCACGACTTCATGGTGCTCCAGGGAACCTCTCCGACCCTCCTGGCCCGCACGGTGAGCAAGACCCGGGACCTCGGCCATCTGGCCGAGACCGGGGTGCGGCTCGAGCGCGCGGTGGCGATCCTGTCCCGCGAAGGCGCCAAGGCCCACCACGTCACGGGCGTGATCACCGAGGTCACCGAGCGGCTGCTCCGGCAGGCGATGGCCCTCATCGAGGACCGGCTCGGGCCGCCTCCGGTGCGGTACGCGCTCGTCCTCTGCGGGCAGGCGGGCCGCCGCGAGCTCACCCTCCATCGCCGGTTGACGCTCGCCATCGTGGTCGACGGCGAGGCCGCAGAAGGCGCCGCCGGGCGGGTGGGGGCGCACTTCGCAGAGCTCGGCGGGCAGCTCGGCTCCGTCCTCGCGGCTTGCGGAATCGTCGCCGGCGAGCCCTGCATCCCACCCGAGCGCATCCGCACCCCTGCGGGATGGAGGGCCCATCTCGACGACTGGCTCGCGGCGCCGCGCGCCGGCGGGCCGCCTCCGGGCATCCTCGACATGACGACGGCGCACGGCGACTCGGCGGCGGTGGAAGAGCTCCGCCTCCGCCTGCTGCACGAGGTGGCCGCGAGCGAGAGCCTGCTGCGTCGGCTCGCCGCGACGGCCCTCACCCACCGACCGCCGCTCGCCTTCTCGCGCCGGTTCGTGGTCGATCCCGGGGGCGAGCATCGTCAGGAGCTCGACCTCTACGAGCGCGGCATCAGGCCGTTCGTCGATGCCGTGCGGGTGCTCGCCTGCGAGCACGGGATCGAGGCGCGCCAGACCCGCGAGCGCCTGGCGGCGTTGCGCGACCGCCATGGCCTGGAGCTTGCCGACGAGGTCGAGAGCGCGATGGAGTACCTCCAGACGCTCCGCATCCACCAGCAGCTCGCCCGTCTCGACCACGGGCGCGAGGTCGACGACGAGCTCGACCCGGCCGAGCTGACGCGCCACGAGCGCAAGACGCTCAAGGAGGCCTTCCAGCTGGCGGGCAGCCTGCAGGAGCGCCTGGCGCGCAGGCACCCGCGATGAGCTGGCGCGGCGCGGCCGGCTTCGTGCCGAAAGTCCTCGGGCGCCGCCGGCGCGAGCTTCCCGAGCCGCTCGCCAGGCAGGCCGGGCTCCGGCGCCGGATCGACCCCCGGACGCCGATCGGCGAAGCGAGCTTCGTGTCGTTCGACACCGAGCTCACGGGTCTCGACCGCAAGCGGGACTCGATCATCGCCATCGGCGCGGTGCGCCTGCGCGGAGGCAGGATCTTCCCGGCGCAGAGCTTCTACAGCCTCGTGCGCCCGGACGGCGAGCTCAAGAGCCGGAGCGTCGTGGTCCACGGCCTCACGCACACCGATCTCGAGCATGCCGCTCCGGCCGCCAAGGTGCTGCCGGAGTTCGTCGACTTCATCGGCGACTCGGTGCTCGTCGGCCACTTCGTCCACATCGACACCGGCTTCGTCGGCCGCGCCCTGAGGCGGAGCTGGGGCGTCAAGCTCGCCAGCCCGGCCGTCGACACGTCCACCCTCCACGACTGGCTGACCGACAACGACTCCGCTCTCGCCCGGCACTACGGCGGCGTGGCCGTCAAAAAGGACCTCTTCTCCACCGCGCAGCGCTACGGCATTCCGCTCGACCGCCCCCACGCCGCGCTGGCCGACGCCTTCGTGACGGCCCAGCTCTTCCAGCGCCTTCTCCACTTCCTCCCCGGTTGCGGGGTCCTCACGCTGCGCGACCTCTTGAGCGCCGGCAAGCCCTGAAGGCGGAGGGGTCGCGACGATGAAGCGCAAAGCCACCCTCGACATCGCCTCGCTGCGCCGGCTGCGGGAGAAGCGGTCGGCGCTGCGCGGCGTCGAGCTCTTCTCCTACAGCGAAGAGCTGCGCTCCGTCATGGTGAGCCCGGTGCTCACCTGCTCGCCGCTCGCGACCGTCCAGGACGCGGTCGGGAAGATGGCCGCGGCGAAGACGTCGTCGATCGTCGTCGTCGGCCAGGAGGGGGAGCCGCTGGGCATCGTCACCGACCGCGACGTCATGCGCCGCATCGTCGTCGCCGGGAGATTCGACGTCGGCGGCACGGCGGTCTCCGCGATCATGACCGCGGAGCCGCTGACGCTGACGCCGGACGACACGGTCTACCGCGCCCTCTTCCTGCTCTCCTCGCGGCGGATCAAGCACCTTCCTCTCGTCGAGCCCCAGGAAGCGGGCCCACCGCGCGTCACCGGCATCGTCACCCTGCGCCAGCTGCTCAAGCTGCGCTACCCGGAGCCGATGACCCTCATCGCCGGCATCGCCGGCGCCAAAGACGCCCAGGCCCTCGCGGCGATCCGCGCCCGGCTGCCGCGCCTGGCCGCCATGCGGCTGAGCCGCGGCTCGCCGGCCTACGACGCGGTCGTCATGCTGTCGCTCGTGAACCAGGATCTCCACCGGCGGGCCTTCGAGCTCGCCCTGGAGGCGGCGGGCGACCCGCCGCTGGGCTGCTGCCTCTTCGTCACCGGCAGCCACGGCCGCCTGGAGAACCTCCTGGAGACCGACCAGGACTACGGGCTGGTCCTCGCGGACGGGGCCGACGCGCGCCTGCGGGCGGCGGCGGACGACTTCTACGCCGCGGTGGCGGAGACCTTCACGGCGTCCCTCGAGACGATCGGGTTCGAGCGCTGCCCGGGAGGCGTCATGGGGGTCAACCCGCTCTGGCGCCGGAGCGTCGCCGCCTGGCGGACCCAGCTCGAGCACTGGATCGTCGACCAGGTGCCCGACCTCGGCCGCTATCTCACGCTGTTCTTCGACAGCGCCGCGATCTGGGGGCCGCGGGAGCTCTTCGCGGCCGTCCAGGACCACGCGTTCGAGCTCCTCGCCTCGCACCACGAGCTGCTGCTCATCCTCCACGAAGAGGAGGCCGGGCATCGGGTGCCCACCGGCATCCTCGGCCGCTTCATCACCGAGAGCAAGGGCGAGCACCGGGGAGAGTTCGACATCAAGCGGAGCGGCCTCGCTTTCGTCGTCGAAGGGGTGAGGATCCTGGCTCTGCGCCGCGGCATTCGCGAGCCCGCGACCTTGAAGAGGATCTCGCGGCTGGTCGACGGCGGGCACCTCGACGCCGACGACGGCGAGTACTTCGAAGGGGCGTTCCGGTTCCTCCTCCACTTCGCCCTCGACGCCCAGGTCCGCAAGGCGATGGAGAACGAGAAGATCGACACCTACGTCAACCCCAGCCTCCTGTCGTCCCGCGACCGCGAGATGCTGCGCCACGCCTACAAGGCGGTGACCAAGCTCCAGGACCTCATCGGCGCCGAGTTCGGCCGGCCGATCCTCTGAGCCGCTGGCCGGCGGCCGCTCAGTCCACCTTGTACATGCGCTGTTTCGCGTCCTCCTCGGGGAGCCGCAGCAGGCGCTCCGCGGGCGGCTTGGCCAGCTCGGCCTCGAGGTAGTCCGCCCGGTCGGCGATCGTCGGCGGCCGCTCGCCGACGTTGCGCAGGAACCGCCAGAGGTAGCCGGGCCCCTTGGCGAGCCGCGGGTCGAGCTCGAGGGCCCGCCGGTAGTCGGCGAGCGCCTCGGCATGGCGGCCGAGCCGGTCGCGGAGGATGCCGCGGTTGGCCCAGGCGGGCGCCAGCCCGGGATCGAGCTCGAGGGTCCGGTCGAGCTCGGCGAGCGCCAGCTCGAGCTCCCCCATCTGGCCGTGGGTGATGGCGCGCCCGAGATGCGCGCCCAGGTGGCCGGGGTTCGTCTCGAGCGCCGCCTCGAACTCCTCGATCGCCTGCTCGTACCGTCCGTCCTCGAGCCGGTAGTTGCCCTTGCGCACCCGGTAGTCGCCCGGGGTGTCCTCCGCGAAGACCCGGCCCCAGACGAAGAAGGCGCCGACGACGAGGAGGAGTCCGAGGGCCACCAGCGCCGCACGATTGCCAGGTTTCTGGGCCATGGTCTTTCTCGCCGGGGGCTAGGAGAAGAACTTGAAGAAGAGATAGCGGTTGTACAAGAACGCGAAGGTGACGGCGAGCCCGGCGGCCAGGACCGTCACCTTGCGCCTCAGGACCTCGCGCTCTTCGGCGGTGACCGCCCGCCCCAGCCGGCGCTGCGCGCGGTTCACGTTCATCGCCAGCATGACGTTGCGCACGGGAAAGAAGAGGACGATCCCGAACAGCAGGGACGAGAGTCCGTACCAGGCCAGCTGCACCATCTCGTGATTCTAGCTCCTGATTCGAGCCTGGCGGTTCCGCCGAGTCGTCGCCGGCGCCGCGCCTCCGGCCCGCGGATCGGAGAAGGCGTCCGGTGCGGGGAGCCCCGGGGAGGGTCCCCGCACCGGACCGGTCGCCGCGTCCTCGCTCGCCTACGGCTTGTCGACGTCCAGACGCGCGGTGTCGATGTCGCCGATGTCCTCGACGAGGGCGATGATCTCTTTCTCCGGCATCGTGGACATCTCCATCTTGTAGGCCAGGAAGAACATCATGACCACGCCGAGGGCCCACCAGAGGATTTGCCAGGCCCAGATCGACGGCATCCCGAAGACCCAGGTGGCGGCGTCGTTCGGGCTGCCGAAGATCGTGTTGCCGAGAACGGCACCGGGGCCGATCCCGAAGAAGAACCAGACGAGGGCGAAGATCCACGCCGCCGGCCGCATCTTCTTCTTCGCGGCGGAGAGCCCGGCATGCTCGGCGAGGAAGTCGTGGTACCCCTTCTGGTGCGCCTTCTCCTTCTCGTTCTGGGTGAAGAACGAGACGAGGATGGCGATCCCGAGGTTGAAGTAGATGCCCCAGGCGGCGGAGTGCATCGTCAAGGGCCAGCGCCCCCAGGCGGTGATGCCGAACCAGTCCGGCCCGATGGACTCGGTCAGCGTCACGCCGATGATGCCGGCAACGAGCCCCCACGTGACGCCCTTGCGGGTGAGAAACGGCCACCAGCAGATGCCGATCAGCGCCGGCCACATCTGGAAGCCGTAGGCCACGGCCAGACCGCCGAGCAGCACGAGCGCGTCGGCGGAGGTCGTGGCGACGATGAGGGCCGCCCCCGTGATGACGACGACGCCCACCCGTCCGAACAACTTCTGGCTGGTGTGACCCACGCTGCGGTTGACGAAGCGCTTGTAGAGGTCACGCGTCAGCATGCCGGCCGCCGTCGACATGTAGGCGGCGCCGGTCGACTGCATGGCCGCGAGGGCGCAGACGCAGAGCAGGCCCACGAACCAGGGGGCGACGTTCGCGAGCATCATGATCAGCACCGGCACGACCTGGCCCTGGGCTCCGGGCAGCTGCATGATGTCGCCGCCGATCTGGAACACGTCCTTGGCGTAGCCGGCCTCGAGCATCTTCGGGTCGCCGCCGAGCAGGTGCGCCCCCATGCCCTGGATGGCCGTGAAGACGATGAGGATGAAGCCGATCCCGAACGAGGAGGCCCAGACCTGCTGCGGCGCGAACGGGCGCGGGTTCTTGTTGGAGAACGACCACATCGAGAACGCCGGCGACGACTGGATCCCCATCAGGGCGAACATGTAGGTCAGGACCATCATGCCCGTCCAGGCGCCACCCTGCGCCTTGGCCCCCGCGTCGACGAACTGGATCACGCCGGGGATGGCGATGTAGTGGCTGTACCCGTCGGGCGTCCGATTGGTGTCGACGGAGGCCAGGTTGGCGATGCCCTCCTGCAACGCCCCCCAGCCGCCGACGTAGCTGAGCGTGACGAGGCCGATGGCGAAGATCCCGCCGGCCAGGAGCAGGCACTGCACGGTGTCGACGTAGGCCACGGCGCGCAGCCCTCCCGAGGCCACGTAGATCACGACGACCGCCGACAGCAGCCACATCCCCGCTTCGACGGGCATGAGGCCGTCGGTGACGATGTTGAAGAGGAAGCCGGAAGCGCGCAGCTGGACCCCGAGGTAGGGGATCGAGAAGAAGAGCGCCACCACGACCGTGAGGACGCGCATGACGTCCGACAGGTAGTAGTCCGAGAACATCTCGCCCGGGGTGACGTAGCCGAAGCGCTTGCCCAGCATCCACTGGCGCTTGAGGAACAGGACTCCGGTGAACGGGATGGTGATGGCGTAGAAGGACGCGTAGGCGTACTGGAAGCCATCGCGGAAGACGAGACCCGGGTGGCCCATGAAGGTCCAGCCCGAGAAGCTGGTCGCCGTCGCCGCCAGGACGAAGACCCAGATCGGGATCGTCCGCCCGGCGATGAAGTAGTCGGACGCCGTCTTGGCCGTGCGAGCCCCCTTGATGCCCCAGAAGATGCAGTAGGCCCAGTACAAGAGTACGAAGATGAACACCCATACCGTGGTCGTCAACGCCTTCTCCTTTCCTCAGCTCTTCGTTGCGTGGTGGGCACCGCGAGAGCCGGAGACTCTGCTGGATCTGGCTTTCGTCCTGTCGCGAGCTCCCTGGCGGCTGTCCGCTTCTCCTCTTTCCTTCTCGGAGCCCGTGATTCGGATGCGGGGTGCCGTCAAGGCGGTCCGCGCCACCCTCGCCCTGAGCCAGGAACTCCTACATTGCCCGATGACGAAAGCGAACCTATTGCAGCGGAATGACCCGAACCAACCTCCATAAGGGTGGGGGGACCCTACCCCGGGGGAGGAAGGCACGGTTCTCCAGGATCCGGGATAATTCCGCGAGTCCGGATCAACCAGGGGTCCCTCCCGGGACCGAGGTCGCGCAGAGGAGGCAGGCATGATTCCCGTCAAGCCCCGCATCGCCGCAAGGGCCCACATCAACTCGCTCGAGGAGTACGAGCGCCTCTATCGACGGTCGCTGGAGCAGCCGGAGGAGTTCTGGCGCGAGCAGGCGCAGCGCATCTCCTGGTTCCACCCCCCGGAGTCGATCGTCGACGAGAGCCTCGAAGAGGTCGACTTCTCCTGGTTCGCCGGCGGCAAGCTCAACGCCTGCTACAACTGCGTCGACCGCCACCTGGCCGAGCGGGGCGACAAGACCGCCATCATCTGGGCGGCCGACGAGGCCGGCCAGTACGAGCACATCTCCTACCGCCGCCTGAAGTACGAGGTCTGCCGGGTGGCCAACGTGCTGACGGCGCACGGGGTCAAGAAGGGCGACCGGGTGGCCGTCTATCTGCCGATGATCCCGGCTCTCGCCTACACGATGCTCGCCTGCGCCCGCATCGGCGCCGTTCATTCCGTCGTCTTCGCCGGCTTCTCGGCCGACTCGCTTCGCGACCGCATCCTCGACGCCGGCTGCAAGATCCTGATCACGGCCAACGAAGGCCTGCGCGGCGGCAAGACCATCCCCCTGAAGGAGACCTCGGACCAGGCCGTCGAGGGCCTCGACATGGTCGAGACGATCCTCGTCGTCAAGCGGACGGACACCGAGGTCGCCATGAAGCCGGGGCGCGACCTCTGGCTCGAAGAGGAGGCCGCGAAACAGCGCTCGACGAGCCCCGTGGAATGGATGGACTCCGAGTCGCCGCTCTTCGTCCTCTACACCTCCGGCTCGACCGGCAAGCCCAAGGGGGTGCTGCACACCACGGGCGGCTACATGGTCTACACCTCGCTGACCCATCACTACATCTTCGACGTGCACGACGACGACGTCTACTGCTGCGCCGCCGACATCGGCTGGGTCACCGGCCACAGCTACATCGTCTACGGTCCCCTGGCCAACGGCGCGACCACGGTGATGTTCGAGTCGACGCCCCTCTATCCGGACGCGGGGCGCTACTGGCGGATGGTCGACGACCTCGGCATCACGATCTTCTACACGGCCCCGACGGCGATCCGGGCCATCGCCCGCGCCGGCGACGAGTGGGTCGGCAAGCACAGCCGCACGAGCCTGCGGGTCCTCGGCACGGTCGGCGAGCCGATCAACCCGGAGGTCTGGAACTGGTATCACGACCTCGTCGGCAACGGGCAGTGCGCCGTCGTCGACACCTGGTGGCAGACCGAGACCGGCGGCATCCTCATCACGCCGCTGCCGGGAGTCACTCCCTGCAAGCCGGGATCGGCGACCCTGCCGTTTTTCGGCATCGAGCCGGCGATCGTCGACGACGACGGCAATCTCCAGGAAGGCAACGAGGTTCGCGGGCTGCTGGTGATGCTGCGCTCCTGGCCGGGGTTGGCGCGGACGATCTACGGCGACCACCAACGCTTCAAGGAGGTCTACTTTTCCCGCTTCCCCGGCAAGTACCTGACCGGCGACGGCTGCCTGCGCGACGAGGACGGCTACTACTGGATCACCGGCCGGGTCGACGACGTGCTCAACGTGTCCGGGCACCGGCTGGGGACGGCGGAGGTGGAGAGCGCGCTGGTCGCGCACGAGGCGGTGGCCGAAGCGGCGGTCGTCGGCTTCCCCCACGAGATCAAGGGCACCGGCATCTACGCCTACGTCAACCTGACGCCGGAGTACGAAGGCCGGGACGGCGCGGAGCTCGACAAGCTGCTCAAGACGCAGGTCCGGCAGGCGATCGGGCCGATCGCGACGCCGGACCGGATCCAGGTGGCGGCGGGGCTGCCCAAGACCCGCTCGGGCAAGATCATGCGGCGGATCCTGCGCAAGATCGCCACCGGCGAGTACGAGGATCTGGGGGACATCACGACCCTCGCCGATCCGTCGGTCGTCGCCGACCTCGTCGCGAAGCATCGCGAGTCCTAGGAGCCGGGAGGCAGTGCGATGAGCCCCACGTTCGATGAGCTTCACCGTCGGTCCCTGGACGATCCCGAAGGCTTCTGGGGCGAAGCCGCCGCGCGGCTCGAGTGGAGCCGGCCGTGGACCACCGTGCTCGAGCGCGGCGGCTCCCCTGCCGGCGCCCGCTGGTTCGCGGGCGGGCGGCTCAACACCTGCCACAACGCGCTCGACGTCCACGTCGCGCGCGGCCGCGGCGACCAGGCCGCCCTGATCTACGACAGCCCGGTCACCGGCACGATCGAGACCTTCACCTTCCGCGAGCTGCGCGACGCGGTGGCGCGGTTCGCCGGCGCCCTCGCGGCGCGGGGGATCGGGCGTGGCGACCGGGTGGTCGTCTACATGCCGATGGTGCCCGAGGCGGCGATCGCCATGCTGGCCTGCGCCCGGCTGGGCGCCGTGCACTCGGTCGTCTTCGGAGGATTCGCCCCGGCCGAGCTCGCCGTGCGCATCGACGACGCGCGGCCGAAGGCGATCGTCTCGGCATCGTGCGGGATCGAGGGGCGCAAGGTCATCCCCTACAAGCCGCTGCTCGACGAAGCGCTCGAGCGGGCCCGCCACGAGCCGGATTGCTGCATCATCCTGCAGCGCGAGGCCGTGGCGGCGAGCCTCGTCGCCGGGCGGGATCTCGACTGGCGGGAGGTCGCGGCCGCCGCCGCGCCCCACGACTGCGTCGAGGTGGAGGCGACCGACCCGCTCTACATCCTCTACACGTCAGGCACCACGGGGCAGCCCAAGGGGGTCGTCCGCGACCACGGCGGCCACGCCGTGGCGCTCGCCTGGACGATGAGGAACATCTACGGGGTCGAGCCCGGAGACGTCTACTGGGCGGCCAGCGACGTGGGCTGGGTCGTCGGCCACTCGTACATCGTCTACGGGCCGCTGCTCAACGGCAACACGACGATCCTCTACGAGGGCAAGCCGGTGGGCACGCCCGACGCCGGCGCCTTCTGGCGGGTCATCGAGCAGCACGGGGTCAAGGTGATGTTCACCGCCCCGACCGCGCTGCGCGCGATCAAGCGGGAGGATCCGGACGGCGCCCTGCTGGCCCCCTACGACCTCAGCCGCTTCGCGACCCTCTTCCTCGCCGGCGAGCGCTGCGACACCGACACCCTCGACTGGGCCGGGCAAAGGCTGGGGGTGCCGGTCATCGACCACTGGTGGCAGACGGAGACCGGCTGGGCGATCTGCGCCAACTGCCTGGGGATCGAGAGGCTGCCGGTCAAGCCGGGATCGGCGGGCCCGGCGGCCCCGGGATGGGACGTCCGCGCCGTGGACGCCGCCAACCGGGAGGTCGCCCGCGGAGAGACCGGCGCGCTCGTGGCCCGGCTGCCGCTACCGCCGGGCGCCTTCACCACGCTGTGGGGCGCCGAAGAGCGCTTCGTCGACACCTATCTGCGGGAGTTTCCCGGCTACTACAAGACCGCCGACGCCGGCCACGTCGACGAGGACGGCTACGTCTTCATCATGGCGCGGACCGACGACATCATCAACGTGGCGGCCCATCGCCTCTCCACGGGCGAGATGGAGGAGGTTCTCGCCACCCACCCGGACGTCGCCGAATGCGCCGTGCTCGGGGTGCGGGACGAGCTCAAGGGCCAGGTGCCCATCGGCCTCGTCGTCCTCAAGTCCGGGGTCGAGCGCGACGAGGGCGAGATCGTCTCCGAAGTGATCGCCCGGGTGCGCGAGCAGATCGGCCCCATCGCCTGCTTCCGCGCCGCCGCGGTCGTCGACCGGCTGCCCAAGACCCGCTCGGGCAAGATCCTGCGCGGGACGATCCAGCGGATCGCCGACGGCGAGAAGGTCGCGGTCCCGGCAACGATCGACGACCCGGCCATCCTCGACGAGATGGCCGTCGCCCTGGGCGTGATCGGCTACCCGCGGCCGCTCTGAGACTCGAGCGCGGGTCGTCGGGCCGCGGCGGCTCCTCGGAAGAGGGAACCTCCCGAATCGAGGCCCGCTCGGTAGTGGCTCAGTTTGAATCTCGCCGCCGCTAGTTGACCCAGCGCGAGATCAGCCGGAAAGCTATGAGGACAACGAGCGCCCACCAAACACCCCACCAAAACCAGCGCTCCAGCCTGCTTACAGGCCCTTCGTGCTTCTTAAGGTACTTCGTGCTTCCAGGGGCAAAGTAGCCGAGACGCATCCCTCCGTAGAGGCTGACGACTATGAGCCCGATGACGGCGTAGTCAAGCACGCTAAGTATGCTACCCTAGGGGCATGCCAAAGCGCTCACGCAAGCCCGCCGACCTCAACAAGCGTGCCTTCTCCATCGTGCAGGAGGCCACCGGTGAAGCTCCCGACCCGAATGCAGGGAAGAATCCCGCTGCCGTCGCTCTAGGACGCCTCGGCGGGAAGAAGGGCGGCAAGGCCAGGGCGGCGAAGATGACGGCTGAGGAGCGGTCTGAGGCGGCGCGGAAGGCGGCTCAAGCGCGCTGGGGGCGAGACAAGGAATCCGGTAGCTAGCTTTCAACGGAAGCTTCTAGCCGTAGTGGCATCGTGTCGCCGTACTTGGTGGCGGCCCGGTCGAGCATCGGCTCGAAATCCTCCCAGGTTTCACAGGCCTTCATGAGGAAGATGACCTTCTGAAGATGGTCCCTCAGTTCTGGGTGGCCAAAGTCCCTGGTTAGGAACTGATGGTGCTTGCGAGCCCGCTCCCCGGATCGAAGGCGAGGGTTCTTTTTCTGGAGCGCAGCCTTCACCCCGGGAGCAAGTCGAGAGTAGACGATGTTGTTGGTCCAGTGTCCCACGTACTGGGGCCTCTTGTTGCCCAGGCTCGGATAGGGCAGCTTCTTCAAGCGGAACAGCTCCTTGTAGAACTCATCTGGGAAGGTCTTGGTCCACTTGGCCCATTCATCGGTCAGGTATTTCTCGAGGATTGCTTGTAGAGCCTGACGGTCGCGAACCTCCTGATAGCCGGTCGCCTCGTCGATCAACGCCGCGATACCGACGCGAGCTAGGCCCCGAATCAGGATCATTGCCTTCTGCCCGATGTGCTCCTGGCTTGGGACGAGGACTCCTGCCTGCTCAGCTTCTAGAAAGACCTCGCACACCTTCGGTAGCAGATCGGCCTCATATCCGTATGCCTTCTTCCCCTTCAGGCGGAACTCGATCTGGCTTGACGTCACCTCTAAGTCTTTTGAAATGAATGGCTTGAGGTTCTTGGCGGTGAGAAAAGCGGGCAGGTTGACGTCACCGTCGTAGTGCTGGCGACCCTTGGCCTGGCGTGCTCGGCCTAGGGCGCGCATGACTCCACTTTGGGTTAAGACCCTGCGGCCGTCCTCAAGCACCGCGCAGGGAATCTCTATTTCGCCAATCTTCAGCACCCCCTCATGCGTCGCTTTCGGGGTGTCTCCGTGCCAGCGGGCCTCCGCCGCTTGGCGGGCGATCTCACTGCGTCTCTCGGAGGAGAGACCCTCCGCCCTGGCAACGCCTCCCTTGGCCTTGCCGCTGGGCTGCTGTGGATCTTTCGGGCCTGATGTCATTTGCAAGCACCTCCATGTTTGTTGCTTGCATTGTAGGTCATGTGCACGGATAATGCAAGCATGGCGAGAATAAGTGCTTGCATTTACGAGAGCGGTCTGGCATAATGTTCAACATGGCGAACGTACTCAAGGCGGACAAACGGCGGGCAGTGGTCGCGGCATTGGTCGAGGGCAACAGCCTTCGGGCCACGGCTCGCATGACGGGAGTAGCCCGCAACACCGTCTCCAAGCTTTTGCTCGACTTGGGCTATGCCTGCGCCGAGTACCAAGACAAGGCGCTCAACAGGCTGCCCTGCAAGCGTGTCCAGGCCGACGAGATTTGGAGCTTCGTCCAGAAGAAGCAGAAGAACGTCAAGGGCGACGAAGAGGGCTGGGTGGGTGACGTGTGGACCTACGTGGCGATCTGCGCTGACACCAAGCTCTGTGTCTCCTACCTGATCGGTGCTCGGACTGGCAGCGTGGCTCGGGAGTTCATGGAGGATGTTGCCAGCCGCCTTGAGAACCGGATTCAACTGACCACGGATGGCCACCTGATGTACCTAGAAGCCGTAGACATGGCTTTTGGCGGCGAGGTGGACTATGCCATGCTCCACAAGCACTACGGCGAAGAGCCACAGCAGGAGAAGCGGTACAGCCCAGCCAAGTACAACGGCTCGGACAAGAAGGCGGTCAGCGGCAACCCTGACCCGGCCCACGTCTCGACCAGCTACGTTGAGCGCCAGAACCTCACGATGCGCATGAGCATGCGGCGGTTCACCCGCCTGACCAACGCCTTCTCAAAGAAGCTGGAAGCTCACGCTGCCGCCATCGCGCTCCACTTCATGCACTACGACTTCTGCCGGATTCACCAGACACTGAGCTGTACGCCCGCGATGGCGGCTGGTGTGACTGAACGCCTCTGGAAGATTGAGGACCTTGTAGCGCTGCTGGATTCAAACTGAGCCACTACCGCCCGCTCGGCCGCCTTGACCCCCCTTCGAGCTGCCCTTAGGATCGCGCCCGGAGGGGAGTCTCCAGAGACGGTGAACTGGGCCGGTCTGTAAAACCGGTGGCAACGCCTAAGTGGGTTCGAATCCCTCACTCCCCACCAGCGTCTGCCCCCCGCAGTCCCGGCTCGCCGCCGCGCGCCAGGGCTCGAGACCCCGTGCTAGCATCCCGCGCGCTCCCCGAGAACGGCCGGCCAGGCAATGAGAATACGCTTAGCCCCAGAGGTGGTCTCCAAGCATCCGGGGTATCGCCGGTACTGCCTCGTGGCCCGCGGGATCGACAACCGCCGCGAGACCGCCGCGCTCGCGCGGGAGCTGCAGGACGCCGCGGCCCGGATCCGGAGCGAGCTCGAGCTCGCCGGAGACGCTGAGCACCCGAGGCTGGCGAGCTGGAGGCGGGCCTTCGAGGACCAGGGGCTCGACGCCGACGCCACGCCCCCCTCGATCTGCAGGCTCGCGAGGCTGGCCCGCGGCGGCGGGCTCGGGGAGCCCGTCGCCTTCCACAGTCCTATCGTCGCGATCGCCAATCTCGTCTCCCTGCGCCATCTCGTACCTTGCGGCGCAGATGACCTCGGCCTCGTGCGGGGCGATCTCGCGCTCCGGCCCGCCGGGGGCCACGAGCTCTTCGTCGCCCTCGATTCCAACCTCGCCGAGCGTCCCGAGCCCGGCGAGTGGATTCTCGCCGACGAGCGCCGCGCGCTCTGCCGCCGGTGGGTGTCGCAGCAGGGCGTCCACACGAGCGTCGCGGCGGAGTCCGCGGACGTTCTTCTCAGCATCGACGTCCTGCCACCCGTGACGCGCGCGGACGGCGACCGCATCGCGAGCGAGGCCGCCGGCCTCGTCGAGCGCTTCTGCGGGGGCGAGGTGACCATTCACCAAGTCGGCGCCGACTCCCCCGAAACGGACGTCGAGACCCCTCGCTTCCGCGGCACCGAGAGCGTCTACGACGTGCTGGAGGAGCGCGGCTACATCCAGCAGACCTCCAGCCGGGAGGCGGTTCGCGACCTCCTCGCTCGGAAGATCACGATCTACCAGGGATTCGACCCCACCCAGCCCTCTCTCCACGTCGCCCACCTGATGTCGCTCATGGTGTTCCACTATCTCCAGCAGGCGGGCCACCGGATGATCTTCATTCTCGGGGGCGGCACGGCCCGGGTAGGAGACCCGTCGGGGCGGGCGGAAGGGCGGCCGCTGATCGACCTGGAGACCCTGGCCGCCAACGGCAAAGCGATCCAGGCCCAGGTGCAGGAGATGGGACTCGTCGACTTCGACCCGGCGAGCACCCCGCCCGGGACGGCGGTTGCCTCGATGATCGACAATCTCGAGTGGCTGCGCACGGACCTCCTGGACTTCGCCCGCGAGATCACCCGTCACTTCAGCGTCAACGAGATGGTCAAGCGGGACGACTTCAGGAATCGCCTGGCTGCCAACGAGCCGCTGTCGCTTCTCGAGCTCCTGTACACGACGCTCCAGGGCTACGACTTCCTCCATCTCTTCGAGACCTACGACTGCCTCCTACAGATGGGCGGCAACGACCAGTGGATCAACATCCTGGACGGCACCGATCTCATTCGCCGCAAGCACGGGAAGACCGCCCACGCGATGACCTTCCCGTTGCTCATGGATCGAGCAGGCCAGAAGATGGGCAAGACCGCCAAGGGGGAGACGATCTGGCTCGCCGCCGAAGGCGACAAGCAGACGTCCGTCTTCGACTTCTACCAGTACTGGGTGAACTGCCCGGACGAGGATCTGCGCCGGAACTTCCGGCTCTTCACCTTCTTGCCGCTCGCGGAGATCGAGGAGATCCTGGCCGGCCATCCCCGCGCGGCCCAGCATCGCCTGGCCGCCGAGGTCACGAAGATCGTCCACGGCGAGGAGGCCGCGCGGCGCCTGCGCGAGGACGCCGGGCGCGCCTTCCAGGGCACGCGATTGCCGCGCGAGGCGCCGGTCGTCGAGGTCACCGATCCCGAGCTCGCGGCCGGGCTTCCCTTGATCGACGCCCTGGTCCAGGCCGGGATCGGCTCCCGCTCCGAGGCGCGGCGGCGGATCCAGCAAGGCGGGGTCCGCATCAACGGCGAGCGCGTGGGCGGCGAGGAGATCGACCGCCGGATCGGCCCCGACGATCTGAACGACTTCGACGGGCGGCAGGCGGCCGTCCTGCGGTTCGGCAAGGGCCGCCTCGCGACGGTGCTCCGGGTCGCCGAGTAGCAGCTCGCGGCGCGTGTCGCGACGCTTCCCCCTATTGACGGGTCGCCCGCGTTGTGACTTCATTCTCGCGCCGCGATTCCGGTTCCGCCCCGCCACCGGCCCGCCGGCGGCCCGCGCGCTCGGAGAGACCGCTTGGAGATTCAGCTCGAACTGCCCGTCCCCCGGCAGCCGGATCCGGTGAGCTGCGGGCCCACCTGCCTGCAGGCGATCTACCGCTACTACGGCGACGACCAGTCGCTCGACAGTCTCGGCCGCGAGGTCGAGATGCTCGAGAGCGGCGGCACGCTGGCCGTGCTGCTGGCGTGCCACGCGCTGGCCCGCGGCTACCGGGCAACGCTCTACAGCTACAACCTGCGGGTCTTTGACCCCACCTGGTTCGCGCTCGACCGGCAACGGCTCCGGGAACGGCTGGTCGCCGAACGGGAAGTCCGCGAGGACGAACGCCTCGCGAGCACGATCGGCGCCTACGTCCGCTTCCTCGATCTCGGCGGCGAGGCGCGCTTCGACGAGCTCTCCGGACGGCTCCTGCGCCGGTTGCTAGACAGCGAGCGTCCGATCCTGACCGGGCTGTCGGCCACCTATCTCTACCGGGACGTGCGCGAGCGCCCGAGCGACCACCAGGACGACGACCTGCGGGGGGAGCCGGTCGGCCACTTCGTGGTGCTGTCGGGCTACGATCGCACCACGCGGCGGTTCCTCGTCTCCGACCCCTACCATCCGAACCCCCTCGGCTCCGGAGGGACCTACGAAGTAGGGCTCGACCGCCTGCTCGGCGCCATCTTCCTCGGCACCCTGACCTGGGACGGCAACCTGCTGGTGCTCGCGCCCCGAGGAGGATGATCGATGCCCACCCTGGTCGTCGTGGAACGGGCCGAGGACTGGCCCATCGACCTGCCCGGGGTCGAGGTCGTGAACGCCCGCCGCTACCTGACCGATCCGGCCCATGCCGGCGGCCGGGGAGTCAAGGTCTTCAACCTCTGCCGCCGCTACGGCTACCAGAGTCTCGGCTACTACGTCTCGCTCCTGGGCCAGGCCCGCGGCCACCGCCCGCTGCCCAGCGTGGCGACGCTGCAGGATCTGCGCAACCGGTCCCTCGTGAGGGTGATGTCCGAGGACCTGGCCGAGGAGGTTCAGCGCAGCCTCTCGCCGATCGCCGGCCGCGACTTCACCCTCTCCGTGTACTTCGGCCGCAATCTCGCCAAACGCCACCAGAGGCTCGCCTCACGACTGTTCAACCTCTTCCCGGCGCCGCTCCTGCGGGCGGAGTTCACGCGGCGCCGGAAGAGCTGGGAGATGAGAAGCCTGCGGGTCATTCCGGCCCGCGAGATCCCGGACCGCCACCACGATTTCGTCGTGACGGCGGCCCGGGAGCACTTCGCGCGGCGTCGCGCCGCCCAGGGCTCGCGCCCGCTGCCGGCGCGCTGGGACCTCGCCATCCTCGTCAATCCCGAGGAGGCGGAGCCGCCCTCCGACGAGCGCGGGCTCAAGCGCCTGGTGCGCGCCGCCCACAAGGTGGGCTTCGACGTCGAGATCCTCGGCCCGGGCGACTACGGGCGGATCGCCGAGTTCGACGCCCTGCTGCTGCGCGAGACGACCTCGGTCGAGCACCACACCTACCGCTTCGCGCGGCGGGCCGCCGCCGAAGGGCTGGTCGTCATCGACGACCCGGAGTCGATCCTCCGCTGCACCAACAAGGTCTATCTCGCCGAGGCCCTCGAGCGCGCGCGCGTGCCGATCCCGGCCACCCGGATCGTCGACCGCGACACGCTCGACGTCCTGGCCCGCGAGATGGTCTATCCGTGCATCTTGAAGCAGCCCGACAGCTGCGCCTCGCGCGGAGTCGTCCGGGTCGACGACGAAGCGGGCTTCCTCGCGGCGGCCCGCCGCTTCTTCCAGGACTCCGAGCTCCTCATCGCCCAGGAGTTCCTCCCCACCGACTACGACTGGCGGATCGGGGTCCTCGAAGGGCGCCCGCTCTTTGCCGCCCGCTACAAGATGGTCCCCGGCCACTGGCAGATCATCAGCCGCGACGCGGCGGGCGCGGTCGTGCGCTACGGCGGCACGGACGCGGTCGCTCTCGAAGACGTGCCGGCCCGGGTCGTCGAGCTGGCGCTGGCGGCCGCCGCGGTCGTCGGCGACGGCCTCTACGGGGTCGACCTCAAGCAGCGCGGCGAAGAGTGCTGGGTCATCGAGGTCAACGACAACCCCAACCTCGACGCCGACTGCGAGGACCGGATCCTCGGCGAGGCCCTCTACCTGCGACTCATGCAGGTGATGCTCGATCGTCTGGAGAGGCGCAAGGCGCTGCCGGGGGGCCGATGACCCGGCTGCACCTGTTCGAGGCTTTCGGCATCGAGCTCGAGTACATGCTGGTCGACGCCGAGACCCTGGCCGTCAGGCCCGAGGCCGACGAGGTCCTCCGCGCCGCGGCCGGGAGCTACGAGTCGGAGATCGAGCGCGGCCGGATCCGGTGGTCGAACGAGCTCGTCCTGCACGTCATCGAGCTCAAGACCAACGGCCCGGCGGCTCGCCTCGAGGCGCTCCCCGCCGCCTTTCAAGAGCAGGTGCGGGAGATCGAGGCCATCCTGGCGGGGCGCGGCGGGCGCCTGATGCCGACCGCCATGCACCCCTGGATGGATCCGGCCACCGAGACCCGCCTCTGGCCCCACGAGTACAGCCCCGTGTACCAGGCCTTCGACCGGATCTTCGGGTGCAGCGGTCACGGCTGGTCGAACCTGCAGAGCCTCCATCTCAATCTGCCCTTCGCCGACGACCAGGAGTTCGGCCGGCTGCACGCCGCGATCCGGTTGCTCCTGCCGCTCCTGCCGGCGCTGGCGGCGTCCTCGCCGGTGGTCGAGGGGCGGCTGCCGGGCAGTCTCGACTGCCGGCTCGAGGCCTACCGCGGCAACGCCGCCGCCCTGCCCTCGGTGGGCGGCGAGGTGATTCCCGAGCGGGTGTTCACCGAGGAGGACTACCGGCGGCGGATCTTCGAGCCGATGATGCGGGAGATCGCGCCGCAGGACCCCGAGGGCGTCCTCGAGGAGGAGTTCCTCAACTCCCGGGGCGCGATCGCCCGCTTCGGCCGCGGCTCGATCGAGATCCGCCTGATCGACGCGCAGGAGTGCCCGCTCGCCGACCTGGCCGTGGCCGCGCTGACGATCGCCGTCCTGCGGCTGCTGACCGAGGAGCACTGGTCGGGCCAGCGCGCCCAGCGCGCGCTCGAGGTCGCTCCACTCGCCCGCGTCCTGCGCCGCTCGATCGCCCGGGGCGAGCGCGCGAGGGTCGACGACGCGGCCTATCTGGCGGCGCTGGGCCTGCCGGCGACGCCCCTGTCCGCCGGGCGGATCTGGCGCCACCTGGCCGCTGCCGTCCGGGCCGCGGGAGCGATCGACGACGGGACTTTCGGCGCCGCCGTCGACACCCTGCTCGAGCGCGGTCCGTTGGCGCGCAGGATCCTGCGCCGCCTGGGGCCCGACCCGGATCGAGCGCGGCTCGAGCGGGTCTACCGCCGGCTGTGTGACTGCCTGCGCGCCGGTGAGATGCTGCCGTGACCGCGGTCCTCGTCACCTGCGAGCACGGGGGCCATCGGCTGCCGCGCCGGTACCGGCATCTGTTCGCCGGCCGGGAGGAGGTGCTGCTCTCCCACCGCGGCTGGGACCCGGGAGCGCTGCGGCTCGCCGGGGCCCTCGCCGCCCGGCTCCGGGCGCCGCTCGTGAGCTCGACGTGGACCCGGCTGCTGGTCGACCTCAACCGCTCCGAGGGCAATCCGGCTCTCTGGTCGCGGGCGAGCAGCACCCTGTCCGGGATCGAGCGCGA
>JAOTWP010000198.1 GCA_029862975.1 Acidobacteriota bacterium
GAGTTCGGCCTGCTCATGCCGGACGCCTCGGAGAGCCAGGCCCGCGCCTTGCTGGAGCGCGTCGCCGACGATCTGGCGGGCGAGATCGAGAGCCGGTGGCCGATCGGCGCCACCGTCGGCGCGGTGACCTTCCGCCGGCCGCCGGCCGGCGCCGACGAGGCCGTCAGGCAGGCCGACGCGCTGATGTACGAGGCGAAGGCCGCGGGCCGTGGGCGCGTCTTGCAGGCGACGTGGCCCGAGCCCGAGGGCGGCGACCGCCTTCCGGCGTCGGGAGCCCCGGCCTCCAGGGAGGACGGCGCGGCGCGGGACGGCGAGTGACTCAGGCCACGCTCGTCTTCTTGACGTGCTTCGCCGACTCGCGGACGAGGCGGGCGAGGACCTTGCGGTCGACGTCGGCAAGGCGCTTGAGGTAGAGGCAGGACTTGCCCTTCTTGTGCTTGCCCAGGCGCGCCATGAGCTCCTCGTGGCGGGAGAAGCCGGACATGATGTAGAGGGTGAGGTCGCGGGCGCGGGGGGAGAAGCCGGCGAGGAACCAGTCGCCCTCGCGGCCGCTGGCGTAGCGGTAGTGGTAGGAGCCGAAGCCGACGATGCTCGGGCCCCACATGCGGGGCTCCTCGCCGGTGACCTCGCGCATGAGCTCGACGAGCGCGAGGCAGTCGGCCCGCCGCTCCGGGTCCTCGACGCCGGCGAGGAACTTCTCGACGCTGCGCCGGTTGGGTCTGGTCTTGAGCTCGGACATGGTCATTCTCCTCCGGCAGGGCTGCTCTTCTCGTGGGGCGGGCTCAGCGCCGTGAGCCGGCGGCGCAGGGCTTCGGGGATCGGCACCTTGGCGCCGGTGGCGTAGTCGATGAGCACGATGACCCCCTCGCCGCGGGCGACGAGGCGGTCGGGGGCCGCGGCCAGCGCGACGCCGAAGCCCATGGTGAAGCTGGTGTTGCCGAGCTCGAGGACGCGGGCGCCGGCGAGGATCGCGGCCGGGTAGCGCACGGGGGCCAGAAAGTCGCACCGGGTGTGGGCGAGGATCGGTCCCAGGGCGGGCGTGCCCGTGAACTCGAGCTCGACGCGCCGGAAGAGCTCCATCCGCGCCGTCTCGAACCAGGTGAAATAGCGCGCGTTGTTGACGTGGCCCAGGGCGTCGAGCTCGCCCCAGTGGACGGGAAAGGGGACGACGACGGGGTAGCCCTCCATCCGTGGATTCTACGTGGGCGTGACGGTCGGCCGCACCCGCCGCGGGCGCGGCGTGCTAGGGCCGGCGGGCGAGGAGGAGATGGTGCGCGGACCCCCGGCCCGCGCCGGGCAACGGGACCTTCCTCGCCGTCACCTCGAGGCCGGCCTGGCCGAGGAGCCCGGTGAAGACCGGTGCCGGGCCCGCGGACCACACGGCCAGCGCGCCGCCGGGGGTCAGCCGATCGCGCAGCAGCGTCGCTCCCGCCCGGTCGTAGAGCCGCTCGTTGCCGCGCAGGGTGAGCGCCTGCGGACCGTTGTCGACGTCGAGGAGGATGACGTCGAAGGGGTCGGCGGCGGCGAGCAGGTCGATCACGTCGGCGTGCACGGCGCGCACCCGCCGGTCCTCGAGTGGCCGGCCGGCCAGCACGCCGAGGTCTCCCCGGTTCCAGGCGAGCAGGCAGTCGAAGACCTCGCACACGGTGACGGAGGCGTCGGCGACCAGGTGGTCGAGGGCGGCCCTGAGGGTATAGCCGAAACCGAGGCCGGCCACCAGCACCCGGGGCCGCTCGCGGCCGGCCACCGCCGCGCACGCCAGCCGCGCCAGCTCCTCTTCCGAGCCGTGGGCCCGGCTCGTCATCAGCTCCCAGCCGCCCACCCGCAGCGTGAAGACGCCGTCGCGGGCCGTGAGGATCAGCTCGGCGCCGTCGGGCGTCGTCGCGCGCCGGCGGCTCGTGGCGGGCCTCACGGGGCCGGGCGGAAGCCGAACAAGGGTCGGAGAGGGAAGAGCATCGCGCCCTCGAGCCTACCGCGCCGGGCGCCGCCGGGCCGTCGCGCCGGCGCCCGGCCCACGCGGTGGGTTCCGCCGCCAGCCCCATCGGGTGGCGCGCTCCGGCTTCGGTTGGCGGACACTGAGAACTCGGGGCTCGCTTCCGCTTCGAAGCGGCCCCAGCCCTTCCACCCAGGAGCGGACACACCCGGAGGAGGTTGCCCATGAGCATGGCGAAGCTCACGCTGAACGGCGAAGAGTACGAGTTTCCCGTCGTCGTCGGAACCGAGAACGAGACAGGCATCGACTTCAGCACGCTGAGGGCCAGGACCGGGGCCATCGCTCTGGACCCCGGCTACGGCAACACGGGGTCCTGTCTCAGCACCATCACCTTCATCGACGGCGAGAAGGGGATCCTGCGCTACCGCGGCTACCCGATCGAGGAGATCGCGGAGTCGGCCTCGTTCGAGGAGGTCTGCTACCTGCTCATCTACGGGCACCTCCCCACGGACGACGAGCTCGCCGGGTTCGTCAGGGAGCTGCGGCTGCACACGATGATCCGCGAGGAGATGAAGGACTTCTTCAAGGACTTCCCGATGACGGCGCACCCGATGATGGTCCTGTCGGCCATGCTGGCGTCGCTGTCGGCCTACTACCCCTCGGGCAGCGACGATGAGGAGGTCGACCTCAACATCATCCGGCTCCTTGCCAAGGCCGAGACCATCGCGGCCTTCTCCTACAAGAAGTCGGTCGGCCAGCCCTGGGTCTATCCCCGCAACGACCTCTCCTATACGGAGAACTTCCTGCGGATGATGTTCGCCGTCCCGGCGGAGCCCTACGTCGTGTCGCCGGTCCAGGCGCGGGCGCTGAATCTCCTGCTGATGCTGCACGCGGATCACGAGCAGAACTGCAGCACGTCGACCGTGCGCATGGTCGGCTCGAGCCAGGCCAACCTATTCGCCGCGATCGCGGCGGGGGTCTACGCGCTGTGGGGGCCGCTCCATGGCGGCGCCAACCAGAAGGTCATCGAGATGCTGAGGATGATCCGCGCCGACGGCGGCGACTACGGAAAGTACGTCGCGATGGCGAAGGACAAGGACTCGCCGTTCCGGCTGATGGGATTCGGCCACCGCGTCTACAAGAACTTCGATCCCCGAGCCCGGATCCTCAAGAAGGCGGCCGACGAGGTGCTCGGCGACCTCGGGGTCGAGGATCCGCTGCTCGAGATCGCCAAGAACCTCGAGCGGGTGGCGCTCGAAGACGAGTTCTTCGTCGAGCGCAAGCTCTACCCGAACGTCGACTTCTACAGCGGCATCCTCTATCGCGCGATGGGCATTCCGAGCAACATGTTCACGGTGATGTTCGCCCTCGGCCGGCTGCCCGGCTGGATTTCGCAGTGGAAGGAGATGCGCGAGGACCCCAAGGCCAAGATCGCGCGCCCGCGCCAGATCTATCTGGGCGAGCGAACGCGGCCCTTCGCGCCGCGAGCGGCGCGCCAGGCGGAGCCGGCGCCCGAGCTGACCTCGGCCTAGCTAGCGGCGACAACGGGGCGGGGCGGATCCCCGCGCCGCCCCATCCCCGCCCGCGGCCGGACGGCAGAAAAAAAGCCACCCCGCTTTCGCGAGGTGGCTTCCATCGAAGAGTCTCTCTCGTCCGTCAGATCTTGACGACGTTCTCGGCCGCTGGGCCCTTCTGGCCCTTGACGGCGTCGAACTGGACGCGATCACCCTCGGACAGCGACTTGAAGCCGGTGCCCTGGATCGAGCTGTGGTGCACGAAGCACTCGTCGGTGCTGTCGTCGACGGTGATGAAGCCGAAGCCCTTGGTGTCGTTGAACCACTTGACTGTTCCTGTGCTGCTCATGCTGATACTCCTTCGAGTCGGTGAGGTGATGGTCTCACCCCTGGTTTGTTGCGGGGAATCCCGCGTAGCTCATGCTGCGGTACCTACTCGTGAGGAGCGGACCTGACAACGTGCCGGCTTTCCTGGCAAAAAGAAACGAGACCCTGGAACTCACTCAGGTCTCGCGATCTGCTTCGTTCTGGCCAGCCGGCGGCTCGACGTCGAGCCGCCTGAACTGGGCGGTACCCTAGCAGGATTCCGCGCCATTGTCACGCGGAGATTCCCGGCCACTACAATAGGGCGGCGCCGGGAGCCGTGGATTCCCCGGCCGGTCGCGCGGAGACGAGCCATGACGGTGAAGAAGCGAGAGCCCGAGAGCCCCAAGAGCGACTTCGACTACAGCGCTCGCGGCTACTCGGCGGAGTTGCGTGAGCTGCAGATCGAGCTGCTCAAGCTGCAGAACCACGTCAAGGACCAGGACCTGCGGATCGTCATCCTCTTCGAGGGCCGGGACGCGGCGGGCAAGGGGGGGACGATCAAGCGCATCACCCAGCACCTCAATCCCCGCGGCGCCCGCGTCGTGGCGCTCGGCCGGCCGAGCGACCGCGACCGGACGCAGTGGTACTTCCAGCGCTACGTGGAGCATCTGCCGTCCGCCGGGGAGATCGTCTTTTTCGACCGCTCCTGGTACAACCGCGCCATGGTGGAGCCGGTGATGGGCTTCTGCACCGACGAGCAGAACAAGCGCTTCTTGAAGGACGTCTCGATGTTCGAGGAGCTGCTCGTCAAGGACGGCATCCAGCTCTTCAAGTACTACTTCTCGGTCTCGAAGAAGGAGCAGCGGCGGCGCTTCGAGGCCCGCAAGACCGATCCGCTCAAGCAGTTCAAGGTCTCGCCGGTCGACGAGAAGGCCCAGGAGCTGTGGAACCAGTACACCGTGAAGAAGTTCCAGATGCTGGGGGAGTCGAACCGCACGCTCACGCCCTGGACGATCATCCGCTCGGACCGCAAGAACCCGGCGCGCATCCACTGCATCCGGCACTTCCTGGGCCACGTCGAGTACCCCGACAAGCCGGACGCCAGCCGCTTCGCGACCGACCCCGCGATCGTCATCTCGGGGATCGACGAGCTCAAGTTCATGGAAGACAACCTCTTCGACATGAAGGAGCCGCTGGGCTGAGGAGCCCGGGCCGCCTCGCCCCCCTCTTGGACATCCTCGCTCTCACGCATCGCACGCCGTTTCCGCCCGACCGCACCGTGGGTGGGGTCCCGAACCCTGCCGCGGACTGCTGGAGGGCTCGCGGCGCGGCCCTTTTCCATGTCGTCCCGGGATGCTATTTTGAGACCCAAGGGCCCCGAAGGCCCGCCGGAAGGAACCGAACGATGCCTCTCTACGAGTACGAGTGCTCAGCCTGCGGCCGCCGCTTCGAGGTGCTCCAGAGCCTGGGGAGCGGCTCTAAAGGCTTGACGTGCCCGCACTGCCGGGGCACGGCGCTCGAGAAGATGCTCTCCACGTTCGCCGCCGCCGGCCAGGACCGCGCCGCGGCCGGCGGCGAGGGCGGCTGCGGCAGCGGCTTCACCTGA
>JAOTWP010000066.1 GCA_029862975.1 Acidobacteriota bacterium
ATACCGCCCATCCCGCACGCTGCCTTCTTGGGAAATGCGGTGACAGGATACTCACTTCTCGCCCGCAGGACAGGTGAACGAAATGAGTATCCTGTCACCGCATTTCGGAACGAAATGAGTATGCTGTCACCGCATTTCGCCGAGGCGGTAGCCGGCTTCCTCGTCAGGCGGACAGATCCCGAGCCGTGACACCACGGAAGCGACCGAGGTCGCGGTCCCGGGTCGAGACTCCTCGCCGCGCCCGTAGACCAGGATGTCGGCCTCTACAGCGACCGCTCGCGGCGTTCCATCAGGTCGAACAGCCCCTGACGGTCGTCCAGGCGAACTCCTGGCCGCAGGCGGCCCCTCTCCGTTCGCCAACTCAGTTCGAACCTGGCGTCGGGCGCCGACGGCGCAGGGATTGTCCTGCGCAACGCGTCTTCGATGATCTCTCCCAACGACTTGCCTTGGGCAGCGGCTCGCTGCCTCGCCGCGCGAAGTAGCTGCTCGTCGAGATCGACAGTCGTCTTCATGGCCCGATCGCAGCTGAGCGCTGCCGTGAGCGGCAGCTCCTCCGCTAGAAGCTCGTCACCGCTCCGTCCTCGCCGACCTTCCAGATCTCTCCGGTGTAGAGCAGGTCCTCGAGCTTGCCGGCGCCGTGGATCTCGACCTCGTGCTCGATCTGCTCGACTACCTGGCGGTGGTAGGACGGGCGGTCGACGTCGCGCATCACGCCGACGGGAGTGGGCAAGTGCGGGGGCAGCATCTGGGACATCATGAAGGCGAGCGTCGGGTTGGCGGCGGTCTCGTCCCAGACGAGGCAGTCCGCGGCCGAGACGCCGTCACCGAACTGGACGACCTCGAGCTCGGTGCCCACCAGCCGGATGCCGCGGTCGCGGTCCTTGCCGAAGACGAGCGGCTCGCCGTGGGTGAGATAGAGCGTCTGGTCGTCGCGGGCTTCCTTGTCGGTCATGTAGGCGAAGGCGTGGTCGTTGAAGATGTTGCAGTTCTGGTAGATCTCGATGAAGGCCGTGCCGTCGTGCGCCGCCGCGCGCTCGAGGGTCTCGCGCAGGTGCTTTTGATAGATGTCGACGCTGCGCGCCACGAACGTCGCGCCGCAGCCGAGCGCCAGGGCCAGGGGGTTGAAGGGGTTGTCGAGAGAGCCCAGCGGCGTGGACTTGGTGCGCTTGCCCATCTCGCTCGTCGGCGAGTACTGCCCCTTCGTGAGGCCGTAGATCCGGTTGTTGAACATCAGGATCTTCACCCCGACGTTGCGCCGCAGCACTTGGATCAGGTGGTTGCCGCCGATCGACATCGCGTCGCCGTCGCCGGTGGCGATCCAGACCTCGAGGTCGGGACGGGCGAGCTTGAGGCCGGTGGCGATGGCCGGCGCCCGCCCGTGGATCGAGTGGAAGCCGTAGGTGTCCATGTAGTAGGGGAAGCGGCTGGAGCAGCCGATGCCGGAGACCACGACGAACTTCTCCTTCGGGATCCCGAGCTGCGGCAGGACCGTCTGCACGGCCGAGAGGACGGCGTAGTCGCCGCAGCCCGGACACCAGCGCACCTCCTGGTCCGACTGGAAATCCTTCTTGGTGAGGGTAGGGGTCTCAGTGGACATTGTCGGCTCCCAGGAGCGTTTCGATCTTGGCCAGGATCTCAGAGCGGAAGAACGGTTTGCCCTGGACCTTCGGATAGGACGAGACGTCGACCAGATACTCCGCCCGCAGCAGGTGCGCGAGCTGGCCGCAGTTCATCTCGGGGACGAGGACCTGGTCGAAGCCGGCCAAGACCTCGCCCAGGTTGGACGGCAGCGGGTTCAGGTGCCGGAGGTGGGCTCGGCTGACCTCGAGGCCGCGCTCCCGGGCGAGGTTCACGGCGCCCGTGATCGCCCCCAGGGTGCTGCCCCAGCCGAGCACCAGCAGCCTCCCCGTCGGCTCGCCGAACACCTCGACGTCGGGGATGGACTGCGCGACCCGCGCCACCTTCTCGGCCCGCAGCCCGATCATGCGCTCGTGATTCACCGGGTCGTAGGAGACGTTGCCGGTCAGGTCCTCCTTCTCGAGGCCGCCGATCCGGTGCTCGAGGCCCGGCGTGCCGGGGATCGCCCACGGCCGCGCCAGGGTGCCGGGGTCCCGGGAATAGGGCTGGAAGCCGGCGGCGTCCGTGTGGAAGTCGACTCGAAGATCCGGAAGATCCTCGATCTGCGGCAGCTTCCAGGGCTCGGACCCGTTGGCGATGTAGCCGTCCGAGAGCAGGATCACGGGCACCATGTAGCGGATGGCGATGCGGCACGCCTCGAGGGCCGCGTCGAAGGCGTCGGCCGGGCTCGAGGCCGCCACGACCGGCAGCGGGCACTCGCCGTTGCGCCCGTACATGCTCTGCAGCAGATCCGCCTGCTCGGTCTTGGTCGGCAGTCCGGTGGACGGCCCGCCGCGCTGGACGTTGCAGACGACGAGCGGCAACTCGATCATCACGGCCAGCCCGATGGCCTCCCCCTTGAGCGCCAGCCCCGGTCCGCTCGTCGTCGTGACGGCGAGCGCGCCTCCGTAGGCCGCCCCGATGGCCGAGCAGACGGCGGCGATCTCGTCCTCCGCCTGAAACGTCGTGACCCCGAAGTGCTTGAACCGCGACAGCTCGTGCAGGATGTCGCTCGCCGGCGTGATCGGGTAGGAGCCCAGGAAGAGGGGCAGGCCGCTGCGGCGGCTGGCGGCCACGAGCCCCAGGGAGAGGGCCGAGTTGCCCATGATGTTGCGGTACGTGCCGGCCGGCAGGTGCGCCGCGTCCACCTCGTAACGAACCTGGAAGGCCTGGGTGATGTCGCAGTAGTTGTAGCCGGCCTTCAGCGCCTTGATGTTCGCCTCGGCGACCTCGGGCTTCTTGGCGAACTTGTCCTCGAGCCAGGCGGTGGTGCTCGTGAGCGGCCGGCTGTACAGCCAGTACACCATTCCGAGGGCGAAGAAGTTGCGGCAGCGATCCCGGCTCTTGAAGTCGAGCGGGCTGTCTTCGAGCGCCCGGCGGGTCATGGTGCTCAAGCCGACCGGATAGACGCGGAAGCCGGCCAGGCCGTCGCCGTCCAACGGGTTCGACTCGTAGCCCGCCTTCTTCAGGTTGCGGTCGGTGAACTCGTCGGTGTTGGCGATGAGGATGCCATTGGCCTTGAGGTCGCCGATCGACTTCTTGAGCGCGGCCGGGTTCATCGCCACGAGGACGTCCGGGGCGTCTCCCGGCGTATGGATGTCGTAGTTGGCGATCCGCACCTGGTATGCCGACACGCCGGGCAGGGTTCCGGCCGGCGCCCGGATCTCGGCCGGGAAGTCCGGCAGGGTGGCCAGGTCGTTGCCGACCATGGCCGAGGTGCTCGTGAGCTGCCCCCCCGTCAGCTGCATCCCGTCGCCGGAGTCGCCGGCAAAGCGGATGACGACGTCCTCGACACGCTCCGTCGCGACGGACCGCTCCGCCACTACTGGCTCATTCGTCTCTGTGCTCACTGGGTCTCCCCTTCGGGCCCTGGTGGTAGGGACTCGGCTCCCGGCCGTTGCGACCGGGTTGGCTCCCGAGCCGTTCTCTTGGTTGTTCTCCTGGCCGTTCTCTCAGGCCGTTCTCTTGGCGGCTCTGTTGGCGACAAGGTGCTCCATTCGACGGCGGGACCGAGCGCCCCGGCCGGCGGCGATGCTAGCAGACCGCCAGCGGGCCTGGAAGCCGCGCGGCAAGCGCCGCGCCGCGGACTTCGCTCCACGCCACCAGGCATCCCCCGCTGCGGCCGGATCGCACTCTTGCGGCCCGCGAGGGAACTCTCGCCCCGGATCAGCGTAGTCTAGAGGCACGAGCGCCCGACCTGCGCTCCTCCTCTCGCAATGCGCCTGCCAAGCCCCGCGCGTCTGTTCTGGATCTCCGTCGTGGCGATGGCGGTCCTCCTGGTCGCGGGGCGAGCGCTCGTCGAGGCTCCCTGGCTGCAGGTCACGCTCGAGATCCTGTTCGTCAGCGTCGCGGTGCTGGCGCTCCTCGTGCTGTCGGCGCGCGTTCTGCGCTGGCTGCTCTGGCGGGTCGGGCGCCGGCTCGCGTTCTCCTACTTCCTCATCGGCGTCCTGCCGATCCCCATGGTTCTCCTGCTGGGAGGAATCGCGCTCTACCTGCTCTCGGGCTACTTCCTCGGCCACGAGTACCGTTCGGCGCTCGCCGACCTGCGCGCCGATCTGCGGCGCACCGCCGAGGCGACCCTCGACGGGATCTCGGCCCACGGCACGACGAGCCTCGACTCGGGCGACGACGTCGCCCTGGCCCTCTACTCGAACGGCCGCCGGGTCGCGGGCTCGCGGGAGGCTCCCGAGCTCTGGCCGGCCTGGGTCGAGGCTGGCGACGGCGGCGAGGGCTCCCCCGCCGTGCCGTTCTGGGCCCTGCCCGACCGCTCGCTCACCGTGGCGGCGAGTGCCGGCGGGGGGAGCAGGGGCGTCCTGGCGTTTCATCGCGGCCCGGTCGAAGCGGAGCTCAGCCGGCGCAGCTCCGTCTGGGTGACGCTCCTCGACGCCAGCGATCGCGAGTCGATGTCGGCCGTGCAGGTGCAGCTGGGCACTGCCCGCTACGCCCTGGCCAACGTGGGCGCGGGCACCGACCGCGCCGCCCGCGACGCCTTCCTGGGCATCGCCGAGGACGAGCTCTCCTGGAGTCGGCGGCCGCTCTTCTGGTGGGGGGAGGTCGCGGGACCGGTGCACTCGCTCGCCGACGGCAGCGAGATCGCGCCGAGCCTCACGGCCTCGCTGAACAGCAACTTCAGCAGCATGCGGCGGCAGTTCTTCTCCTCTTCGGCGGAGCTCAACGCGGCGGTCTGGGCCAGCCTCATCGCGGTGACCGGGCTCGTCTCGTCGATCTACCTCATCGCGGTGCTGATGGCGCTCTTCATGATCCTCTCGCTCAGCCGCGCCGTGAACCGGCTCAGCCGCGCCACGGAGACCGTGCGGGCCGGAGACTTCTCTCATCGCATCCCCGTCCGCCGCAAGGACCAGATCGGCGAGCTGCAGCGCTCGTTCAACGAGATGACGGGCGACCTCGAGTCGCTGATCGACACGGCCGCCCAGAAGGAGCTGCTCGAGAAGGAGCTCGAGATCGCCCGCGACCTCCAGGAGAGCCTCTTGCCGACCCAGGTCCCGACCAGCGAACGGGTCGAGTTCTCGACCCTTTTCGAGCCCAGCGCCGCCATCGGCGGCGACTACTTCGACATCCTGCGCATCGACGACGACCGGCTCGCCGTCGTCATCGCCGACGTCTCGGGACACGGGCTTCCGACGGGACTGCGCATGGCGATGTTGAAGGCCGCCCTCACGATCCTCGTGGAGGAGAAGAAGCCGCCGAGCGAGATCCTGCGCCGGCTCAGCACCATGATCCGCGCCGAGCAACGACAACGGTTCTTCGTGACCGCGACCATCGCCGTCGTCGACTTCCGGAGCGATCGCCTCGAGATCACGAACGCCGGCCACCCGCCGACCTACCTCCTCCGCGACGGCGAGGTCGAGGAGGTGCTGCTGGCCGGCAGCCCGCTGGGAGCGCTCGACGAGAACTACCAGCAGCGGACGCTCGACCTCTTGACAGGCGACGTCGTCGTGTGGCTCTCCGACGGCCTCATCGAGGCCGCCGACGAGCACGACGAGCCCTTCGGCTACGACGCGACGGCGGCGGCGCTCGCCGGGCCGGCGGCGACGGCGGAGCAGGTGCGCGACCGGCTGCTGGCGGCGATCGGCCGCCACTGCGGCGAGGTGCCGCCGGAGGACGATCGCACCCTCGTGGCGATGCGCTACTTCCCCGGCGCCGGCGCCGGGTCCGGGGCCGGGTCCGGGACCGCCTCGACGCCGAGGAACGAGTAGACCCGGCGGATGTACTCGCGCGTCTCGCGAAACGGCGGCACGCCCTTGTACCGCTCGACGGCCCCCTCGCCGGCGTTGTAGGCCGCCAGCACGAGCGGCAGATCCTCCGCGTAGCGCTCGATGAGCTCCTCGAGGTAGGTGACGCCCGCGTCGATGTTCAGCTCCTCGTCGAAGAGCTCGTCCGGGACGAGGCCGAAGCGGCGCCCGGTCGCCGGCATGAGCTGCATGAGCCCGCGGGCGCCCTTCCTCGAGACGGCGGCCGGGTCGAAGGCCGACTCGGCCCTGATGATCGCCGCCACGAGGCGGGGATTGACGTTGCGCCGCCTGGCGGCCTCGTAGATGAGCTCGCCGAACGGAATGTCCGGCATCTCCTGCTCGGGCGCGAACCCGAGATAGACGGGCGAGACCTCGATCGCGGCCGGCTCCTCGTCCCCGTCCTCGAGCTCGTCGGCCACGATGCGATCGACCCGCAGCAAGGGCATGACGAGCTGCCCCCCGCTCGCGAGCCCGATGCGCACGCTCTCGCCCTCGACCTCGTAGTCCACCGCCTTCAAGAACCGGCCGTCGACGAGAACGACGATCTCCGCCCCGGAGCCAGCGGCCAGCAAAGCGGCCACGAGCCACCAGCAAGCCACCCGGAATCCACGATGGAGCGCGCCGCGCATCCCCAAAACTCTAACAGCTCGCCTTCCGGGGCGGCCGGACGACAGGAGGCTCGGTCGGTATCCGACCGCATTCGCCCCGGGGCGGGTCCCCCTCAGCTCCCGCTCCCGGTGGGAGCATCCGCGGACTGCCACGGTCGCTAGGTCGATCGGGGATGGTACTGGTCGTAGAGGCTGCGGAGGCGCTGGGCGTGGATGTGGGTGTAGATCTGGGTGGTCGAGATGTCGGCGTGGCCGAGCATGGTCTGGACGGCTCTCAGGTCGGCGCCGTGCTCGAGCAGGTGGGTGGCGAAGCTGTGGCGCAGGACGTGGGGCGAGAGGCGGTCCACGCCGGCTTTCACGCCATGGGCCCGCAGGATCTTCCAGAAGCCCTGGCGGGTCAGGCCGCCGCCGAGCCGGTTGACGAAGACGAGATCGTGGCGGCCGCGCACGAGCGCCGGGCGCACGGCGGCGAGGTAGTCCGCGACCCACTGCTCCGCCTGCTCCCCGATCGGCACGACTCGCTCCTTGCTCCCCTTGCCGAACGCCACCAGGAAGCCCGCGTCGAGGCGCAGCTGAGGCAGCGTCAAGCCGACCAGCTCGCTGACCCGCAGGCCCGTGGCGTAGAGCAGCTCGATCATCGCCTTGTCCCGGCGCCCCAGCGGGGTGCTCAGATCGGGCGCCTCCAGCAGGCGCTCCACCTGCTCCTCGGTCAGCGTCCGGGGCAGCTTGCGCCACAGCTTGGGGGGAAGCAGGTTGACGGCCGGGTTGTCCTCGCGCTCGCCGCACTCGACGAGATGGGAGAAGAAGCCGCGGATGGCCACGAGGGCGCGGCGCACCGAGCGCGGGCTCAGGCCGCGCCGCCGCAGCACGCGCAGATGGGCGGAGAGGAACGCCGCGTCGACCTCCGTCCAGCTGCGCTTCTCGGCCCGCCGGTGCGCCGTCAGCTTGGCCAGGTCTCCCGCGTAGGACGCCACGGTACGCGGGGACAGTCCGCGCTCGAGGGCCAGCGAGTCGAGATAGCGCTCCACCCGCCGGTCGGCGGGTCCGCGCCCCGCGCCGGGCGCCGGCGTGGAGCCCGCGGCGGCCCCCGCGGTCACCTCACGCGGCCGGGACGCCACCGGCGCGGCAGAGCTCGAGGATCTCCTCCGCCTCGAGCAGACGGTCGGACTCCTTGGCGCGGCGGAAGACCGTCTCCACGAGGTCGGGCCGCGGCTCGATGCCATGCTCCTCGAGCCAGAAGATGACGTTGGACTTGCCGCACATGGGCCCGATCTCGACCCGCTGCCGGCGTCCGACCAGCGCCGCGGGAACGCCGGAGTAGATGCGGTCCGCCAGCCAGTCGTGGCCCTTGGCCCGGGCCTTGATGATGGCCGCGGCGTGGACTCCCGTGGCCGTGCGGAACGCGTCGCGTCCCACCACGGGGTAGTTGTCGGGCAGCGGCACCCCCGTCGTCGCCGCCACCAGCCGGCAGTACTCCGGGAGCCGTTCGAGCTTGCGATGGGACCAGCCCAGGAGCTGCAGGTTGACCATCAGCAGATCGATGGCCGTGTTGCCCACCCGCTCGCCGATGCCGAGCGCCGTGCCGTGCAGCCGGTCGGCGCCCGCCACCGCCGCCGCCAGCGCGTTGATCACCGACAGCCCGCGGTCCCGATGGCCGTGCCAGTCCACCTTCACGTCCTCGCCCGTGGCGTCCACGACCCCGCGGAGGAACCGCACGAGGCGATCGACGCCGCGCGGCGTGGCGTGGCCCACGGTGTCGGCCACGCAGATCCGCCGCGCCCCGGCCTCGACCGCGGCCGTGTAGAGCGCCCGCAGGTCTTCCGGCCTGGCCCGCGTCGTGTCTTCCGTGACGTACATGACCGGCAGGCCGTGCCGGACCGCCAGGTCGACCGCGTCGCGGGTCAGCCCGACGAGCCGCGCCAGATCCCAGTTCTCCGTGAACTGGCGTATCGGGCTCGAGCCGATGAAGCAGGCAACCTCGATGGCGAGCCCGGTGGCCTGCGAGATCTCGACGATCGGCAGGATGTCCGCCTCGAGGGTCCGCGCCGCGCAGTTGGCCGCGACGGGGAGCCGGTGGTCGACGATCTCCCGGGCCAGTTGCGTGACGTCCGCCACGACGTGCGGACCGGCTCCCGGCAGTCCGAGGTTCGCCGATTCGATGCCGAGCTGCGCCATGAGGTGCAGGATGCGCACCTTGTCCTCGATCGGCGGCGACGTCACCGAAGGCGACTGAAGGCCGTCGCGCAGGGTCTCGTCGTTGAGCTCGACCGCGCCGCGGGCAGGCTTCATGTCCTCGCCGCCGTCGCGGTTCCAGTCGAAGATCAGCTCGGACTCTTGCAGCGCCATCGATCGATTATAGGGGAACGCTTCGCAGCCGCTCCGCCAGGCGGTCGCCGACCTGCGAGGTCGTGGCCCCGCCGCCGAGATCGGGGGTCGTGAAGCCCTCGCCGATGCTCTCCGCGGCGACCTCCTCCACCGCCGCCGCCGCCGCCCGGTGCCCCAGGTTCTCGAGCATGAGGACGGCGGACAGGATGGCGCCCAGCGGGTTGGCGCGGCCGGTGCCGGCGTGCTTCGGCGCCGAGCCGTGGACCGGCTCGAACATCGACACCCGCCCCGGATGGAGGTTGGCGGACGCCGCGACCCCGAGCCCGCCCTGCAGGGCCGCCCCGAGGTCGGTCAGGATGTCGCCGAACATGTTGTTGGTGACGATCACCTCGAAACGCTCCGGCTTGCGGACGAGCTGCATCGCCAGGGCGTCGACGAACCAGTGCTCCGTCTCGAGGTCCGGATACTCCTGCGCCACCTCCGCGAAGCAGCGCTGCCAGAGATCGCCGGCGAATCTCATGACGTTCGACTTGTCCGACATGCAGACCCGGCTCTTGCCGTGAGCCACGGCCCATTCGAACGCCGCCCGGATGATGCGCTCCACCCCGCGGCGCGAGTGCACCTCCTCCTGGACGGCCACCTCGTCCGCGGTGCCCGTCTTGAAGTTGCCGCCCATGCCGACGTAGGCGCCCTCGGTGTTCTCGCGGAACACGACGAAATCGACGTCGTCCTTCGTCTTGCCGCGCAGCGGGCACAGGGCGTCGCTGTAGAGCTTGATGGGGCGGTAGTTGACGTAGAGATCGAGGCCGAAGCGGATCCCGAGGAGGATGTCGGCCGCGTGCTTCATGTCCGGCACCCGCGGGTCGCCGTAGGCGCCGATGAAGATCGCCGAGAAGTTGTCGCGCAGGTCCTCCAGCGCGCCGTCGGGCAGGGTCTCCCCGGTCGCGAGGTAGCGGTCCGCGTTCCACGGGAAGGGCACCAGCTCGAGCGGCAGCCGCCAGCGCTCCGCGACGACCTCCAGCACCTTGACGACCTCCGCCGTGACGTCGCGGCCGATCCCGTCGCCGGGCAGGAGCGCGATCCGCTGCGGCGAGCGCTCCTTCGGGTCCAGGGCGCTCACGCGCTGCCTCCGGCCCACCGGCGGAGCGTGCCGGTGGCGACGGCCAGATCGCCGTCCGGGGGCGCCGGCGTCCACCGAGACGAGCAGCGGCACGAGGAACATCGGCAGCCCGAGCCGACGCGGCGCGCCGTGGGTCTCGCCTCGGACTCGATCACCGGGCGAACATATCAGAGGCCCGTGGCCGGCCCGCGGCGGCAGCGGGCCGCCCGCGCGGGCTCTACCCCGTCGCCGGAACGCTGCTGGGTAAAGCGGCGCGCTCGGCGCGGGCCAGCTCGAAGCTGAGAGGGACCTCGGGGCAGAGCCAGGCGGAGTGCACCTCCGGCCAGTCCCCCTCCCGCCACCCGAAGAGGCGGCGCAGCAGGCTCTCCTCCGTGACCCGCGCGGCCATCGGCCAGACGGTCGTGGCGCCATGCGTGGTCTCGATGCGACGCAGGCGGCCCGCGACCTCCACGTAGCCGCGATCGCGGCGCCGGATGTGGTCGCAAGTGCGCTGCCACGACCCCAGGTCGGGCCCGGTCCCGACCCGGGGGGCGCTCTGGCTCGCCGTGACGGCGAAGGCGCCGCGCGCCGAGGCCCGCCAGGTCCAGCTCTCGGCCCCCCGGTCGCGGGACGGCCGCGGATAGAGGAAGCGCCCGCGCTCGAGCTCCGGTTGCCCGGCCGCGCGGGCGAACGGCAGCACCCAGCCCGGCACCATCAGCGCCCCGAAGTGGACGGCCGGCACGCCCTCGTCGTCGAGAACGTAGGTCCGCAGGTTGAACTGCGGGTAGGAGAGGCGGGCCCAGGGCATCGCCGCGGAGCGCAGCCCATGCTGGTGGAAGAGCAGTGCCGAGACGAGCCCCAGGCGCTCCCCGCCGGCCGCATGCCACTCGTAGCGCAGCCCCTCGGGCAGTCGCGGCAGGCGCTCGCGGGGCACGGCCCAGTTGACGTAGAGACAGTCCCTGACGGTTGTTCTGAGCTGCATCCGACCCGCTTCCAGCCCCCGGCGCACCCGCGGCGTTTGTTGCTAGAGTGCGCGGTTCAACCTATCAGGAGGCCTCATGCCGGACAAAGCGCTCCCCAGCCTCGCCCTCGCCGCCCTCGCCGTCGTCGCCGCCTGCCGCGGCACCGCTCCCCCGGCCGTCGACGGCCCGCTGGGGCTGCCGGCGGACGTGATGGCGGCGGGCGAAGCCATCGACGCCGCCTTCCTGCGCGGCATCGTCGAGCGCCTGGCGAGCGACGAGCTCGAGGGCCGGGGCCCGGGGACGCCCGGCGACGCCAAGACGAGGGAGATCCTCGCGGCCCAGCTCGAGGGGCTCGGCTACGAGCCGGGCGGCCCGGGCGGCAGCTGGTTCCAGCCGGTCGACATCGTCGGCGTCACGACCACCGCGCCCGCGACCTGGAGCTTCCGGACGGCGAGCGGCTCGGTGGACCTGGCCTCCTGGGACGATTTCATCGTGACGTCGGGTGTCCAGGCCGAGAGCGCCGCGGTCGACGACGCGGAGGTGGTCTTCGTCGGTTACGGCATCCAGGCCCCCGAGTACGGCTGGGACGACTACAAGGGGGCGGACGTCGCGGGCAAGGTTCTTTTGATGCTCAACAACGATCCGGACTGGGACCCGGAGCTGTTTGGAGGCAATCGCCGGCTCTACTACGGCCGCTGGAGCTACAAGTACGAGATCGCGGCCGAGCTCGGGGCGGCCGGCGCCGTCATCATCCACACGACGCCCTCCGCCGGCTACCCCTACCAGGTGGTCCAGACGTCCTGGACCGGGCCGCAGTTCGCGCTCCCGGCCGCCGGCGAGCCGACCGTCCAGATCGAGGGGTGGGTGACCCAGGAGGCGGCCGCCAGGCTGGCCGGACTGGCCGGGCGCGATCTCGAGAGCCTCGTCGCCGCGGCCCGCGAACGGAGCTTCGAGCCCGTGCCGCTGGGGATCGTCACCTCGCTCGCGATCGCCAACGAGGTCACGAGCGCGAGCACCGCCAACGTGGCGGGCCTGCTGCGGGGCAGCGACCCCGGCCTGGCCGACGAGGTCGTCGTCTACACCGCCCATCACGACCACCTCGGGATCGGCCCCCCGGACGACACCGGCGACGCGATCTACAACGGCGCCCTCGACAACGCCTCCGGCGTGGCGCAGGTGATGGCGATCGCCCGCGCCATCGCCGCGCTGCCGACCCCGCCGCGCCGCTCGACGCTCGTCCTCTTCGTCGCCGCCGAGGAGCAGGGCCTCATCGGCTCCGCCTACTACGCCCGCCATCCGACCTTTCCGCCGGGCCGGATCGCGGCCAACGTCAACCTCGACGGCGGCAACATCTGGGGCCGCACGCGCGACCTGACCTACATCGGGTACGGCAAGTCGAGCCTCGACGCCGTGGTCGAGGCGGTCGCCGCCTACCAGGGCCGCACCGTCCAGGGCGACCAGTTCCCGGATCGCGGCTTCTTCTACCGCTCCGACCAGTTCAACTTCGCCCAGATCGGGGTGCCGGCGATCTACCTCGATACCGGAACGGACTTCCTCGGCCGCCCCGCCGGCTGGGGCCAGGAGCAGATCGAGGCCTGGGAGGCCGCCACCTACCACCAGCCGAGCGACGAGCTGGACGACGCCTGGAGCTTCGACGGAATGGTCGAGGACGCGCGGCTGGCCTACGCCTGCGGCATGGCCATCGCCCAGGCCGACGAGATGCCGACCTGGAACCCGGGCGACGAGTTCGAAGCGGCGCGCCTCGCGGCGCTCGCCGCCGAGAACTGACTGGACGGAGAGGCCGCCGGGTCTGCGAGTAGTCCGCCTAGCAGGATGCGTCGCTCACTCGCCTGCCTTTCGGCGCCCGGAGAGTCGTCGACCCGGACGTAGCCGTCCCCGGCCCGCGGCGCGGCACGCCGGCTACAGGTCGCCCTCGGTCTCGAGGCCGAGCAGCTTGCGCAGGGCGTGCTTGGTGGCGGGCAGCGGGGCGCGGCGGAAGGCGAGGGCGAAGCGAGCCCCCTTCTTGAGCGGCCAGCTGGCGACCCCCTTCCAACCGTCGGCGGTGGCGCGCTCGAAGGCGAACCAGCGGCGGCGGGCGGCGAGCAGGAGGCGCTGCCGCCAGGGCAGGGCGCCGGAGGCCTGCCGCTTGCGGACGATCGGGCAGGCCGGGGAGTTGAGGCAATAGCTCGGAAAGCGGCCTGCGGCGAGCGAGCTGCGGATCTCCACGACCTCGGGGCCGTTCCACGCCTCCTCGTGGCTCGTGAAGGCGGCGATCGGCTCGCCGCCGTAGCAGCACGGCATGATCCCGCGGCGCAGGATGTAGAGGCTCTTCCACGGCTCGAGACAGATCGGCTCGGCCTCGATGCCGAGCGTCGGCAGCGCCTCGGGGGCCACGACCGGTGCCACGGCCGGGGCCGCGACCTCGGGCGCCCCGGCCGGGCCCGCGGCGAGCTCCGGCGCGGCGAGCTCGGGAGCCGGCGGCGCCTCCGGCTCCACGCTCGCGGCCGGCGGCGGTACCACGGGCGCGGCGCGCGGCTGGAACGTCTCGGCGAAGCTCCGCGTTTCGCCGCCGAAGTCCATCTGGTCGGCCAGGGGCACGCCGTAGCGGGCGGCGAGCCGCGCCGCCTCGGCGCTCAACTCGGCGAGGCGCCGAACCGGCAGGAGCTCCCGCTGGTAGCTGAAGGTGTAGCCCGAGCGGTCCCAGGTGAGGTCGATCGAGTCCGAGTAGTTCAGGGGCCGCAGGACCATGCGATCGACCTCGAGGTCGGCGGCGATGCGCACGAAGTCCGCCAGCTCGTGCTGGTTGACGTCCATGGGCATGAAGACGAGGCTGACCCGAGGCAGCCCGCCGCGGCCGCCCTTCGCCTCCCCGAGACGGCGCAGGTTGGTGAGGATCGGCTCGAACTTCTCGTTGCGCAGCTTGGCGTAGGTCTCGGGCGTGCCGGCGTCGAGCGAGACGTAGAGCTCGATCGAGCGCCCCACGAGGCGCTCGATGTTGCGGTCCGTCAGGATCTGGCCGTTGGTCGTCAGCTCGAGCAGCTTGCCCTGGCGGCCGAAGGTCTCGAGCAGGGCGTCGAACTCCTTCATCATGAACGGCTCGCCGATCGAGCAGTTGATGAGCTGGTGCGAGTTGTCGAAGAACTCTCCGTAGCCGCGCAGCGTGTCGAGGTCGAACGGCGTGTCGACGTGCTCGCCTTCGAGCTCCTTGCTCCAGTCCCAGTCGCAGTAGACGCACGGCGGCTTGACGTTGCAGACGCCGTACATGTCGATGCCGAGCGTCGGCGGCGTGGACTCGAGCCGCGTCCGGCCGGCGAGCAGCTCGCGCTGGTTGCGGCTGGCGTTGCCGTGCTGCCGGGCGACGTGCCGGTGGCGCTCCGGGTCGGCGTGCAGGCGCGGCTCGCGGACCCGGATGCCGAGGGTCCTGCCGTCGCCGGGGTAGTAGGCCGGCGGGAAGGGCTTGTCGAGGGCGAGCTCGCAGGCCGCGACCCCCGGCGGCACCGCGATCGACAGCTGCATCCAGCCGGGGGTCAGCGCGAAGCTCGCCGGCGCGCCGCCGCAGCCGGCCGTGAGCGTCTGCGACAGGTCGTGGAAGTGGCTGAAGACCGACGCCTCGAGGAAGCGCGCCGCGGCCCGGGGCGCGAACTCGAAGCGGGCCGCGAGCCCCATCCAGCGGAAGGGGCGGAAACCCTCGACCTCCTCGGCGAAGAAGCCCGCGCCCCAGCGCACCGGCTCCGCGGTCGCCAGATACGCGGCGGTGGCGACGGCGCGCGGGCTCTGTCCGACGACTCGCAGCTGGGGCATCGAGGGCTCCTCCGAGAGTCCGCCTCGCCTCGCCTCAGCGATCGAGGCCCGCGTGCGAGCCGTCGCAGCGCGGCTGGTTGCCGGTGTGCTTGCAGCCGCACAGGGCGACCCGCTGGGGCTCGGTGACCTCGAGCATCACCGGTCGGAACTCGGTTCCTTTGTGGGAGCCGTCGCAGTAGGGCTGGTTCTCGGAGCGGCCGCAGGCGCACCAGAAGTACTTCCCGGGCTCGAGCTCCAGGACGTAGGGGGAGGGCTGGGCAACGACGGGATCGGACATGGTGGCTCCTCGCTGTCGGGTCGGTTGGGCGCTGCGGTCAGACGGCTGCCTCGCGGGCCTGCGCCAGGCCGCGGTCGAACCGAGCGAGAAACGCGGCGCGCCGCGGCGCCGGGAGGAACGCGTGCTCGAAGGCGCCACGAGCCAGCCCGGCCAGGTCGTCGCGACTATAGCCGAACGCGGCGGCGACGGCGCAGAACTCGTCGACCAGGGTCGTCGCGAAGAGCGGCGGATCGTCCGAGGCCAGCGAAACGGCGAGGCCGGCCCGGCGCAGGCGGTCGAACGGGTGGCTGTCGATGCTCGCCGCGTAGCCGAGCCGGACGTTCGAGGTCGGGCAGATCTCGAGCGGGATGGCGGCCGCCGCCAGCTCGGCGGCGAGCCGCGGATCGTCGGCGACGCGGATGCCGTGCCCGATCCGCTCCGGCCGGCAGACCGCGAGGACCTCGCGCACCGCGTCCGGGCCGCACTGCTCGCCGGCGTGGGCGGTGGTGCGCAGGCCCGCCGCGCGGGCGGCTTCGAAGTGGCGTGCGAACGGCCGCACGGGCGCCGACTCGATTCCCGCCATCCCCAGCGCCACCACCCCCCGCTCCCGGTTCGCCAGGGCCCACTCGACGGTGCGGTCGGCCGCCGCGGCGTCGAGATTGCGCACGATGTCGGGGACGAGGCGCACGGTCACGCCGCGCCGCTCGGCCGCCGCGATCGACTCGCCGAGCGCCTGGCCGAGCTCCCCGCCGTTCGCCCCGTTCGCCAGGTGGGTGGAGATCGTGAAGTGAACCTCGGAATAGACGACGTTCTGGCGCTCCTGCTGGGCGGCGAAGTCGAGCAGCAGGGCCTGGAAGTCCTCCGGCTCCCGCAGGCACCGCGAGCAGGCGAGGTAGACCTCCACGAAGTGCTCGAAGTCGCGGAAGCGGAACCAGCGGGAGAGGCCCGCCTCGTCGTCGGCCGGCAGGCTCACGCCGTGGCGCCGGGCCAGCGCCAGGAGAAGCCCGGGCCTCATCGCGCCCTCGAGATGGACGTGGAGCTCCGCTTTGGGGAGTCGCTGCACGAAGCGGCGGAGCCCGGGCGCGGCCGTCGCGGCGGCGGGAGGCGTGGCAGCGGGCGGCATCGATCCGGCTACGGGCCTGGCGGGGGCAGGCTCGCCAGGCGGCGCAGCACCTTCGGGGGCACCAGCCCCTCGAGGTTGCCGCCGAAGAAGTACACCTCCTTGACGAGCCGGCTCGACAGGTAGATGTAGTCCTCGCGCGGCATCATGAACACCGTCTCGACGGCGGGGTTGAGCCGCCGGTTCATGAGCGCCATCTGGAACTCGTACTCGAAGTCCGAGACCGCCCGCAGGCCGCGAACGATGGCGCTGGCGCCCACCTCCTTCACGAAGTCGACGAGCAGGCCGGAGAAGCTCTCGACCCGGCAATCGGCCAAGCCGACGAGCTCGGCGCGGATGATCTCCACGCGCTCCTCCGTCGAGAACGTCGGGCTCTTCTCCTGGTTGCTCAAGACGGCGACGATGACCTCGTCGAAGACCTTGCGGCAGCGCTCGACGATGTCGAGGTGACCGTTGTGGATGGGATCGAAGGAACCCGCGTAGACCGCGATCCTCGGCTCGCCCCTCATTGCTCCTCCCCCAGATTGAAGGTCGCCGTGTTGAACGCGGCGTCGACGACCCTGAGCAGGACGAGCCGCGCGCCGGCGGGCACCCGGGCCTCCAGGGTCTCGGCGCGGCCGTCGAGCAGCCCGTCGGCGCTCGCCACGGCCTCCCAGGAGCCGGCGTCGACGCTGAGCTCGGCGCTGCGGATGGGGCTCAGCTCGTCGACGATCTCGACGGCGAGGCCCCCGGGCCGCGCTGCGACGCCGGCCAGCCGCGGCGGGGTGTGGTCGATGACGACCGGCTCCGAGATCCGATCGGCGGCGAGCGCCGCGTCGGCGGCGTTGCCCGGCCGGTCGCTCGCCGTCAGGCGGAACCGGTAGAGACCGTCCGGCAGGGCCGTGGCGTCGAAGCTGTAGTAGCTCTCGTCGATCTCCTCGGCCATCGCCAGCCAGTCGCCCTCGGCGCCGGCGACGCGGAATGCGAGGCCGTACTCCATCTCGTCCTCGTTGGGGTCCTCGGCCTCCCAGCGCAAGGTGCGGTAGCCCTGGCGCCACAGCGTCTTGAGCCGCCCGCCGTCGCTCTCCGCCGCCGGGCTCAGGGTCGTGAAGATCCCCTCGCGGTTCGGATGCGCCGGCTCGTAGATCTGATCTCCGGGGTTGAAGGCGGCGGGGACGAGGACCTGTCCGGGGTCCATCGCCGTGAACTCCGAGATCGCCGGCTCGCCGTTGTTCTGGCGGTAGGAGAGCTCGACGGACGAGACCCGGACGTCCGCCCCCGCTCCCGCGGCGAGCTCGAGGCGCCACTGCAGGAACCGGCCCGCCGGCACGTCGGCGAGCCCCACCTCGGAGCCGCCGGCCGGTGCCGACCAGTCGCTCCAGGTCGCGTCCGGCTCGGAGCTCGAGCCGCTGCGGGCGGAGAACGCGAGGCCGCCGGAGTCCGCCGCCTCGCCGTGCCAGGACAGCGTGCCGAAACGCGAGACGGCACCGGCGTCGAGGGTCGCGCTGACGTAGCTCGCCGGGCCCGCGAGCGGCGCCCCGCCGCGATGGACGGCCGCCCCGTTGGTCGTCACCAGGACGGGCTCCGGGCCGGGGAGGATCGCCATGACCTGCCGGTCGTCCAGCGAGGCCTCGAGCGACAGCTTGTCCTCGGCCAGCGAGTAGACGTTGCCCTCGACCCCCGTGCCGATCCACAGGGCGTCGTCGACCCGGGCCAGCGAGTAGGCGGTGTCCCGTTCGAGCGTCGCCACCCTGCGGGGGTCGCCGGAACCGCCGCGCACGATCGCCGTGCGCGTGCCGGCCTCGGCGCGCGGCGGCGACTCCGACACCTCGACGACCGGCTCCCCGTCGTCCTCCTCGCCGTTCTCGTCGTCGTCCTTGTCGTCGCTGCCGCCGCGGCGGGTGAAGGAGGCCTCCGAGTCGACGGCCGCCGCGTACCAGCCGCCCGCCCCGTCGTCCGCGAAGGCGAGGACCTCGGGCTGGTCGGCGTCGAAGAGCGTCCGCAGTCGCCCGCCGGCGTCGATGCTCTGGACGAGGCCGTCCCCCGCGGTGCCGATGAGCACCGTGTCCTGGAGGGGATGGAGGCTGCGCAGATGGGTCTCGTCGCCGTCGAAGACGCGGCGCCCCGCGCCATCCTCGGCGACGGCGTAGAGTCGCCCCTCGTCGCCCGTCGCCACGAGCAGCTCGCCCCAGGGAGCGCGCGCCAGGGCCCAGATGTAGGTCTCCTGGGGGTCGAAGACCTCCTCCGCGCCGCCGGCGGCGAGCCGGTAGACCTTGCCGTTGGGCGACGAGCCCACGAAGACGGCGCCGTCGGGGTCGGCCCACAACGCGAAGATCTCGGGCTCGGGAGCGGTCCACAAGCTCTCCACCCGGCCGTCGGGGTCGACCCGCAGCACGCGGCCCGAGCTGCCCGTCCCGAGGATCCAGCCATCCCCCGCCGGCACCGCGGCGAAGACGAACGGCTCCTCGATCTCGGCGACGCGCTCGAAGCTCCGCGCGCGCTTGAGCGCCCCCTCGGCGTCGATCGCGAGCCCGTGGAGCTCCCCGGCCGCGAAGTCCTGGCGGCTCTGCTGCTCGAAGTACCGCACTTCGGTCGCCGCCGCGGCCGCGCTCATCGCCGAGAGCCCGAGCAGCGCCGCTCCCGCCAGCCATCGTCCCCTCATCGCCTCGTCTCCGCCTTCACCTCGAGGTCCACCCGCACGAGGCCGGCGAGCGGCACCCCGAGGTCCTCCACGAGCTCCTCGCGGACCGCCGCGGCCAGCGGGGTCACGCGGCTGCCGCCGCCGCTCCACAGCGACCGGATCGAGCCCGGCAGCCGCGGCAGGGGCTCGCCGTCGACCACCAGCCCGCGCGCCGCGACGACGCCCAGCACCACGAGCTCGGAGCGGCTGTGGAGCCCGTCGAGGAGCTTCAGGGCCGCTTCGATCCGGCTCGGCCGCACCTTCTCGAGGCCGAGGCGCGCGCCGTCGATGCTGACGCCGTCGCCCACGAGGATGACGTAGCGGCCCGGCGCGAGGTCCGCCGGCAGCTCGACGGTGACGAGATGCCGGCTGGCGCTGCCCCGGTACGGCTCGAGCTCGACGGCCAGGCCGACGCGCGCTCCGGGGGCGACGATCCTCCGCTCCGGGTGCGCCGCGACGATCCGGGTCAGCCGGGGTCTCGGGCTCCGAACGAGATCCAGCTCGATCCCGCGCACGTCGAGCTCGGCGAACGCGTTGTTCATCAGAAAACCGACGACGGAGAGCAGGTGGACGGCCGCCTCGACGCTGGCCGAGGGACCGTCGAAACTCTGGCGCAGGGTGAGGGGGGGCCGCTCGCCCAGGTCCACCCGGGCCTCGAGATCCAGGCTCTGCTCGCCGCCCGCCCCGGCGGCCACGTCCACGGCGCCGAGCAGCGACATCGCCACCAGGGCGCCGGCGATGGGCGGCACCCGCGCCAGCCGCACGTCGAACTCGCGCCGCTCGGCTCCCTCGACCGCGATCGCGAGCGGCAAGGTCGGCGCCACCGCGCCCAGCGTGCCGCGGATGCCGGCGCGGCGATCGCGGTCGAAGCTGCCCACCACCTGCCCGATGCCGCCGATCTTGAACGAGGTCGCGAGGCTCGGAACGACGGCCAGGATCTCGGCGGCGGCCATGGGAATCGCCACGTCCCCGAGGGCCAGGAAGGGATGGCCGAACGCCAGCACGGCGTCGCCCAGGCGGTCCGTGACCGTCCCCGTGGCGGCGAGCCGCAGGTCGCCGTCGATGAGCACCGCGGCCACCGCGTCTCCGGGCCGCAGGTCGTCCGGCAGCTCGCCGGAGCGCCCGGCGGCGACCACCGAGCCGACGGCGTCGCCGAGCAGATCCCGCGTTCTCGGGCCGAGGCCGACGCTCGTCCACAGGAGCTCTCCGGAGGACACCTCCGCCTCCCGTCGCAGGGCAGCGAGCTCGCGCTTCAGACGCTGGTGCGGCTCGGGCGGATCGAGGAGGTCGCCGAACGTGGCGGGAGCCGCGCTCGCCCGCCGGGCGGGGACGGCGGCCTCCGTCGCCATGCGGCGCATCTGCTCGATCGGCGTCACGCCGGCGATCGCCTCGGTCGCGAAGGGCCAGCCGAAGGCGACCGCCCCCAGTAGCCGGTCGCCGACGTAGACCGGGCTGCCGCTCATGCCGGCGACGACCCCGGTCTCCTCGAGCCGCTGGCCGCTCAGGCGCGCGACGATGTAGCTCGTGTCGGGGGCGACGTTGCGCCACACCCCCAGGACCTCGACGTCGAACGGCGCCGGCTCGCCGCCCGCGAAGACCGACCAGCCCCGCGCCGCCAGGCCGGGCTCGACCTCGGACAGCGGCATCACCGGGGCCGGCGGCTCCGCCGCTCCCAGGGCCAGAAAGCCGAGCAGGCCCGCGGCCGCGACCCGACTGCACAGTTTCCGTTGCATTCCTGACTCGCCTCGCGCGCTCAATGGAAGGTCGTCGCCGATCCTCAGAGATTTCCACAATGGCTGCGGAAAACCGCCCGGGGTGCGAGGATAGCCCAAGTCCCCCTCAGTCCCCGATCCACGATCCCACGGGATGGCGGCCGCTCCTCGAGACGACGAGCCGGCCGCCGCGGATCTCGACGATCGTCGACGGCGGCCCGCCCGGCAGGACGCCGTCGTCGATGACGATCGCGGGCTCCCCCCGAAGCAGGTCCAGGACCTCCTCCACCCTCGTCGCCGGCGCCTCGCCGCTGCGGTTGGCGCTGGTCGCCGTCACGGCCCTCTCCAGCGAGCGCAGGAGCCCCGCGAGCGCCGGATGCGCCGGAACGCGGACCGCCAGAGAAGGCAGCCCGCAGGCCGCCGGCAGCCCCGCGTCGCAGGGCACGACCACCGTCAACGCCGCCGGCCAGGCGGCCACGACGGGCGCCAGCACGGCGAGATCCAGCCGCAAGCCGAGCCGCTCCAGGTCCGCGACCGCCCCCCCCACGACGGGCAGCGCCTGCCCCTCCGGCCGCCCCTTGATCCGCAGCACGGCCGCCACCGCGCCGGGATCCCGCGGGTCGACGGCCAGCCCGTAGCTCGACTCCGTGGGAATCGCCACCACGCCCCCCCGCCCCCAGTGCTCGTCGAGCCGCCACGGATCCTCGCCCCACCGCCAGAGCGCAGGCCCCGCGGCCGACTGCCGCGAACGCGGAGAACGGGGCGTCGTCTCACTCACGGCAGCAGCATAGCCGCTACCGCCCCCGGCCGGTGGCACCCTCAAGACCCGTCGACGCCCTCCGGCCCGCAGGACACGGGTTCCATTCCCCTTGGGGAGGCCGATGAGCTTCATCGATGTCCACCGGGGTTGTACTCTCGGGAAGAAAGGAGCCTCGAATGCGAAAAGCACACTTGCCCCGCCAGCTGATTACCGGGCTTGCCATTGCCATTGGTCTGACGCCCCTTGCATCCGCTCCCGTTCTGGCTCATTGCGACACCGTCGACGGCCCGGTGGTCATCGCCGCCCGGGAAGCTCTGGCCCACGGAGACGTTACCCCGGTTCTCAAGTGGGTGAGTCCCGGGGACGAAGAGGAAGTCGAGGCGGTGTTCGAGCATGCTCTGGCGGTTCGCCAACTCGGAGACCCTGCGCGCCAGCTCGCCGACCGGTACTTCTTCGAGACTCTGGTCCGACTGCACCGCGAGGGAGAGGGCTTTGGATACACGGGCCTGAAGGCGGCCGGGAGCCCGGTTTCAGCCGCAGTCCTTGCTGCCGATACCGCCCTCGAGTCCGGCTCGGCGGACGCTCTCGTCGCTGAGATCACGGGAGTCATCGCTGAGGGAGTGCGGAAGCGGTTCGGGCACGCTCGCGAGACGCGCGCACTTGCGGAGGAGAGCGTCACGGCCGGCCGTGAGTTCGTTGCAGCGTACGTGCAGTTCACTCACTACGTGGAAGGACTCGAGGCTGTGGCCGGCGGCCACTCGGCCGAACATGGGGCCGGGGTGCCGCACGGGGCTGTTGGCCCAGATCGCTAGGGGGAAGCAGCACCGAAGTGAGCTCGCATGGAGCCCGGGATCAGGCCGCACGACGCGGCCCCGCCGCCGGGAATCACCGCTCGATGGGGATTTGCAGAGCGTCCGTTCCCCTTGGGGACTCCACAGCGCGTGACCGGGGGGGCCAGCGCTTCGCCTCCAGTTCAAGCTGCGATCCACCCTTCGACCCGAAAGGCCCACGGCAGGCCTTTGCTTTTCACGCGGGCCGTTCCCCTTGGGGGAAGAAAGGGAAGAAAGGGGGACAGGTTCAATTCCTATGTCACACGTGGGTGGTGGGCGACCAGAAGTCGCGATTT
>JAOTWP010000067.1 GCA_029862975.1 Acidobacteriota bacterium
GCGAGCTCTACCGCGCCCACGCCGCGACCCTCGAGCGCCAGCGCCGCTTCCTCGCCAGCGAGCTCCGGGCGCTGGCCGAGCGACGTGATTGACGGAGGCTGCCGGGTCACTCGGAGCGTCGCTGCCTGGCGCAGGCCCTGCAGCCTTCCATCCGCGGCTCAGTCGGAGCGGACGGGCTCGGGGGTCTCTTGCTTGGGGACTTCCCAGTCCTGGGGCTCGATCTGCTCGGCGACGGCGTCGACGAGCTCGGCTCCGAAGGCCACGTCGGGGGGGATGACGAGCACGCTGCACGGCGCGCCCTGGGCCACGCCGGCGGTGACGCTGCCGATGAGGGCGCGCTCGAGGCCGGCGCGGCCGTGGGTGCCGATGACGATCAGGTCGGCGCCGGCTTGCCGCGCCTCTTCGAGAATCTGCTCGCGAGCGTCGCCGACTCGCAACTTCGAGCCGACCTTCCCGGCCAGCTCCGCCGCGTGCTCGCCGACGAAACGCTCGAGCTCCTCGCGGGCGAAGCGGTCGACCTGCTCCGGCCGGAACTGCCCGCTCGACTCGCGGGTCAGCTCGCTCAAGACGAAGAGCGCCTCGACCCGGCCGAGCTGCTCCGCCTGCACCTGGTGGAGAAAGCCCAGCCCGCAACGGAAGGAATCGGCGGCGAGCTCGGACAGGTCGACGGGCGCCAGGATGCGCCCCGGCGGCACGCGCAGCGGGTCCCGCGCGATCAGCACCGGGCAGGTGGCCCGACGCATCAGGCGGTCGGCCGTCGAGCCGAGAAGGCTCCGCTTGTGCCGGCCGGCGCCGGCGACGACGAGGCCGGCGCCCAGCTCGGCGGCCGCGCTCAGGATCCGCTCGCCGGGCGCTCCGGCCTCGACGGCGGAGGTGACCCGCCCGGGATCCGTCCCGGCGAGCACCTTCGCCAGCTCCGCCGTGCGGAGCTCGATCAGCCGCGTCGGCACCGACGCGTCCGGCCAGCTGCCGCCGAGCGGGAATCCGTGCGCCTCCCAGGCCACCGCGTGGAGAACGTGGGCGCTCGCCTCGAGGGCGGCGGCCAGGGCCAGCCCGGACCGGACCGTGGCGTCGTCCTCGGAGCGCAGCGAGGTGCCGATGACGATCTGGCGTACCGGCTTGAGCGAGCGCGACGGCACGTGAAAACGCGGAGCATCCGAGCCCATCTGTCATCTCCTTCCCGGTCGCTGCCGGCGACCACGGACCGAGGCTAGCCGACGCGCGCCCGCCGGCCCACACCTCTCGAGACTGCGCCGGAGGCGCCGGCGGGCGGTGCCGCGCCGCCCCGTCGGGCCACCCTTCCGGGCGGGAGGACCCGGCGTCCCGCCGCGCCGAGCCGGCGGGTGCTGCGCCGGGGGCCGTTAGCGAGGATAATAATAGGGCCGTGGGAAGACTCGACGTCGGGGACGGCTTTCGTCCCGAGCAGATGCGTGCCTTCAGCCGGCACCTGCTCAACGACCTCCGCGCGCTGCGGCGGATGGTGGCCGAGGATTGCTTCGAGACCGGGGTGCGCAGGATCGGAGCCGAGCAGGAGATGTTCCTGGTCGACGCCCACTGGCGCCCGGCGACCGTCGCGCTCGAGGTGATCGAGTCCGCCTGCGAGCCGCACCTGACGACCGAGCTGGGCAAGTTCAACCTCGAGCTCAACCTCGACCCGCTGGTCTTCACCGGCAGCTGCCTGAGCCGGCTCGAGGCGGAGCTCAAGGACCTCCTCACCAAGGTCCAGCGCTCCGCCCTCGAGCATCGGGCCCAGATCGTGCTCACGGGCATTCTGCCGACCCTCGAGAAATCCCATCTCGCGATGGAGTACATGGCGCCCGTCCCGCGCTACTACGCGCTCAACCAGGCGATGGACCGCCTGCGCGACGGCCGCCCCTACAGCCTCCGCATCCAGGGCCGCGACGAGCTGCTCCTGACCCACGACAACGTGATGCTCGAATCGTGCAATACGAGCTTCCAGGTCCACTACCAGGTGTCGGCGGAGGAGTTCGCCCGCCTCTACAACATCGCCCAGGCCATCGCCGCGCCGGTCATCGCGAGCGGCACCAACTCGCCGCTGCTCTTCGGCCGCCAGCTGTGGCGCGAGACCCGGATCGCGCTCTTCGAGCAATCGGTGGATACCCGCACGCCCACCGCCCACATGCGCCGGCAGTCGCGGCGCGTGAGCTTCGGACGCGACTGGCTGCGCGAGTCCGTCGTCGAGATCTTCGAAGAGAACATCTCGCGCTTCAGCACCCTGCTGGCCATCGACGTGGAGGAGGACTCCCTGGCGCTGCTCCGGCAGGGCAAGATGCCGAAGCTCGAGGCGCTGCAGCTGCACAACGGCACGATCTACCGCTGGAACCGCCCCTGCTACGGGTTCTCCGGCGGCCGGCCGCACCTGCGCATCGAGAACCGCATCCTCCCGGCCGGACCCACGGTGCTCGACGAGGTCGCCAACGCGGCGCTGTGGGTGGGCCTGATGAGCGGGCTGCCGGAGCACCTCGAGGACGTCAGCCGCGTCATGCACTTCACCGACGCGCGGGAGAACCTCGTCTCCGCCGCCCGGCTCGGTCTCGGCGCCAACCTCGTCTGGCCGGGACTCGGGAGGATCCCCGCCGCCCAGCTCATCCTCGAGCACCTCCTGCCGATCGCGCGCTGCGGGCTCGAGAGCGCCGGGATCGAGGCTGCCGACGTCGATCGCTACCTCGGGGTCATCACCGAGCGGGTCCGCACCCAGAAGACCGGCTCGCAGTGGCTCATCGACTCCCTGGACGGGATGAAGCCGCACCCCAAGCGGTCCCAGTCCTTCGCCGCCCTCGTCGCCGCGACCATCCGGCGGCAGCAGGAGGGCAGCCCGGTGCACACCTGGGAGCCGGCGGCGATCGAGGAGGCCGGCGAGTCCAGCCGGCACTACAACCGGGTCGAGCAGCTGATGACCACGGACCTCTTTACCGTCAACGAAGAGGAGGTCGTCGACGTCGTCGCCGCGGTCATGAAGTGGCGCCACGTCCGGCGGATCCCCGTCGAGGACAGCGGCGGCCACCTCGTCGGCCTCGTCAGCTACCGCTCGCTGCTGCGGGTGCTCAGCCGCTCCGTCGAATCGGCGGACGGCTCCTTCATCGCCGTCCGCGACATCATGAAGACCGACCTCGTCACCTGCACCCCCGAGCTCTCCACCCTCGAGGCCGCCCGGCTGATGCGCGAGCACCACATCGGCAGCCTGCCGGTCGTCGACCGCGACCGCCGCCTGGTCGGCATCCTCACCGAGCACGACCTGATCGAGCTGGCCTGGCCGCTGCTCGAGGCGCACCTCGCGAGCTTCTAGCGGCGGGCGTCAGACCTCGCTCATCGACGGCTCCACGAGCCGGTTGCGCAGGGCGTAGCCCACGACCTGCGCGCGGTTGTGGAGATGCAGCTTGTCGAGGATGTTGCGCACGTGGAACTTGACCGTGTTCTCGCTCACCCCGAGCCGCCCCGCCAGTTTGCGATTGGACGTGACCCCGTCGACCATGAGCTGCAGGACCTCGCGCTCGCGGCCGGTCAGGTCGTTGGAGTCCGGCGCGTGCGCGGCGCCGCCGGCCGGCCGCGAAAACTCTTCGAGGAGCTTGCGGGCCAGCACCGGCGTCAAGGCGGGCTCGCCGCGGGCGACGCCTTCGAGCAGCGCGAAGAACGCCTCGGATTCGAGGTCCTTGAGCAGGTAGCCCTTGGCTCCCGACTTGATGGCGTCGAAGAGGTCGGCCTCGTCGTCGGAGGCGGTGAGCACGACGATCCTCACGTCGGGCAGCTCCGCGCTCAGCCGCTTGGTGGCCTCCATGCCGTCCATCACCGGCATCGCGAGGTCCATCAGCACGAGATCCGGCTTGCATTCCCAGGCGAGCCGGATCGCCTCCTCGCCGTTGCCGGCCTCGGCGACGACCTCGAAGTCGCGCGCCTCCAGCAGGCTCCTCAGACTGTCTCGAAACAACACGTGGTCGTCAGCAATCAGAATACGCATGAGTTTGCCTCCTCGCTCGTCACCCCGTCGGAATCTCGATCGTCACGGTCGTACCGCGTCCCGGGCTCGTATCCACCGCGACGCGGCCGCCCACGCTCTCCGCCCGCTCGCGCATGATGGAGAGTCCAAAGCGCGGCCGGTCGCGCTCGCCGCGCGCCGTCAGGTCGAAGCCGTTGCCGTCGTCCCGTACCCGCGCCACGACGGCGTGGGCGTTCTTGCACACCTCGACCCGCGCCCGCCTGGATCCCGAGTGCTTGCGGACGTTGGTCAAGGCCTCCTGGATGATCCGGAGCAGCTGCAGCTCCACTCCGTCGCGCAGATGCAGCTTGCTGGGCAGCTCCGCCTCGACCGAGATGCCGGTCTGCTCCTGCCAGCGGCGCAAGAACCCGGCCAGCGCCTCGGGCAGCGAGCTCTCGGCATCCGCCGAGGCGCGCAGCGCCAGGATGCCCTCGCGGACGTCCGTGTACACGGAGCGCGCGGCGTTCGCGAGCTCTTCGAGCTGCGCTTCCGCGGCCTCCGTCCGCTTCCGCTTGAGGAGCTCCCGCACGGCCTGCGCCTTGGTGTTGACGTAGGCCAGGACCTGCGCCATGCCGTCGTGCATCTCGCGGGCGATCCGGGCCCGCTCTTCGGCCACGGCGAGCGAGCGCAGGCGGCGGTGGAGATGGGCGTTCTCGATCGCGATGGCGGCCTGGGCGGCGAACCGCGACAGGATGTCCTCGTCGTCCTTCGTGAACTCCCCCGGTGCCCGCTTGTTGCCGACGTACAGGTTGCCCCGGAACGGGCTCCTGCAGACGATGGGCACCGCGAGCAGGGAGTCGATGCGCGGATGATGGGGCGGAAAGCCGACGGCGCGGGGATCCCGCCCCACGTGGGGCACCCGCAGGCGCTCGCCGTCGCGCAGGGTTACGCCCAGGAGGCCGTGGCCGGCAGGCGGACTCCCGATGCGCTCGGCGAGCTCGTCGGAAATGCCCGAGGTGACGAACTGGATGATGCGGTGCGGCCGCTCGACGACGGCGATCGCCCCGTACTCCGCGCCGACCAGCCGCCGGGCTCGGGCGACGACTCGCTCGAGGATCAGGTCGAGCGACAGCTCGCCGGAGATGTCCAGGGTCGCGCGATGCAGGGCTTCGAGCTCGCGGTTTCGCCGCCGCAGCTCCTCCTGAAGGCTGGTGTCGCCCCCGAGCTCCCTGGGACGCCTGTCGCTCATCGCTTCGGCTCCTTCGGTACCTCAGACTAGTGGGTCTTCTCGCGGCGGCCGACCGCCCGCGAGGTGGCGCTTGCGTACTTCGCTGGGTGGGTGACTCGCCACCCGGCGGGGTGGTAGCCAGAGACGCCGCCCGCCACGCCCCAGGGGCGCCGGGCGAGGCCCGGCCTTCACCGAGGCGCCCACCCCGCAGGGTGTTTCCGCCCTTCACGGGCGCCTGCTAGACATCGAGACAACCGGAGCTCGACCAGCAGAGGAACGCTCGATGCAGAACCGCACGATGATGGCCGACGGCAACGAGGCCGCCACTTCCGTCGCGTACCGCGCCAACGAGGTGATCGCCATCTACCCGATCACCCCGGCCTCGCCCATGGGGGAGCTCGCGGACGCCTGGGCCGTCGAAGGGCGCGAGAGCATCTGGCACCAGGTGCCCGACGTGGTGGAGATGCAGTCGGAGGGGGGGGCGGCCGGGGCCGTCCACGGCGCCCTCCAGGGGGGCTCGCTGGCGACCACCTTCACCGCCTCCCAGGGCCTGCTGCTGATGATCCCCAACATGTACAAGATCGCCGGCGAGCTCACCGCCTTCTCGATGCACGTGGCGGCGCGGACGATCGCCACCCACGCGCTGTCGATCTTCGGCGACCACTCGGACGTCATGGCGGCCCGCCAGTGCGGCTTCGCCCTGCTCGCGTCGGGATCGGTCCAGGAAGCGCACGATCTCGCGCTCGTCGCGCAGGCCGCCACGCTGCGCTCGCGGGTTCCCTTCCTCCACTTCTTCGACGGCTTCCGCACCTCCCACGAGCTCGGCGAGATGGCCGAGCTCTCGGACGACGACCTGCGGGCGCTCTTGCCCGACGATCTCGTCGCAGCGCACCGCCGCCGGGCCCTGAGCCCCGACCGCCCCGTCGTGCGCGGCACGGCCCAGAACCCCGACACGTTCTTCCAGGCGCGCGAAGCCTGCACGCCCTTCTACGACGCCTGCCCCAGCATCGTGCAGGGGGTGATGGACGAGCTGGCCGAGCGCACGGGCCGCCGCTACCACCTCTTCGACTACCGGGGGCACCCCGAGGCCGAGCGGGTGATCGTCCTCATGGGCTCGGGCGCGGAGACGGCGTGGGAGACCGTCGACTGGCTGGTCGAGCAAGGCGAGCGCGTGGGGGTGGTCACGGTACGGCTCTACCGCCCGTTCGCCGCCGAGGCCTTCCTCGCCGCGCTGCCGGCGAGCACCCGCGGCCTGGCGGTCCTCGACCGGACGAAGGAGCCCGGCGCGATCGGCGACCCGCTCTACCTGGACGTCGTCGCCGCCCTGGCGGAGGCCCGCGCCCGCGGCGGGAGCTTCCGGGACGCCGAGCCGGCCATCGTCGGCGGCCGCTACGGCCTGTCGTCGAAGGAGTTCGATCCGGCCTGCGTCCGGGCCGTCTTCGAGGAGCTCGCGAGCCCGGAGCCGCGCCGCCATTTCACCGTCGGGATCGTCGACGACGTCAACCACTCGTCGCTCGCCGTCGACCACACCTTCGACATCGAGCCCGCGGAGCGCGTGCGCGCCGTCTTCTTCGGCCTCGGCTCCGACGGCACGGTCAGCGCCAACAAGAACACGATCAAGATCATCGGCGAGCAGACCGATCGGCACGCCCAGGGCTACTTCGTCTACGACTCCAAGAAGGCCGGCGCCGTCACCGTCTCCCACCTGCGCTTCGGCGCCGCGCCCATTCGCTCGACCTACCTCATCCGGCGCGCCAACTTCGTGGCCTGCCACCAGTTCCAGTTCCTCGAGCGCATCGACATGCTCGACTACGCGGCCCCGGGCGGCGTCTTCCTGCTCAACTCCCCCTACTCCGCCGCCGACGTCTGGGACCATCTGCCGCGCGAGGTGCAGCAGTCGATCCTCGACAAGGGCTTGCGCTTCTTCGTGATCGACGCCTACGGCGTGGCCCGCCACGCCGGCCTCGGCGTGCGGATCAACACGATCATGCAGACCTGCTTTTTCGCCCTCTCGGAGGTGCTGCCCAAGGACGAGGCGATCGCGGCGATCAAGGATGCGCTCCGGGCCAGCTACGGCAAGCGCGGCTCGACCCTCGTCGAGCAGAACGAGCGCGCGGTGGACGAGACCCTCGCCAACCTCCGCGAGGTGGAGGTGCCCGCCGCGGTGACCGCCGAGCGCGGCCGGCCCCCCATCGTCGCCGACGAAGCCCCCGATCTCGTCCGCAAGGTCACCGCCGTGATGCTGGCCGGCAAGGGCGACCTGCTGCCGGTGAGCGCGTTCCCGGTGGACGGCACCTGGCCGACCGGCACGACCCGTTGGGAGAAGCGCAACATCGCCCAGGAGATCCCCATCTGGGATCCCGCGATCTGCATCCAGTGCAATCAATGCGCGCTGGTCTGCCCGCACGCCGCCATCCGCGCCAAGGTCTACGAGGTGGAGGCGCTGGCGGGCGCGCCGGAGCCCTTCCTCACGACCGACTACCGGGCGCCCGACCTGCGCGGACTCAGCTACACGCTCCAGGTGGCGCCGGAGGACTGTACCGGGTGCAACCTGTGCGTCGAGGTCTGCCCGGCCAAGGACAAGGCGAACCCGCGCCGCAAGGCCATCAACATGGAGCCGCAGGCGGAGATCCGCGACCGCGAGCGCGCCAACTACGCCTTCTTTCTCGACCTTCCGGAGATCGACCGCAGCCGCATCGCGCGCGTCGACGCCAAGGGCTCGCAGTTCTTCCAGCCGCTCTTCGAGTACTCCGGCGCCTGCGCCGGCTGCGGCGAGACGCCGTACGTCAAGCTGCTGACGCAGCTGTTTGGCGACCGGCTGCTGATCGCCAACGCCACGGGCTGCTCGTCGATCTACGGCGGCAACCTGCCCACGACCCCCTACACCACGAACGGCGACGGCCGCGGCCCGGCCTGGTCCAACTCGCTGTTCGAGGACAACGCCGAGTTCGGCCTCGGGATGCGCCTGGCCGTCGACAGCCTCGCCCAGCAGGCGCGCGCTCTCCTTGCGCGGCTGGCGGGCGGCGTCGGCGACGAGCTGGCGGCCAAGATCCTCGGCGCGCCGCAGCAGCAGGCCGGCGAGGACGAGATCGCCACCCAGCGGCGCCGCATCGTGCAGCTGCGCGACCGCCTGGGCCGGCTCGACCACCCCGACGCCCGCCGGCTCGAGGAGCTCGCCGACTATCTCGTCGAGAAGAGCGTGTGGCTTCTCGGCGGCGACGGCTGGGCCTACGACATCGGCTACGGCGGCCTCGACCACGTGCTGTCGATGCGGCGCAACGTCAACGCCCTCGTCCTCGACACCGAGGTGTACTCCAACACCGGAGGGCAGCAGTCGAAGGCCACGCCGCTGGGCGCCTCGGCGAAGTTCGCCGTCGCCGGCAAGGAGATCGAGAAGAAGGACCTCGGGATGGAGGCGATGAGCTACGGCCACGTCTACGTGGCCCAGGTCGCGTTCGGGGCCAAGATGAACCAGACGGTGGAGGCCCTGCGGGAGGCCGAAGCGTACCCCGGCCCGTCGCTGGTCATCGCCTACAGCCCGTGCATCGCCCACGGCTACGACCTGGCGCACAACGTCCGCCAGCAGGAGCTGATCGTCTCGAGCGGCATCTGGCCGCTCTACCGCTTCGACCCGCGGCGCTCGGCCCGCGGCGAGCCGCCGCTGCATCTCGACTCTCCGGCGCCCCGCACCCGGGTCCAGGAGTTCATGCGCGCCGAGACCCGCTTCCGCATGGTCGAGAGAATGGACCCGGAGCGCTACCGCCGCTTCGTCGCCCAGAAGCAGCGGCAGACCGAGCAGCGTCACGCCGTCTACCGGCAGCTGGCGGGGATCACCATCCCGCAACCGGAGACGAAGACCAAGAAGACCCCATCCTAGGAAGGGCTGCCGTGGACCTGTCGACCCAGTATCTCGGCTTCGATCTCCCCCACCCGTTCCTGCCCGGGGCGTCGCCGCTGGCGGACGATCTCGACACCGTCCGCCGGCTGGAAGACGCCGGCGCCGCGGCCCTCGTGATGCGCTCGCTCTTCGAGGAGCAGATCGTCGCCGAGCAGGCCGCGACCGTGGGCCACATGGAGCGCTCCGCCGAATCCTTCGCGGAGGCGACCTTCTACCTGCCGCGCCCCGAGGGCTTCGCCCTGGGGCCCGACGAGTACCTGGAGCAGCTGCGCCGCATCAAGGCGGCCGTCGAGATCCCCGTGATCGGGTCGCTCAACGGCACGACCGAGGGGCGCTGGCTGGAGTACGCCGGGCTCATCGCGGAGGCCGGCGCCAGCGCCCTGGAGCTCAACCTCTACCAGCTGGCGACCGACCCCGAGGAGGACGGGGCGGCGCTCGAGCGCCGCCTCGTGAGCGTCGTGCGCGCCGTGCGGGCCCGCGTCCGGATCCCCCTCGCCGTCAAGCTCTCCCCGTTCTACACCGCGCTCGCCCACTTCGCCCGCGGCCTCGAGGACGCCGGGGCCGACGGCCTCGTCGTGTTCAACCGCTTCTACCAGGCGGACATCGACATCGAGGAGCTCGAGGTCGAGCGCAGCCTGCACCTCTCCGACTCCTCGGAGCTGCTGCTGCGCCTGCGCTGGCTGGCGATCCTCTCGAGCCAGCGGTCCCTGTCGCTCGCCGTCAGCGGCGGCGTCCACACCGCGGCGGACGCCGTCAAGGCGGTGATGTCCGGCGCCCACGCCGTGCAGTTGGTCTCGCGGCTCCTGCAGCACGGGCCCGAGGAGATCTCCCGCCTGCGCCGCGAGCTGGCCGCGTGGCTCGAGGAGCACGAGTACGACTCCCTGGCCCAGATGCGCGGCTCGATGAACCTCGCCCGCTGCCCCGACCCGGCCGCCTACGAGCGCGACAACTACGTGCAGATCCTGCAGGGCTGGAAAAGCGCCAGCTAGCCGGCGGGCCGGGACCGCTCCTCGAGGTGCCTTGCGATCAGCATCTTGACGAGGGACTGGCGGGGCACCCCCAGCCGCGACGCCTCGCGATCGAGGGCCTCGATCATCCACAGCGGGAAGTCGACGTTCACCCGTCGCTGCTCGTGGCCGGGCCGCCGCGCCCGCGTCAGCTCGAGATAGCCGGTGATGTCCTCGCCGGCGTCGAACCTCCTGTCGATCTCTTTCATACCTCTAAGATACAGGTTGTCAAGCGCGCTTGCATGGAAGTGACAGGTGCAGGCGCTTCTTCGTAGATAATCGGGACTCATGACGTCCAAGCCCGACAGCGGCCCCTGGTGGTCCGAGCGCGAGGTGGCGATCGGCCGCGGGCTGCGCTGGACCCTCGGCCCCCTCGACCTCGCGGTCTCGCGCCTCGAGCACGAGTGGCAGATCGCCTATGGCGGGACCGGCGATTCCGACGCGGACCGCGACGTGGCCCTGGCCGAGCCGATCTCCGAGCTTCCCGAGCGGGCCGAGGTGCTCGAGCGCTACGCCGCCGGAGGCCAACGTTCGGTGGTGCGCTGCCTGCCGGCGCTCGCGGACCGCTCCGTGGTCGTCCGGCCGCGGGTGCCCATCTTCATCCCCCCCGGGGAGCGGATCCGCTTCTTCGTCAGCTCCCCGATCTGGCTCGAGATCGAGGTGGGCATTCCCTGGCAAGCGCTGCGCGAGGTCGCCGTCAAGCGCCAGAGCGACACCTGGTTCGGGTCCGCGACCGGCGATGGCGAGCTGGCCTACACCCTGCGTACCCACGCTCGGGTCGACCTCGGCGAGATCCCGCTGCGCCACCACCGCGCGATCACGCCCGTGACCATCGAAAACGAGGGCGAGGACACGCTCGCCATCGACCGTCTCAACCTGCCGGTGCCCTTCCTCTCCGTCTACGCCGCGGGCGGGGACTACCTCTGGACTCAGGACGTCACCATGCTGCGGCGCGAGGGCCAGACGATGGCGAGCTTCGAGATCGGCGAGGAGGCGCCCCGCGAGGCGCCCGGCGCCGAGCGGCTCACGGCCCCCCGCCGGACGGCCGAAGGCCTGCAGATCGTCCGCGCTTTCGCCAACCTCCTGCAGGGACTCGCCCCGGGGGGCGACGGATGAGCGAGCTCTGGGAAGGCCTGCGGCAGCGGTTGACCCCCGACACCTTGGTGACCGCTCTGCAAGCGGCCCTCCTGCTCGTCGCGGGAATGGTCGTGGCGCGGCTCCTCGGCCGCGCCGTGGCGCGGCTCACCGCGAGCCGTCTGGAGCGCCAGCAGAGCATCCTCTTCCGCCGCGCCGTCGTCTACGGGACGTTCCTCCTTTTCCTCCTGGCGGCGCTCCACCAGCTCGGCTTCAACCTCGGCGTGCTGCTGGGCGCGGCGGGGGTCGCCTCGGTGGCGATCGGCTTCGCGGCCCAGACCTCGGCCTCGAACCTGATCAGCGGCCTCTTCCTCATCGGGGAGCGCCCCTTCGCCATCGGCGACGTCATCGCGGTGGGCGGCACCACCGGCGAGGTGCTCGCGATCGATCTCCTGTCCCTCAAGCTGCGGACCTTCGACAACGTCTTCGTGCGGATCCCCAACGAGACGCTCATCAAGACCGAGGTGCGCAACCTCACCCGCTTCCCCATCCGCCGCGTCGACCTGGCGATCGGCGTCGCGTACAAGGAGGACGTCGCGCGGGTCCGCGCCATCCTCGACGAGCTGGCGGACGCGAACCCGCTCTGCCTCGACGAGCCCAAGCCGCAGTTCTTCTTCCAGGGCTTCGGCGACTCGGCCCTGCTGATCCAGTACTCGCCCTGGACGGCCCGCGAGAACTACCTCGAGGCCAAGAACTCGCTGCAGCTCGAGATCAAGCGGCGGTTCGACGCCGAGGGCATCGAGATCCCGTTCCCCCACGTCAGCCTCTACGCGGGCAGCGAGACGGCGCCGCTGCCGGTGCGCGTCGTGACCGCGGCGGAGCCGCCGGCGCCCGAGGCCTGAGGGCCGGGCCGGGACCCGCGGCGACGGCGGCGAAGGGCCGCGCGCCTCATGGCCGAGATCACCCGCTCCCTGTTTGCCGCCGACGTGCTGGTCGCCGAGATCGACCCGCGCCGGGTCGCGCCGTCGACCCTGCTGCCCGCCGAGGCCGCGCAGGTCGCGAGAGCCGCGGCCAAGCGGCGCCGCGAGTTCGCCGCGGGACGGCTGCTGGCCAGGCGCCTCCTGGGGCGCCTGGGCGTGCCCGAGGCCTTCGAGCTGCTCGCCGGCGAGGACCGGGCCCCGATCTGGCCGGCGGGCGTCGTCGGGACCATCTCCCATACCAGCAGCCGCGCGGCGGTGGCCGTCGCCCGCGCCGGCGACGTCCTCGCGCTCGGCTGCGACCTCGAGCACGACGAGCCCCTGGACGAGGGCATCCTGCGCCGGGTCTGCGACCCGCGCGAGCGCGAGTGGATCGCCTCCCGGCCGCTCGCGCAACGAGGCCGGCTGGCGATGCTCGTGTTCTCGGCCAAGGAAGCGGCCTACAAGGCCCAGTATCCGCTCACCGGCAAGATCCTCGAGTTCTCGGACCTCTCGCTCGACCTCGACCCCGGCGGCACCTTCCGCGCCGCGTTCCAGACCGACGTGGGACCCTGGCGCCGGGGGCAGTGCCTGCGCGGCCGCTGGCACCGCGCCGGCGGCCTGATCGCCACCGCGGTCACGATCCGGCCCGGCGAGACGGGACCGGGCGCTCTCCACGCGGCGGCGCGCTCGAAGAAGGAGGGCCGGAGCGGGGGATAGCGCCCCCGAGCGATGCCCCTCGACTCGGAGACGGGAAGGCCCACCCTTTCAGGTCTTTCGCGCCGCCGTCCTCGCCTGCTAGAGTCTTCTCCGTCTCGACAAAGCCGAAGCCGGCGCGAGCCGGCGGCGGAAAGCCACGGATCCTCGCCCTCGGGCCCGCTCGAGCGGGCCCCGGAGCGTAGCGACTGCCGAGCTGCCGAAGGACGATGCGGCGCAGTACCCCGCGCCAGCCCGCCTGATGTGGGCCGGTGTCCGCGTCTCTTCGGGAAAGGCGTGTTTCTTCGGGAAAGGACAGACCAGCTTCTTCGGGAAAGGACATACCAGATGAAAAGAGCGAGCAATTACCTGACCGCCACCGCGACCCTGTTCCTGGCCCTGGGTCTCGTGACGATGGCCGCGGCGCAGCTGGAGGACCGCGACGGCGACGGCGTCATCGAGTGCTGCGAGGAGGGCGACATCATCTGCGGTGTCGGCAACGGGCTGATCGAGCAGCGCGACCCGAACACCGGCAATCTGATCCGGCTGATCAACACCGGCAGCGGCAGCAACGAAGACACCGGGATGTGCTTCGACGCCAACGGGGACATGCTGAGCACGAACTTCACGACCAGCACGATGAGCAAGATCGACATGTCCTCCGATCCGGTGAACACGAATCTCTGTGGGCAGCTCATCCAGCATCCCTTCGCAGGGCCCTTCAACAGCCACGACGAGTCGTGCGTCTTCGACGGCGCAGGCGACTTCTACGTCGGCCAGGCCGATGGATCGCGCGACATCCTGAAGTTCGACGCCTCGGGCGCGCTGCTCGACACCTTCAACCCCGCGACCGGCCCGCGCGGCACCGACTGGATCGACCTGGCGGCCGATCAGTGCACGATCTACTACACGTCCGAAGGACAGGACATCCGGCGGTTCGACGTCTGCACCAACACGCAGCTGCCCAACTTCGCCACCGGCCTGGTAACCGGAAGGTGCTTCGGCCTCCGCATCATTCCGGCAGGTCCCTTCGCCGGGGAGGTCATCGTCGCTTGCACCAACGAGGCCGTGCGGGTCGACACGACCGGCGCCATCGTGCAGCGCTACCCCAATTCGGACTGCCCCGGCACGTCGTTCTTCTTCGCCATGAACCTCGATCCGAACGGCACGACCTTCTGGACCATGGACATCGGCAACGGCAAGGTCTGCGAGTACGACATCGCCACCGCAGCGCCGGCACGCAGCCTCACCTGCCAGCGCGTCGGAGCGAGCACCGCCGGCTTGACGGTCTGCGGCGAGCTGACGGCGGCGCTCACCGCCTCGCTCACGCCGGAGCTGGACTTCAACCCGCCTGGCACCGATCACACGGTGACGCTCCAGATCACGGGCTCCGACGTCGAGGGGATCGCGGTGGACTTCCTGGTGCTCAGCGGCCCCAACGGGGGAGAGTTCGGTAGCGACACCTCCGACGCCGACGGGATCGCGACCTTCACCTACACCGGCTCGGGAGGCATCGGGGTCGACAGGATCCAGGCGACGTTCGACGTTCCGGAAGGGCTCACCGTGTTCGAGTCGAACATCGCCCTCAAGTTCTGGGACGAGGACTGCCAGCCCAACGACATCCCGGACACCTGCGACATCGACTGCGGTGGCTTCGACGGCGACTGCGCAGAGTTCGCCGGCTGCGGCGGGAGCGCGGACACCAACGGCGACGGCGTCCCCGACGAGTGCAACATGCCTCCGGTCTGCGTCGACGCCGCGGCCGACCCGGACGAGCTCTGGCCGCCGAACCACAAGTTCCGCGACATCGCGATCGTCGGCGTGGTGGATCCCGACGGGGACCCGGTGATGATCACGATCACCGACATCAGCCAGGACGAGCCTCTGAACGGTCTCGGGGACGGCAATACCTGCCCCGACGGCACGGGCGTGGGCACCTCGACCGCCAGGGTGCGCGCGGAGCGCACCGGAACGCCGAAGGTGCCGGGCGACGGCCGCGTCTACCACATCGGCTTCGAAGCCGAGGACGGCAACGGCGGGGAGTGCATGGGGACCGTCACGGTCTGCGTGCCGCACGACCAGCGGCCCGGGCACGTCTGCGTGGACGGGGGACCGCTGTTCGACTCGACGGTCTGCGACTGAGTTTCCTACCAGGGCCAGCGGACCGCCGGAGCGTCCCCGCCACTCCGGCTGGTCCGCGACCCTGCTCTCGGCCCGCCACGGGCGTGCTGTTTGACGAGCGTTCCGGTTCCCGGCTACGCTCGCGGCCGGCGAGCACGCCGGCGTAGCTCAGTGGCTTAGAGCACCTGACTGTGGATCAGGGGGTCATGGGTTCGATTCCCATCGCCGGTGCCAATCCTCGGCCTGCTCCTCCCCACCCAGCCTTCGAAGAGAGAGGACTTCGCATGACCGACGTCGTCCAACCCCGGATCGCCCGTGGCCTCCGGGACCTCCTGCCGGAGCAGATGATCGCGCGCCAGAAGATGATCGAGACCATCCGCCGGGTCTACGAGCTCTACGGCTTCGTGCCGCTGCAGACTCCCGCGGTCGAGTACCTGGACGGGCTCCTCGGCTCTGCGGCCGGCGACGAGGCCTCGAAGTCGATCTTCGCGGTCGTCAACCCGGACAGCAACAACACCTCCGAGAGGCTGGGCCTGCGCTTCGACCTGACGGTGCCGTTGGCTCGGGTCATCGCCTCCCATCCCGAGCTGCCGACGCCGTTCCGGCGCTACCAGGTGGCGCCGGTGTGGCGCGCGGACAAACCGGGCCCCGGGCGCTTCCGCGAGTTCACCCAGTTCGACCTCGACTCGGTGGGCGTCGAGTCCGAGGTCGCCGACACCGAGATCCTGGCCGGCATGTGCGACACCCTCTCCGCCCTCGACGTCGGGCCGTACAAGGTCAAGTTCTCGAGCCGGGCGGTGCTCGATCTGCTCCTCGAGTTTGCCGGGATCGAAGGGCGGCGCGGCCCCGACGTCTTCCGGGTGCTCGACAAGCTGCCCAAGATCGGCGCCGAAAAGGTGCGCAAGGAGCTGACCACCGGCTACGTCGACGAGTCGGGCGATCCGATCAAGGGCCTCGAGCTCTCCACCGGCCAGGTCGACCTGATCGAGCGATTCCTCGAGATCCGGCCCGACGACCGGCGGCAGACCATCGCCCAGCTGCGCGAGCTCTTCGCCGCGGTCGACGCCGCCGCGGCACAGATCGACGTCGTGGAGCGGATCTCCAACCACCTCTACGCGCTCGGCTACGCCGACGACCGCCTGGCGCTCGATCTGAGCATCGCCCGCGGCCTGGCGTACTACACCGGCCCGGTCTTCGAGGCCGAGCTGCTCGACGCTCCGCAGTTCGGCTCGGTCTTCGGCGGTGGGCGCTACGACGGTCTCGTGGAGCGCTTCCTGGGCCGCAAGATCCCGGCGACGGGCGCCTCGATGGGAGTCGACAGGCTGCTCGCGGCGCTCGACGCCCTGGGCCGGCTCGACCACCGCAAGTCGACCGCCAACGTCCTGGTGACGGTGCTGGATCGGTCGTTGATGGACGACTACGTCGCCATCACCTTCGCTCTTCGCCGCGCCGGCATCGCCGCCGAGCTCTATCTGTCGGACGAGCGGATCGGCAAGCAGCTGCGGTACGCGGACGCGTGCGACATCCCGGTCAGCCTGCTGCTGGGCTCCGACGAGCACGCGGCCGGCAAGGTCACCCTCAAAGACATGCGCATGGGAAAGGCCCGGGCGGAGAAGGTCGAGGACCGGTCGGAGTGGCTCGAGGAGCGCGTCGAGCAGCGACAGGTCGCCCGCGAGGACCTCGTCGACGCGGTCGCGCACATGCTCTCGGTCATCGAGCGGCGGACGGAGAATGGCTGACCTCCAAGAGCGGCCCTGCGTGCTCGACGGCGACTCGCTGACGGTCGAGGAGCTGGTGCGGGTGGCGCGCGATCCGCGCGTCCGGGTCGAGGTGGCGGCGGGAGCCAGGGCTCGAGTCGATCGCTGCGCCGCCCTGATCGAGGACCTGGTGGAGAGATACAAGAACGCCTACGAGGCGTTCGAGAACGGACGGTCCGAAGCGCGGCCGATCTCCGACTACGGGGTCACCACCGGTTTCGGCAAGTTCAAGGACATCCCGATTCACCCGGACGACCTCCGGGAGCTGTCGAAGAAGATCCTCCTGGGCCACGCGACGGGCGTCGGGGACAGCTCGCACCCCGACGACCTGGCCAACTACTTCTCCGCCGAGGTCGTTCGCGCGGTGCTGGTCATCCGGCTCAACTGCTTCCTCAAGGGAAACTCTGGAATTCGCTTCGTCCTCGTCGAGGCCATCCGGCGGATGATCAATCGAGGCATCGTGCCGCTCGTCCCTCTCCACGGGTCGGTCGGCGCGAGCGGAGACCTCTGCCCCCTGTCGCATCTCTTCGCGACCTTGCTCGGGGAGGGCCGCTACTACCGCGTCCGGACGGCCGAGGATCTCGCCCCGGGCCGCCGGCGGGACCTCGAGCCGGCCAGCGTGATGGAGCGCGATCTGGGCGCCGCGGGCGAGGAGTACTCGCTGCCCGCGGAGAGGGTCAGCTTCAAGGAGGGCCTGGCGCTCACCAACGGCGCCAACTTCTCCGCCGCGATGCTCGCCCTGGCGATCCACGACGCCGAGATCCTCGCCAACACGGCGGACGTCGGCCTGGCTCTCGACCTCGAGGCTCTCTGCGGCTGCGCGCGCGCCTTCGACGACAAGATCCACCTGGCGCGCAACCTCGAGGGGCAGAGGCAGAGCGCCGCCAACGTGCGCCGGCTGCTCGAGGACGGTAGCCGCCGCAGCCTGCTGCTCGAAAGCCGCGACGAGGTGCAGGATCCCTACTCGCTGCGCTGCGCCCCCGCCGTCCACGGCGCCACCCGCGACGCGATCGCCTACGCCAAGATGGTGGCCGAGGCCGAGATCAACGCGGCGACCGACAACCCCCTGTTCTTCCCCCACCCGGATCCCGCCGCCGAGCACAGCGACCACAGCGCTCTGCCGTGGGATCTCGAGTTCCGCGACAACTGGGAGGAACGTGAAGGCGGCAAGTACGAGGGCGAGAGACGCGCGTCCTACTCGGCGGCGAACTTCCACGGCCAGCCCGTCGGCCAGGCAGCCGACTTTCTCGCCATGGCCGTGGCGGAGCTCGCGGACATCTCGGAACGGCGGACGCAGGCGCTGCTCGACGGCCACCACAGCCGCGGCCTTCCCGGCAACCTCGTTCCGATGAGAGGCCTGAACTCGGGCCTGATGGTCGCGCAGTACGCGGCGGCCAGCCTGGTGTCCGAGAACAAGATCCTCGCCCATCCCGCCACCGTCGATTCGATCCCGACCTCGGCCAACGCCGAGGACCACGTCTCGATGGCGACCGCCGCCGGGCGCAAGCTTCTGCGCGTCCTGCGCAACAGCCAGGCGACGATCGCGATCGAGCTGCTGGCGGCCACCCAGGCGATCGCGTGGCGAGCGCTGGTTCGTACGGACGGCTACCGCGAGATGACGCCGGTACCGCAGGACAGGCTCGCGCTGGAGCTGACCGAGGACCAGTGGGGCAGCCTCGGGGGCCACGTCACGATGACCAGGCCGGAAAGGAACGAGTACGCGCGGAACCTGGATCGTCGAGAAGAGGCGCTCTTCTCCGAGCTGACGGACGACGCGATCGCCAGGCTCTTGGCGAGCGGAACGGAGGCCGCCTTCCGGTCGATCCGCCGGGCGGGCGTCGCCGCGATCAGGGAGGATCAGCTCCTCGACGAGCCGATCCGCAAGATCCGCCGGCTGGTCGAGAACGGCACCCTGGTCGCCGACGTGAACCGGGCTTTGAAGGAGGCCAGGCAGGAGCCCCTGGCGCCGATCCCCCCCCTGGGCTGGCGCCGTCCGGCCGCCCCGGGGGGCTCGACCTCGTGACCCTGCCGGAGTCCGTGCTGGCGGCCCTGCGCTGCCAGGACTGCGGCTTTCCCCTGGCCGAGGAGAGCGCCGAGACCCTCGTCTGCGCGGGCTCCGGCGGCCACCGGGTCGGCCGCGAAGACGGCTTTCTGACCTTCGCCAGGCCCGACGCCGGCAAGTACGACCAGGCCTACGCCGCGCGCTACGCCGCGCTCTGGGCCTTCGGCTACCAGACGCTCCACTCCGGGCTCGACGAGACCCTCTACCGGGCGGTGACCTCCCTCGCCGCCGAGAGCCTGCTGGCGCTTCAGGCGCCTCTCGTCCTCGACGCCGGGTGCGGCGTCGGGCGCTGCGCCACCGACTGCGCGCGGATGGCGCCCGGGAGCCAGGTGCTGGCCCTCGACGCCTCGCCGGCGATGCTCGAGCTCGCCCGCCGCCTCGCCCACGGCGGCGAGCCGGTCGCGGTCGAGCTGGGCGCCCACGGCTTCGCCGAGCCGATCGTGATCGCGCCGCGACCGGCGCCCAACCTGATCCTGGCGCGAGGCGACGTCGAGCATCTGCCGCTGGCCGACGACGCGCTCGACCTCGCGCTGAGCATCAACATGATCGACCGCCTGCCCGGCGGCCCCGACCTCGCCCTCGCCGAGTGCTACCGGGTTCTCAAGCCCGGCGGCCGCCTGCTCTTCAGCGACCCGCTCAACTTCACCGCGCGCGACCTCTGGGAGAGGTTCCCGGACGCCGGCGCGATCCTCGCTCTCCTGGGCGATCTCGGTTTCACCATCGAGACCTGGTTCGACGACCTCTGCTACCGCGAGCTTCTCGACTCCCGCCGGTCCTTCCAGGAGTTCAACACCCTGGTCGTGGCGGCGCGCAAACCGCCGGCCGCGCCTTGATCGCGCGCGGACGAGACGGTGTCACGGCCGTCATCTGGGACTTCGACGGCACGCTCGCCGACACGCTCGAGCGCAACCTCGCGATCACGCGGCGCATCGTCGAGCGGCTGCTCGGGGGCTCGGCACGCCGGTTCGCGGCGCTGCACGACCGCGACAGCTACGGGCTCGCGGTCCACCGGGCCGCGAGCTGGCGGGAGCTCTACGCCCAAGAGTTCGACTTCCCGCTCGCGCGAGCCGGCGAGGCGGCGCCGCTGTGGAGCGAGTTCCACCGCGAGGAGACGGTGGTGCCGCCGCTCTTCGACGGCGTCGAGGAGGTGATCCGCGAGCTCGGCGGCAGACCGCAGGGGATCGTCTCGCAGAACGGCCGCCGCAACATCGAGGAGGCGCTGTCGCCGGCCGGCCTCCTCGCGCACTTCCAGGCGATCGTCGCCGACGAGGACCTGCCCTTCGACCGCCAGAAGCCCGAGCCTGACGGCCTCCTGCGCTGCGCCGAGACCCTGCACCCCGACGGCGGATCGGCGGGCACCGTCCTCTACGTCGGCGACCATCCGGTCGACGTCGAGTGCGTGCGCCGCGCGGGAGAGCGGCTGCGAGCCCGCGGCGCCGGCTGGCGCCTGCTCAGCGTCGGCGTCGAGTACGGCCTCGCCGGCGAGCGCCGGTGGGCCACGCCCCCCGACCGGCTGGCCCGCCGCCCCGCCGACGTCCTCGAGATCGTGCGCGAGCTCGAGCGCGGCTGAGCGCCCCGCGGGAGCCCCGGCGCGGCGGCGGGCGATTCGAGACCGGGATCGGCCGCCGCATCCATCGGCCCCCGCCCTGCTAGGCTCGAAGGAGGAGGAGCGACGGTGAGCGAGCAGCGGACGAAGATCGCGATCCTCGGGGCGGGCAAGATGGGCACGACCCTGCTCGAGGCCGTGCTCGGCCGCGGGGTCTGGCGGCCGGAGGAGGTCGTGGCGACCGGCCGCAACGAAGAGCGACTGGCGCTCGTCGGCGAGCGCTTCGGCGTGCGCACGACGACGGACAACGCGGCGGCGGCGAGGGCGAGCGATCTCGTGCTGCTGTGCATGAAGCCGCAGAACCTCGTGACGCTTCTCGAGCAGACGCGCGACGCGCTCACCCCCGAGCACACCGTCGTCTCCATCGCCGCCGGCGCCACCACCATGGACGTCGAGGCTGGGGTGGCCGAGGGCACGCCCGTCGTCCGCGCGATGCCCAACACCCCGGTCCGCGCGGGCGCGGGCATGACCGCCCTCTGCGGCGGGCGCTGGGCGGTGGCGCGCAACGTGGAGCTCGCCCGCGGCGTGTTCGAGACCGTGGGCCGGACCCTGGTCCTCCCGGAGAACTACTTCGACGCGGTCACCGGGCTCTCCGCCAGCGGCCCCGCCTTCCTGTACATCGTCATCGAGTCCCTCGCCGAAGGCGGCGTCAAGGCCGGCCTGCCGCGCGACGTCGCGACCGAGCTTGCCGCGCAGACCTGCCTTGGAGCGGGCGCGATGGTGCTCGCCACCGGCAGCCACCCGGCCCTGCTCAAGGACGACGTGACGACACCGGCGGGCTGCACGACCGACGGCATCCTCGCCATCGAAGAGGGCGGCCTGCGCGTGACGCTGATCAAGGCCGTCACCGAGGCCGCGCGACGGGCCGGTGAACTGATGAACTAGGCGCGGGATCGCCGCCGCCGCCCGTCCGGGGCTGCCGGCCGCGATCTCCGGGAGGACCAACGTGCTGCGATCGAGCCTCGTACCCGTGCTTTCCGTCTTCGCGGCGGCCGCCCTGCCGGCGGCCGATCTCGTCGGCTTCCACCCCGATCGCGCCGCCGAGGAGCTCCGGCTCGAGGCGCGCTTCGACGAGCTGCTCGACGCCGGCGAGATCGGCGGCTGGATCGAGCGGCTCTCCGCCCGGCCGCACCCCGTCGGCTCGCCCTACGGCAAGGAGAACGCCGAGCTCATCGCCTCGCTGCTGCGCGACTGGGGCTGGCAGGTCGAGATCGAGGAGTACGAGGTGCTCTTCCCCACGCCGAAGCTGCGCCGCGTCGAGATGCTCGAGCCCGAGCGCTTCGTGGCCGCGCTGGCCGAGGGGCCGGTGCCCGGCGATGCCTCCTCGGGCCAGCTGGACGAGCAGCTGCCGGTCTACAACGCCTACTCGATCGACGGGGACGTCACCGGCGAGCTGGTCTTCGTCAACTACGGCGTGCCCGACGACTACCTGGAGCTCGAGAAGCGCGGCATCAGCGTCGAGGGCAAGATCGTCCTGGCGCGCTACTACGGCTCCTGGCGCGGCATCAAGCCCAAGGTCGCCGCCGAGAAGGGCGCCATCGGCTGCCTCATCTACACCGACCCGGAGGACGACGGCTACTTCCAGGGCGACGTCTACCCCGCGGGCGGGTTCCGCCCCGCCCAGGGCGCCCAGCGCGGCTCGGTGGCCGACATGCCGCTCTTCCCCGGCGACCCGCTGACCCCCGGGGTCGGCGCCAC
>JAOTWP010000199.1 GCA_029862975.1 Acidobacteriota bacterium
CGCGAGTCCAACGGCCAGACAAACAAGCATCTTGGTTCGTTTCATCTCGATCCTCCAACGTCCAGCAGTTTGCGCGGCGCCTCCCCGAGGTGCCGGCCGGTTGAGCGGAAGCTCCCCGGAGCCCGGACCCACGGGCCACGGGCGGCCCTGCGGGCCGCCGCGAAGGCTCGATCTGGTCGACCGCAAGGTCACTCCAGGGGACTCTCGGTGGCGGCTCTGCGACACCGTGAACGGTTCGTCGAGACGAGGCTCGCACACGGCTGACCCGCGACTCCGTCTCGACCCGGGTGTCATTCTCGCGTCCATCCGCCGATGCCGCAGACTAGCGCACTTGGGCCACGGGTTTCAACGCCCCCGGAGCGTCCCGTCGACGGGTCCGGGCCGCTCGCAGCGGGGCGGCGAGCCTCGGCGCTTCAGACCTGTCCGCGGGGCCGGAACAGGCGGTCGTGCAGCCGCAGGGCGTAGCGATCGCTCATGCCGCCGACGAAGTCGATGACCTGAAGGCGGACCGGCGATTCGAGATGGCGGTAGGTGTCGGGCATCTCGTCGGGATGGTCGAGGAAGTAGTCGACGAGGTCGCGGATCATCTTGACGGCGTTGGCGGCCTGGCGGGCCGACTCGGGCCGCAGGTAGACGCGCTCGAACATGAACTGGCGGAACTCGTTCATCGCCCCGAGGATCTCGGGCTCCATCGTCAGCTCGCCGGCCGCCAGCGAGCCCTCGATCACGGCGTGGATCATCCGCTTGATCCAGGCGCTGCCCGGCTCGCCGAAGGCCTCGAGCGCCCGCCGCGGGATGTCGCCCGGCGCCAGCACGCCGGCCCGCAGGGCGTCGTCCATGTCGTGCACGAGGTAGGCGATGCGGTCGGCGTGGCGGCAGATCGCGCCCTCGGCCGTCGCCGGCCCGGGGCTCACCTTCCAGGTGTGGGCGCGGATGCCGTCGCGCACCTCCCAGGTGAGGTTCAGGGGCTCGAGGATCTCGAAGACCCGCACGCTCTGCTCGGAATGGAGCCACTCGCCCTCGACGTAGGGCGTCAGCGCCACCTCCCCGGTGTGACCGAATGGCGGATGCCCGACCTCGTGGCCCAGGCAGATCGCCTCCGTCAGCGGCTCGTTGAGACCGAGGGCCACGGCCAGCGCCCGCCCCACCTGGGTCACCTGCAGCGTGTGGGAGAGGCGGGTGACGAAGTGATCGCCCTCCGGGTTCAGGAAGACCTGCGTCTTGTGCTTCAGCCGGCGGAAGGCCTTCGAGTGCAGGATCCGGTCGCGGTCACGCTCGAAGGCGGTGCGGTAGACGTCCGGCTCCTCGACGACGGCCCGCCCGCGGCTCGCCGCGGCGCGCATGGCAGCGGGCGCCAGGAGCTCGCTCTCGCGCCGCTCGCGCTCCTCGCGGGTCAGATGGAGGAACTCACTCACGGACGAGCCTCTCCCGGAGGGCTCCGGAGACGGCGTCGATCGCCAGCACCACGACGACCGTGAGCACCACCACCGCGCCGGCCTCCGGAAACGCGCGATAGCGCAGCGTGTTGAGCAGGACGCCGCCGATGCCGCCGGCCCCCACGACCCCCAGCACCGCCGAGGCCCGCACGTTGATCTCGAAGCGGAAGAGCCACAGGGCGACGATCTCCGGCAGCACCTGCGGCAGGACGGCGAAGCGCAGCACCGAGGCGGAGCCGCCGCCGCTGGCGCTGACCGCCTCCACCGGCCGCTCGTCCATCGACTCGACGACGTCGGCCGTCAGCTTGGCCAGCGTGCCGACCGAGTGGAGGCCGATCGCCAGGGTGCCGGCGAAGGCGCCCAGGCCCACCACCGGGACGAAGTAGATCGCCAGCAGGATCTCCGGCACGGCGCGGATGGCCGCCAGCACGGGCTTGATCGCCCGGCTGGCCCGCGGAAAGAGGTTGCCCGCCGCCGCGAGCCCGAGCGGCAGGCTCAGGACCGCCCCGACCAGCGTGCCGAACCAGGCGATCTGGATGGACTCGAGGATCGCGGGAACGACCGACGCGCGGCCGTACTCGACGTCGGGAGGGAAGAACTGGCCGAACATCCGTGCCAGCATCGCCGGCAGCGCCACGAGCCGCGAGCCGCTGACGTCGAGGCCCGAGAAGGACCACGCGGCGAGCGCCGCCACGGCGATGCCGATCCAGGCCGTGCCGGACATCGCGCCCCGACGACGCCCGAGGGCCCTCGCCGTCACACGAGCCTCCGCCGGGCCGCCGCCGAAAGCTGCTCGATCGCCAGGACGACGGCGAAGATGAAGAGGACGATCATCGTCACCCGGGCGTACTGGAAGGTCGTCCGTTGCGTGTTGAGCACCATGCCGATGCCGCCGGCGCCCACCAGCCCGAGCACCGTCGACGCCCGCACGTTGAGCTCGAAGGCGTACAGCACGTACGAGACGTACTGCGGCAGGACCTGCGGCAGAACGGAGAACCAGACGGTCTCCAGCCAGTTGCCGCCGCTCGCCCGCACGGCCTCCGTCAGCTTCAGGTCGATCGATTCCGCCGACTCGGACGTGAGCTTGGACACGACCGCCACGGTGAAGACCGTGAGCGCCAGGCTGCCGGCGAAGGGCCCGAAGCCGACGGCGCTGGCGAAGAGCATGGCCCAGAAGAGGTCGGGCATCGTCCGCAGCACGTTCATGACGTTGCGGCTCAGCCAGTAGAGCGGGCGGCTCGGCGATACGGTGCGCGCCGCGAGGACCGCCAGCGGCAGCGCGGCGATGCCGCCGAAGAGGGTGCCCAGGATGGCGATCTGCACCGTCTCGAGCAGCGGCTTGACGAGCCGCGGCCAGAAGTTCCAGGCCGGCGGGAACGACTCCTCGACGAGGCGCCCGATCCTGCTCGCGTTGAGGAAGACCTCCAGGGTGACCCCGATGCCGGCCGCCGACCAGGCCGTGAGACCGGCCAGCAAGAGGAGCGCCACCGCCGCGAGGACGCGGCCGCGGACTCGGGAAGGCGGGACCGGGCGGCCGTTCACCATGCCGTTCACAATGCTGTTCACAATGCGACCTGCGCCTCGAGCACGTCCTCGGCGGTCGGGTGCCGGCCGTAGATCTCCGCGAAGTCGTCCGCCGTCACGCCGGCGCCGGCGCCGTCGAAGACGACGCGTCCCTGCGAGAGCCCGATGATCCGTTCGGCGTACTCCTTGGCCAGATCGAGGAAGTGGAGGTTGACGAGCGTCGTGATGCCGAGGTCCCGGTTGATGCGCTGCAGGTCGTCCATCACCTGCCGCGAGGTGACGGGGTCGAGCGAGGCCACCGGCTCGTCGGCGAGGATGACGGCGGGCTTCTGGGCCAGGGCGCGGGCGATGCCCACCCGCTGCTGCTGTCCGCCCGAGAGCTGGCCGGCCTTGACGTAGGCGCGGTCGGCGAGCCCGACCCGGTCGAGGCTGTCGAGCGCGAGCGCGACGTCCTCCTTGGGCCACAGGCCGGCCAGCTGGCGCCAGGTCGGGACTCGCGCGACGCGGCCGACGAGGACGTTCTGAAGGACGCTGAGCCGGCGCACCAGACGGTAGTCCTGGAAGATCATGCCGACGCTCGCCCGCAGGTCGCGCAGGCCCGCGCCATGGCTCGCGCGAACGCTGCGGCCGTCGACGACGACGTCGCCCCCGGTGATCCGCACCAGCCCGTTGACGGCGCGCAGCAGGGTCGACTTGCCCGCGCCCGAAAGCCCCACGACGACGACGAGCTCGCCGCGCGGGACCTCGAGATCCACGGCGTCGAGGCCCTTGACACCGTTCGGGTAGACGACCGAGGTGCCGTCGAAACGGATGGCCGGCGAGCCGGCCGGCGAGCCCTCCGCCGTCATTCGTCGAGGTCGATCTTGTCGCGCATCTCGGTGAACGCGCGCTTCACGGGGTCGTAGGTCCCCGGCTCGAACTCGACGAACCCGTCGATCTCGTAGAGCCTGTACATCAGGCGCTCCTCCTGGGGGATCTCCTCTTCCTCGCGAGCCAGATCGAGGAACGCCTGCTTGATGCTCTCCTTCACGTCGGTCGGCAGATCGCCGCGCACCTGGACGCCGTCGTTGGGAATCCAGTCCGAGTAGGCGAAGGGCAGCACCCGGGAGCCGATGTCGGGGTACTCCTCGAGGATGTAGGTGCGCGCGTCGTCGTAGGCGGCGGCGACCTCGACGTCGCCGTTGAGCAGGGCGATGACCGCCGCGTCGTGGCTGCCGACGAAGACGCTCTGGATGTCCTCCTCGGGGTTGATGCCCGCTTCGATCAGCTGCAGGGCCGGGAAGAGGTAGCCCGAGGTGGACGTGGGATCGGTGAAGCCGACCACCTTGCCCCGCACCTTCTGGATCGATGCCGCGCAGGCCAGGAGGCCGTTGGGCCGGGGCGCCGGCGGCTCGTCGCAGAACGCGGGGTCCGCCGTCATCCACTGGGCGCGGTAGCGGGCCTCGCCGTCGCGCACCGAGATCAGGATCGTCTCGACGCCGTAGCGCTCGAGGGCGAGCATTCCCGCGAAGGGCGGCAGCATGGCGATGTCGGCCTGGCCGCTGCCCAGCGCCTCGATCAGGCCGGTGTAGTCCTGGGGCACGAAGCTCTCGACCGCAACGCCGAGCTCGCGGGTCAGGTACTCGTCGAGCGGCTTCAAGTTGTCGATGAGCTTGTCGGCCTCGAGCGCCGGCACGAGGCCCAGCACGAGCTTCTCCGGCCGGCCGCCCGCAAGCTCGGAGCCGTCACCGCAGCCGCCCATCACGAGCACGACTCCGCCGAGCACGAGACCCGCCAGGGTGCTTCTGTTCATGTGAGCCCTCGCTTCCATGCCGGGGGTCGTCAACGGTCGCCCTAGCATAGCAGCGCCGGGCCGGGCCTCAGGGAATCGCGTAGAGAGGATCCGGCAGCTCGCAGGCCTTGCGCGCGCATCCACCGGCCAGATCGCTCGCCTGGCGATCGGCGTCGCGGCGATCGGCGCCGCGCGAGACCGCCTGCCTCATCGCGCCTCACGCGGCAGACCCGGCGCGACGACGCGGAACCCGGCGCGCGCGAGCACCTCGCGCTCGATCTCGGCCGCGAGCCCCTCGCCGTCGCGCCGCAGAAAGTCGGCGCGGACGAGCCCCTCCACGTCTTCGAAGGGCCGCCGGTGGGAGGGCTCGTCCCCTTCGAGGCGCACGATGTAGACGCCCGTCGGCACCATCCGCATGGCCTCCGGGTCGTAGACCTCGCCGATGAACGCCGGCGAGATCTCGCCGACGTCGAGCTCGTCGAGGATCCGGCGGCCGCGGGAGCGGCTGGGAACGCGGATGGCGAGC
>JAOTWP010000004.1 GCA_029862975.1 Acidobacteriota bacterium
GCAGCTCGCCGCCGGGACCTACGTCGAGCTCCTCGTCGAGCAGACGCGGGGCGACGTGGCGGCCGCCCTCACCGACCCGCTCGGCGAGACGATCGCGACCAGCGATCTTCCCGGCAAGCCGTGGCTCGTCGAGACCCTGGCGGCGGTGACGAGCCTCGATGGCTCCTATCTGCTCCGCTTCCAGGCCGCCGAATCGGTGCCCGACGCCGTCCGTTTCCGAGTCTCGACTGTGGCGCAGCGCCCCTCGACGCCGGCCGACCGGGTCCTGCTCGCCGCCCTCGAGGAGTGGCACCGAGCCCTGCGTCTCAAGGAGGAGCAGACCGAGGAGAGCCTGCGCCGGGGGATCGAGCTGATGGCCTCGGCCGCGGCAATGCTGGAAGGCTCCCACTTCCATCTCCACGAAGGGCGCATCCGCCGCGAGATGGCGAAGTGTCTGTCGACGCTGGGCTCCGGGGAGGAGGCGGAGAAGGAGGTTCGGCTGGCGATCGAGCTGCTGGAGCGGAGCGGCAACCCGATCGAGCTGGCCTACGGCCTCAACGGCTACGGCGATCTGCTGACCAACCGCCGCGACCTCGACCTGGCGCGCCCCCTCTACGAGCGGGCGCTCGACCTGGCGCGCCGGGAGGGAGACCTCGAGGCGCAGGGCCTCACCTGGAACAACCTCGGGGTGCTCTTCTTCCACCAGGGCGAGCTCGACCGCGCGGTCGAGGCCTTCGAGACCGCCCTCGGGCTGCAGCTCGCGACCGGCGCGGAGGGGGAGCAGGCGGACACCCTGGCCAACCTGGCGGCCACCTACCGGACCCTGGGCCGCTACGCGGACTCCCTGCGCGTGTCGGAGCAGGCGCTCGCGCTCGCCCACCGGCTGGACGACCGGAGCAGCGAGATGAACATCCTCAACACCCGGGGAATCCAGCTCAAGGCGGTGGGAGATCTCCGGGGCGCCATCGACGCCTATCAGACCGCACTGGCGCTCGCCCAGCGCCTCGGCGCGCGCAGGAAGGAGGCCGTCATCGCCGGGAATCTCGGCTCTCTGTACTGGATGCTGCGGCAGCGAGGGCGGTCCCGAGGCTACCTCGAGCAGGCCCTCGAAGCGGCGAGCGACGCCGGTTCGGCCACCGAGGAGGCGTGGGGGCTCCTTCGTCTCGGGGAGCTGGCGCGAGAGGCCGGGGAGCCCGAGGCGCGGGACTACTTCCGGCGCGCGCGGGAGAGAAGCGGCGCGGCCGACGACCGGTTCGCCGCCGCCTACAGTCTCCTGGGAGTGGGGCGCAGCGACCTCGACTCGCGAGCGGCGGGAGCGGCGTTGCCCGCCCTGGAGGAGGCGCTCGCCATCCAGCTCGACATCTCCGATCGGCCCGGGCAGCTCGCCACTCTCCGGGAGCTCGGCAGGGCCAAGGCGATGCTGGGGGACGCCCCGGCGGCGCGGCGCTACTTCGACCGCGCCGTGGAGCTCGCCAGGGTGGTCGGCGACCCGTTCCAGGAAGCTTCGACGCAGGCTCGATACGCGCAGTTCCTGGCCGGCGAAGGGAACCTCGAAGAGGCGCGCGAGCACGTATCCGCGGCGTTGAGGACCTTCGAGTCGCTCAGGCTCGGCGTCGCGCAGCCCGATTTCCGCGCCGGGTTCCTGTCCCAGAGTCAGGGGGACTTCGCGCTTCTCGTCGACATCCTCGACCAGCTCGATCGCCGCTACCCGGGAGAGGGCTACGCCGAGCAGGCGTTCGAGGTCGGCGAGAGAGGCCGGGCGCGCAGCCTGGTCGAGCTGCTGGCGGAGGCCAGGGCGGGCCTGGAGCGCGAGCTGCCGGCCGAGCTGCGCGGCCGGCGGCTCGATCTCGCGGGACGGCTCTCCACGGCCCAGCGGGACCTCACCGAGGCTCTGCAGGACGTGGACGTCGACGCGGCGCGAGTCGACGCGCTGCGGCGGGAGATCACCGCCGCCAACCGCGAGCGCGAGGAGGTCGAGAGCCGGATCCGCGCGTCCGATCCCCGCTGGCTGAGTCTCGAGGCTCCGGCGCCCCTGGGGGTGGGCGACGTGCGCCGGATGCTGGCGCCCGGCCAGGCGTTGATCAGCTTCGTGCTGGGCGAGGAGCGCTCCTTCGTCTTCGCCGTCACGGCCGACCGCTTCGCCCTCGAGCGGCTGCCGGCGGAAGCCGAGCTGGAGCGCCGGGTGGGCGAGCTGTTGCAGGTCCTCGAGACGCCCAGCCGGCGCGGCATGGGGAGGCTCTTGGGCGCCGCGAGACAGCTCCACGACCGGCTGCTGGGGCCCGTCGCCGACGTGCTGGCGGACTCCAGCCATCTCGTGGTGGTTCCGGACGGGGTCCTCTGCTACCTGCCTTTCGAGGTGCTCGTCGGCGGCGGGGCCCCCGGCGCCGCGAACGCCTACGTCCTCGAGCGCTGGGCCGTCTCGTACGCGCCTTCGGCCTCGACGCTGTCGCTGCTCGAGAGAGACGGCCCGGCGGCCTGGTCCGCCGCCGGGGGCCCGCGCCTGGTGGCCTTCGCCGATCCGACGCTGCCGGGGACGCCCGCGCCGGTGGAGACGGCCGAGCCGCTTCTCCGGGGCCTGACCGAGCGCGATTCGTGGGTCTGGAGACGGCTCGCGGGAGCGCGCGCCGAGGTCGAATCGATCGCCGGGCTCTTCGCGCCGGGCGAGTCCTCGATCTTCGTCGGGCCGGAGGCGAGCGAGGCTCGGTTCAAGACCGAGCCGGCGGTGCGGGGGGCGCGGTACGTCCACGTCGCCTCCCACGCCCTGATCGACGACCAGGAGCCGGCGCTCTCGTCCCTGCTGCTGTCGCCGAGCGCCGATGGGACCGACGACGGCCTCTTGCAGACCCACGAGATCTTCGACCTGGAGCTCGCGGCCGAGCTGGTCGTTCTGTCCGGCTGCGAGACCGCGCTCGGCCAGGCGGTCCGCGGCGAAGGCCTCCTCGGCCTGACCCGGGCATTTCTATCGGCCGGCGCGGTCGCCGTATCCGTCAGTTTGTGGCCGGTCGAGGACGAGTCGACGGCGCTGTTGATGGCCCGCTTCTACCGCGAGCTGAACGCGGGGCGCGGCCCGGTCGAGGCTCTCCGGAGAGCCAAGCTCGGCCAGCTGCGCGACGGCGCGCGGAGTCATCCCTACTACTGGGCGCCGTTCGTGCTGGTGGGCAATCCCTCCTGAGGACCCGCTTGGTCTACAATTCGACGATCGCCCACCGAGAACGACACCGACTCGAGCTCGACCTCGAGACTGGAGAGGAGGAGTGAATGGGCAACACGATCGACGATCATGACCCGCCGACTGGCGCCATCATGAACACGGCCGCCGCCGTCGACGTGGCGGCGGGTGTTCTGCTTCTGGTCTTCTCGGAGTTGATCCACAACGTGATCGGCGTCGTGCTGATCGCCTTCGGTCTGGCCCTCTTCTACATCACGAACTTCCTGCGGTGGGAGCGGCTGCCCGATCCGCCGGCGACCGCCGACCGCAAGGACCTGGCTCAGCCCGGAAAAGTGGATTGAGAGACCGGTAGACCCAAGCGCAGCCGCAGGCCCGCCGCGCGCACCTGCCTGGCTCGCTGCGGCCCGGCACCAGAGGAGCCTGCGCCGGGCGGGAAAAGACTCCAGGTAAGAAAGGGGTCGGCCACGGCGAGTGTGGGCAGAATCGCTCGCGCCGCATGGAGGCTGGGCGGCCGCGCGAGCACCGGAGACCCCTTCCTGCCTGGAGGTCTTTCATCACGGGTTCACGCTTGATCCTGGCGCGTACCCGTTGCTAGAGTCTTGGCATCACGATGCGGCAGTTTCGATCCATCGTTCGATTGACGGGGCTGGTCGTCGCGCTCGCAGCGGTCGCGCTGTCGCCGGCGCGCGACTCCGCCAGGGCGGCGGGCGGGAGCGCGCCGACGCTGGGGCCGGTGTTCGTCATCGCCGATCACGCCATCGACTCTTGAGACACGCACACCGTCGAGCTGGCGGGAAGCGAGGACGGCGGCTTTCTCGTGACCTGGATGGTGGGGGCCGGGAACGCCAGCCCCGCCCGGGGCTACTTCCGCAGGCTCGCACCCGACGGCTCCGCCGCGACGGGAGTGCGCTCGCTGCCGATCCCCCCGAAGACCATCGCCACGGTCGCCGGGGGCTTTCTCGCCGCCGGGGGAGAGCCTTTCGACGGCCGCCTCTACCTGCAGCGCTACGACGCGAACGGCGACGAGCAGACTCCCGCCTTCCAGGTCCGCAACGCGTTGCCCTACTACGTCTACGGCGCGAAGATGGCGCCCTCGCCCGACGAACGCTACATGGTCGTCTGGTACGAGGAGATCTGCTCACCCTACCCGCCCCTCTTGTGCTATTCCAACGGCGGCCACGGCAGCACCTTCGACGGCACCGGGGATCCCCTGTCGAATACGTTCGAGCTGCCGCTACTGCCGCACGAGACGGAGACCTCGGTCGCGAGCACCGGTAACGATTCCTTTGTCGTTTCGGCGGCCGAGTACCAGAGCGACGGCTCCTCGGTCGGCCGCCGGATCGACGGCGCCGGCACCCCCCTGGGCAACCCCTTCTTCTTCGACGGCGCCCAGACGATCGAGAGGCTCGCCGGCGGCGACCTCGTCGCTGTCTGGACCCAACGCGGCTATCCGAACGACCGGCTCTTCACGCGCCGCTACCGCGCGACCGGGGAGCCGGTCTCCCCCGTCTTCGAGATCTACGCCTGCCACGATGCCGAGTGGTGCTTCATGCGGCGCGCCTTCTCGATCGCCCCGGGGCCCTACGGCGATTTCCTCGTCGTCTGGCGCTCCGAGGAGGCAAGCGACTTCGATCAGGTGAACGCGCAGTGGTTCTCCCCTGCCATGGACCCGGGACCCGTGACCCTCGTCGCCGACGTCCAGGCCGGCTTCTTCCTCGTCGGCTCGGGCGCCCCCGAGGCCCACCCGGCAAGCGGCAACCGATTCCTCGTCGCCTGGCCCGACCGGAGCGGCGTCTTCGGCCGCTTCGTCGCCACGCCGGTGATCTTCGCCGACGGCTTCGAGTCCGGCGACACCACGGCGTGGACGAACGCCGTTCCTTAGCCTTGTCCCCCATCTGGCCGTCGGCGCTCTCGCGCTTCGCGGGCAGGAGAGACCTCCGCTGGGCCGCTTCGCAGAACGCCTGCTTCCTGCTTCCACCTGCGGGCGTCTACGCCCTTCACGAGGAGCCACACCAGGAGCGACAACTCCCGGGGCGCGGCGACGGCCAACAGGTGCGCCAGCGCCTGCGATTGCCCGGGCGAGAACGCGCTCGACGAGCCCGCTCCCTCCAGGACGATCAAAGGGGGCGAGGATCAGGAGGCTGGCGATCGCCTGGAGCGCGCACCCCAGGAGAAGGACGAAAACCGCGAGCAGAGAGACCTTGCGGTTCACGGGCTTCAGCAGTCCGCGCCATGGTCCACGAGATCGAGCGCGAGATGGACGGAGTCTCGGTGCTCGGCAAAGAGGCGGTCTGCGGGCAGGACCCGCACGCCTGCCCCGCGTCCATCCGACGCCGGACCCCTGCTCCGCGATTCCACGCCGCCGATCCCCAGGTGCGAAGGGCCCTCGAGTGGGGCTACCGGCTGATGCGCATCGCCTACCGTCAGGCGTCGGAGGCCTGGCGGGCGGGCAAGCCGGCCGAGTTTCCTCCTGGCTGCTTCGTCCCGGGCCGCTACCACCCGCTCAGAACCTAGAACGTCCCTCGCGCCGGCATGGGCGCCACCCGGTCTCGCCGACGCGACGTTCAGCATTCGCGTGGAACCTCCCTTGGGGGAACCTCCCTTGGGGAACCTCCCTTGGGGAGCGCCTGTCAGTTCGTCAGCGGTCCGCGGGCGCGGGGATCCTCGGCGAGGCCGGGAGCGGCGACGACCAGTCGCAGCCACTTGTTCGCCACGTCGCTGGCCCAGCTGGCGTGCCAGGCAGGGTCGCTGAGAGCGGATCGCCACCAGCTCAGATGCCAGTCCGCCATTTGGCCGACGGAGCTCGACAGCCGGCCGAGATCGCCGCTCAGGAGGCCGAACAAGGAATGGGCGCCCTCGGCCGCCATGACGCCGACGGCCTTTGTCCAGATCTGGGCCGCAATGCCGATCGGGTCGAGCTCCATGCCGCCGAAGGTGGCGCCCGCGATGCGGCCGAAGTCGGTGTCTTTCTCGGCCAGCTTGCAGCCCCGCGCCACGGCGTCGAGCCACGCGTCGCCGAAGTGCTCGTTGCGCATCAACGAGGCGCAGAGATCTACATAGCCGAATGCCGGACCGAAGTAGTGCCGGAAAGACTCCTCGTAGGACGAGAGGAAGGCGGCCCCGAACTTGCCCTGCTCCAGGGCCTCGAGGAGAACCGCCGAGCCGAGCAGCGCCGACTCCATCGCCGGTGTGATGCCCTCGCCGGTCATCGGATCGACGAAGCAGCCGGCATCGCCGATCAGCAGGCCGCGGTCGAAGACGTTGCGTCCCGCGCCGCCGTAGGTCTTGACTATGCCGCCGATCGGAGGGCCCGAGAGGCGCAGGTCGGAGTAGCGCGGATCGGTCTCCCGCGCCTTGTCCACAAACTGGCTGAAGAGACGCGGCACGCTGATGGAGTGACGGTCGCGGGTCTCGGAGAGGATTCCCACTCCGAGGTTGGCTCGCCCCCCGGCCATGGGGAAGATCCATCCGTACCCGGGAAACAGCTCGCGATCGAAGAAGAATGCGGCCTCGCCGTCTTCTTGCGACAGCCCCTCGGCGTAGGCGCGCTGCGAGACGGCGCTGTATCGGGGATCGTCCTCGAGCAGCTCGGCCGAGCGAGCGACGACCGAGTGCACCCCGTCGGCGCCAACCACCAACTGGGCGCGGTGGGTCGAGAGGCGCTCGCCGCGCTGGACCTGCGCCTGGACTCCGGTCTGGCCGCAGGCGACGGAGACGACCCGGCTCTCCTGGCGTACGGTGGCACCTGCTTGGGCGGCGCACCGCAACATGCTGTAGTCCAGCACATCACGCGGGATGATGTAGCCGTGGGGCGGCAGGCCGGCGCGGCGGCCGTAGAACGGAATGGCGCCGCGGTAGGCACACTCGGAGCGCAGAAACATCGCCACGTGCGTGATCGGTAACGGCGCCGTCTCCTCGAGGGCGGGCAGACATCCCATCCTCTCGAGAATGCGTAGCCCTCGCGGCTCGACGAAATCGCCGCAGACCTTCTCGCGCGGGAATCTGGCGCGCTCCAGCAGCAGGACGTCAGCTCCTTGGCGGGCGAGGGACCAGGCCATCACGCTGCCTGCCGGCCCGCCGCCGACGACGATGACATCGAACGTGCGCGCCCTGGCGCTCATGCCTCGGACAGGCGGCGGGTGTGCCGGATCAGCGTGATCAGCGGCTCGGGGTTGCGTGCGTTCGCCTGCGCCTCGACCATCGCCTCTTCGGCGAGACCGTCGAGGTAGCTCTCCGCCTCGGGAAGGGCCCTCTCCATCGCCCGCATCAGCACCTCGAGCCCCTCGTCGGTGGGATCGCGGAACAGCACCGCGATCTCGGGCGAGCGGATTGCGAGAGCCGCCGGCAGCGTCAGAATGCCGTCCCGCACGTCCTCCTCGCCGCCGCCGCCGAGGGCCACGGCGCCGCGGACGTCGCCGACGTCGTCGCAGCCGTGATAGAGCGTGCCGAGCAGGGCGCCGTAACGCCGCAGCGTGTCGTCGCGGGTCCCGAGGCAGGCGCAGGTCTCGAACATCGAGCCGGTGTCTTCGCCGGCGAGGTGACGCCAGTCCTCGACCCCGAGGGGCTGCCGCCGCAGCCGCCACTGCAGGCATTCGGCCACGCCCAGCCGCTTGAACAGGTCGGAAATGAGCGCGATCGCATAGGGGTCTCGGTGCAGGATCTCGAAGACGTGGGCCGTGAGGTAGCCGCCGGTCATGAGCGCCGGCAGCAAGCCGAATCGGCAGTGCAGGGTGAGCTTGCCTCGTCGATGGCGCGAGCGATCGAGAATGTCGTCGATGATCAACGAGACGTTGTGCACGATCTCGAGTGCCACCGTCGAGCGCAGGAGCTCATCGTCGACCGGCTCCTCGGACATGGCGCGGTGACAGGCAAAGATGGTCACGGGGCGGAAGAACTTGGACTCGCCGAGGAACTGCCAGTCCAGAAGGCTCTGTACCTCGGCGTCGCTCTCGCGGAGGATCTGCGCGATCAACTCCCTGAGCTGGTCCAGCTCGTCCTCGAGATCGAGTGCACCCAGCAAGCGTCTGGAGGTGGCGGCGGCGCTAGCCGGCGCGACCGTCACGCTTCGCCCTCCCGCAGCACGTCCTGTCGGCCCCGGCCCCGGGCGCTACGGCTTTGCGCGCACCGATCGCTTCGCCTTGGGACGCGCCGCACCCTTCTTGCCCGACGCCCTCGATTGCTCGGACTTGCCGAGCTCCTCGATGAACCGTTCGGCGGCCTGCCGCGGCAGATCGGTCATCGCGCGCAGGCTCACGCGACTGGCCTCGCCGATCTCCATGAGGAGGCGATTGGCATCGGACGGATTCCTCCGGATCTCGCCGAGGCGGCTGCCGGCATCTTCGCTGAACTTGGAGGCTTGCTCCACCCAGGCGCTCCAGAAGTCGATTCCGGCCCTGAAGGCAGCCAGCTGGACTTCGACCACGTCCATCAGGACGTTCTGCACATCGGCGTCGGATGTCGACTTTTTCTGGGCCATGGTTCACTCCCGGCCGGCGTCGCCGGCCCCTGCTTCACCTCTTGCTGGTGCGCGAGGCGCTGCGGCCGGCGCCCTTCTTGGCCGCCGTCTTCTTGGCCGCCGTCTTCTTGGCTGCCGTCTTCTTGGCCGCCGTCTTCTTGGCGGTTGTTGTCCTGGCCGCAGGCCTCTTGGGCGTCGTCCGCTTGCGTGTAGCTCTCTTGGCAGTGACCTTCCCGGCCGGCGCCTTCTCGGGGGACACCTCGGCGGCCTGGCTCGCCGTCGCGACACCGTGCAAACGCCGCACGACGATGGCAGCCGAGGCTCTGGACACTCCGGGCACCGTGAGTGCGCCGCGATAACCGACCCCGGCCTCGAGCCGCGGGTCGATCTTGCCGAACACTCGGACCACCGTCTGCTCGCTCGAACCCAGGCTCACCCGTGCGGGCTCGAACTCGAGCAGCTGCTCGATCTCGTGGCCGTCGGGATCGATCAACGGCGAGACCACCACGTCGGCCGCCACCCGTCGGGATGTGTTGTTCTCGACGAGGAAGAAGCCCTGGGCCTCTCGACCGGCCTCGGCTTCGAGCACCAGCGCGGCAGCGCGCGGCGCCGCCGGCGGTGTCTCCTCCTCGCCCGCCACGCCTGTTTTGGCGAAGGCGGAGCTCACCTCCTTGAGGTAATCGGCCGACAGCCTCACCAGGCCCTGGTAGAAACGCAGGCCGCTTTCGACATTGCGCCGCAGGAGATCGCCGAGATCCGGAACGTCAGCCATGAGGGTCTGCCGGGGTCCCCCGCTCGCGGCAGGAGCGAGGGCAGTAGAAGTGGTCGTACCAGTGATGGATGTAGTCCGGACAGTCGTCGATTTCCACGACGTGGCAACAGGCTCCGCCCTGGTCGCCGACCGAGACGGTCCACCGCAGGTAGTGCTCCCTGCACCCCCGGACCCAGATCAGGGCTTCGAGCTTCTGGCCCGCGGTGGCGTCGGGCGCCTTGAGGGTTGCGGTCACCGTGCCCCGCTCCTTCGCCCCCAGCGCCAGACTCGTCGGCTGGATCGACACGCTGCCGGCCGCCGATCCCGCAGCAGAGACCTGGTACAAGCGGCCGGTGGCGTCGCAGTTGGTGATCTCGATCTTCAAGGTCGCCACGCTGCCCGGGCAGACTTGGCTCACCACCTCCCCGGCCGACTGCGGCATCCAGCACGGCTCCGGGATGTCGCAGGAGTTCTGCTGCTCGTTGCCCGTCATGACGGCGAGCAACTCGTTGCCGAGCTGGGCCTGGGCGTCGAGCAGATTGCGGATCGCGTCGGCCAGGCCCTGCATCGACTCACCGCTCAGAATCGAGTTCATTGTTTCCTCCGGCGCGCGCTCTTTTGCTTGCTCTTTTCGAGAACCCGGACCTCGACTCGCTGCTTGGCGTAGTCGAGCGACAAGAGACCGCGGTACAGGCGCCCGCTCACCAGCTTCGCGGGCAGGCGCAGGGTCAGCTCCAGATCGTGCACGTCTCCCGGCTCCAAGCGCCCCGATCCTCGGCGGATCCGCACCCGGGCGTTGCCGCCGTGACTCTCCGCCAGCTCGTCGAGGAAGCGATCGATGCGCCGTTCGCCACGCTCGAGCCGGGCCTCGATCACTCTCGAGATCACTTCGTCCATGCCCTTGACCGGAAACAGGCCGAACGCCGAGCTCTCGGGGACCTCGACGGCGACGTTGCCCAGGTTGGCGAGCGCGAGGGTCAAGTCGACGCTCGCTCCCGCCTCGGCCTCGATCGAGGTCCGGGAGGGGAAGAACCTGAGCTGCCGCTCCGGTTGGATCTCGACTACGATCGGCTGGCGCGTCTCGCCGATCTCGGCAGAGCCCCTGTAGGTGCCGGGCGCCATCGTCTTGGGGACGCGCAGCCTCAGCCGGGTGAGGCCGAGCCCGCGCACCGGGGCGGCGCGGGCCGTAAAGACGTCGCCGACGCGAGAGCCCCGCGGCAGCTCGAGGCTCAGACGCACGTCGCCCGACAATCTCGGGTCCAGCTTGACCACCGTCGACAAGGCCCTCGGAGCACCACGGAAATGGATGGTCTCCGGCCTCTGAGCCGTCCTTGCCACTAGCCTTCCTCGAGCCGCAGGACCCCGGCGGGAGCCGTCCCCGGCGGCTGGCTCTGGCTGGACGGCCCACAGACCTCGCACGGGTTGGGACGGTAGGGCTCGGTGATGATCTGGGCCTCGCCGCAGAGGCGCACCTTGGCCAGCTCCATGCCGAACAGGGAGAGCCCAAGGGCGTAGTTGGCCGGCAGATGGGCGCGGACCGAAGGGATCTCCTTCAGCCGGGCGTTGATCTCGAGCGGCCGGATCTCGATCGGGGTAAGCGTCACGGTCAGCGGGTCGACCCCGACCTCGATCTTGTCGAGCGTATCGACGTGGATGTGGTACTCGGAGGGGATGCCGTCGATCGTCACCGGCCCGACCGCACCGACGCTGGCGACGGTGATCGGAGTCACCGTAATGGGTGCGACTTCGTCGACGTCGACGTGGTAGACATCAGGCAGCTCGACGCTCATGGTGGCCTCCGTGCCTTGTCGGTAGTGCGTTTATCTTTTCACCGGCCTCTGTTTCCGTCAAGGAAGTCCCGACTCCCAGGCGCCCCTGCCCCCGAAGACCATCGCCGTCAGTCATCGAAACGGCCGACCACGAGCACTCCGTTGGTGCCGCCGAAGCCGAAGCTGCTCGACAGCACCGTGGCCAGGGGAAGCTCCCTCGCTGCCGTCACGAGCGGGAGGTCCGCGACCGCCGGATCGGGCTTCGTGACGTTGATCGACGGGGCGACGAAACCGCGCTCGAGCATGCCGATGCAGAAGATCAGCTCGAGTGCCCCGGCGGCGCCGATCGGGTGGCCGGTCATCGACTTGGTAGAGGAAAAAGGGGGCACACCGCGCCCGAACACCTGGCGCAAGGCCTTGAGCTCAGCGACGTCACCGTGCCGCGTCGAGGTGCCGTGGGTGTTGACATAGTCGATCCTCGAAGGCTCGACTTCGGCGTCGTCGAGGGCGAGGCGCATGCAGGCTGCGGCCTGGTCGCCCTCGGGCTCCGGAAGAACGAGGTCGAAGCCGTCGGAGTTGGCACCGAAGCCGAGAATCTCGGCCCGGATCCTGGCGCCGCGAGCACGGGCGGCCCCGAGCTCCTCCAAGACGACGATGCCGCCGCCGCCGCCCATCACGAAGCCGTCGCGGCCCTGGTCGAAAGGCCGCGAAGCCTGCTCCGGGACGTCGTTGTAGCTCGTCGACAGAGCAAGGCGCAGGGCCTGGAACGCAACCGCGACGAGCTCGCTCACGTCCTCCCCTCCGCCCGCGACCGCCCGGTCGAGCCGGCCCTGGCGGATGAGCTCGAATGCGTGGCCGATGTTGTGGGCCGAGGTGGCACAAGCCGACGCGATCGAGTAGCTGCGGCCGCGGATCGCAAGCAGGCTCGCCACCGCGGCGCTGGCAGAGCTCGACATGCAGCGCAGGACAGTGTACGGGTCGATGCGGCGACTTCTGGCCGAGAGATAGAGCTCGGCCGCGCGCCACACCGAGTCGATGCTGCCGACGCCGCTGCCGACGATGCAGCCGGTGCGCGGATCGGCGAGCTGGCCCGGCTCGAGGCCGGCATCGGCAACGGCGTCGCGGGCGGCGAGGCAGCAGAACAGAGCCGCGTCGGACATGGCGGGAACGAGCTTCTTGGGCAGTCTCGCGGCGGCCTTCTTCTCCTCCAGGTGGTCCACCGCGCCCGCGACCCGACTCTCGAGCCCCAGGTCGGCGCGCCACTCGGTCATGCGGCGCACGGCGCTCTTGCCGGCTCGCAGCGCCTCCAGAACGGACTCGTACTCATGCCCCAGGCAGGAGACCAGGCCGACGCCGGTGACGACCACGCGGCGGTTCACCCCGCGGCGTTCCCTTTCTCGCGGCTCGTCTTGCCACGGACGAGCCCGACCACGTCGCCGACGGTGACGAAGGCCCGCAGCTCCGCGTCGTCCACGACAATGTCGAACTCGTCCTCGAGATCCATCGCCAGAGTCACCCCTTGTAGCGAACTGAGCCCCAGATCGTCACGCAGTGTCGTGTCGTCGGCGACCTTCGCCGGCTCGAGCCTCCGATCCGAGGCTTCGAGCAGCCGCGCGACGACTCTCTCTCTAAGGCCTGCGGTGTCTTGGATGACCCCCTCCTGGCGCGGCGCAAGGACCCCCGTCGGCTCGACGGATCGGGTGTTGCCTTCGGTCCGGCCAGTCTAGCAGCGCCAATCCCGCCGGCGGCCGACGGTCGCCGAGCACGCCCCCGGCCCGAGAGCGCGATCGTCGGCCACGAAGTCCTCGCCGACCTCGAGACCCACTACGGCTTACGTCGCGAGACGCCCTCGGTGGCTCGGCCGTCGGGTCCGAACGCGCGCTCTGGAGGCCCGAGTTCTCGCCTCTTCCCTGCTCGGAGCACCTGACCGCGCATCAGCACCAGACCCGAGTCCGCGCCCTGGTCCACGAGATCGAGCGCGAGACGGCATCCTCGTTCCCTCTGTGCCCCACCGGCTGAGAGTGGAACTGCGCCCTAGCGCAACGGGGAGCAACGGAGTTTGGGCGTGTAGTACCGGACCACTTGCCTCCCGTTGTGGCACGCCCTGTAACTGCTTGATTCGAACGGCGAGAGCAATGGTGCGGCTGGGAGGACTCGAACCCCCGACCTAGAGTTTAGGAAACTCCCGCTCTATCCACCTGAGCTACAGCCGCCCGTGGGACCGGGGATTATACGTCGCCGGCGGGGGTCGGCGGGGGGGGCTGGTGGTCGCCGGTGCGGTGCAGGAAGCGGTTGACGAGCCAGAAGCTGCCGACCAGCAGGACGACGAAGGCGATCGTCAGGACGTTCAGGTACTTCTCGATAAAGAGCTTGGCCGGCTCGCCGATCCACCAGATGAGGCCGGCGACGGCGAAGAAGCGGGCGCTGCGGGAGAGGATCGAGGCGAGGACGAAGATCTTGAAGTTGACCTCGAAGGTGCCGCCGGCGATGGTGAAGATCTTGTAGGGGATCGGGGTCAGGCCCGCGATGCCCGTCGCCCAGGCGTTGTAGCGGTCGTAGAGCTTCTTCACCGCCGCGATCTTGCGCTCCGCGAAGAGGCGGTGCAGCACCGGGCGGCCGCCGGCGTAGCCGATGCCGTAGCCGAGCATCCCGCCGAGGACTGAGGCGACGCTCGCGATCGCCGCGAACCACAGCGCCGCCGACGGCCGCACGAGGCAGAGAGCGATCAGCAGGACGTCCGGCGGGATGGGGAAGAAGCTCGACTCGGCGAAGGCGATCCCGAAGAGCGCCCAGGCGCCGCCGGGGCTGCCGGCGAAGGACTCCACCCAGTCGAGCAGGCCGGCGAGGGTCCCGCTCAGCCAGTGCCAGAGGTTCTCGAGCATGATCACTCCTTGTCCCAGCCGTGGCGGCCGACGAGGGGGACGAACCGGACCTCCTCGCCGACCCGCCGCCTGACGGTCTGGGCGAGCTTGTCGTAGTCGTAGACGACGAGCTGCTGCACGTCGCGGCCGCCCTCGGGGATGACCAGCCGGCCGCCGGGCGCGAGCTGCGCGAGCAGCGGCCGCGGCGCGGCGGGAGCCCCGGCCGCCACGAGGATCCGGTCGTACGGCGCCGCCTGGGCGAGTCCCAGGGTGCCGTCGAAGGCCTGGACCTTCACGTTGTCGTAGCCGAGATCGCGCAGGCGGCTGATGGCCTCGCGGGCCAGTCCGGGCACGATCTCCAGGCTGAAGACGCGGCGCGCCAGCTCGCCGAGGATCGCCGTCTGGTAGCCGGAGCCGGTGCCGATCTCGAGCACGCCGTGCTCGGGCTCGACGGCGAGCAGCTCGGTCATGCGGGCCACGACGGAGGGCTGGGAGATCGTCTGCGCCTCGCCGATGGGCAGGGCGTGGAGGCTGTAGGCCTGCGAGCGCAGGTGCGGGCGCACGAACCGGTGGCGGGGTACCTTGCCCATGGCCGCCAGCACCCGGGCGTCGCGGACGCCGAACTCCTTCTCGAGACGGCGCACCATCCGCCGCCGCTGATACGCGAACTCGGAGGCCACGATCAACCCACGCTCGTGAGCTGCTCCTGGAGCCAGCGGTAGGACTCGATGCCCCGGTAGTCCGTCAGATCGAGATGCAGCGGCGTGATCGAGACGTAGCCCTCCGCCACGGCGTCCTGATCCGAGCCCTCGCTCTCGTCCCACACCGGCTTGCCGGCGATCCAGTAATACTCCCGTCCCTGCGGGTCGAGCTTCTGCACCACCGACTGCTGGTAGCGGCGGCGGCCGAGCTTGGTGAGCCGGACGCCGTGCGGCTCGGAGGCGGGAAAGTTGACGTTGAGCAGCAGGTCCTCGGGGAGCTCGTTGCGCAGGAGCACCTCGACGAGCCCGGCCGCGAAGTCGGCGCTGCGCTCGAACGAGAACGACTTCGCGACCTCCTGGCTGAAGGCTACCGAGGGGATGCCCATGAGCGTCCCTTCGAAGGTCGCGCTGACCGTGCCCGAGTAGGTCACGTCGTCCCCCAGGTTGAGCCCGAAGTTGATTCCCGAGACCACCAGCTCCGGGGGCGTGTCCTTGAGCAGCCACAAGAGGCCCAGGCTCACGCAGTCCGTGGGCGTGCCGTCGACCGAGTAGACGCCGTCGCCGATCTCGCGCAGGCGCAGGGGGCGATGCAGCGTCAGCGCGTGCCCCATGGCGCTCTGCTCGCGGTCCGGAGCGACGACGGTCACCTCGGCCAGCGGCCGCAGCCTGGCCGCGAGGAGCTTGATCCCCTCCGAGAACACGCCGTCGTCGTTGGTCACGAGAATGCGGGTCACGAGCCGCCTCCCTTTACGTCCCCGCCGGCGGGGAGGTACTTCCCGACGATCGGCGCCAGCCGCTCACGGGCCGCCGCCGAGACCGCGGCGGGGTCGGAGATCAGCGCGTAGCGCAGGCTCCCGGCCCACGGGCAGGGCGCGGCCGGGTCGATGTCGCGAACGGCCCGGCGCACGATGTCCTGCGCCATCGCCGCGTTGCGATGCAGCACCTCGAGCACCCCGACCACCTCGACGTCGTCCTCCTCCTCGTGCCAGCAATCGTAGTCGGTGACCATGGCGAGCGTCGCGTAGGACATCTCCGCCTCGCGGGCCAGCTTCGCCTCCTGCAGGTTCGTCATGCCGATGACGTCGACCCCCCACTGCCGGTAGATTCGCGACTCGGCCCGGGTCGAGAACTGCGGCCCCTCCATGCACAGGTAGGTGCCGCCGTCGTGCGTGGTGGCCCCGGCGCCGCGGGCCGCCGCGAGGAGGATCTCGCGCAGCTCTTTGCACACCGGGTCGGCCATCGACACGTGGGCCACGATGCCGTCTCCGAAGAAGGTGTCGGCGCGGTGGCGCGTCCGGTCGAAGAACTGGTCGGGCACGACGACGTGGGTCGGCTCGTAGCGGGCCTTCATGGAGCCCACGGCGCTGACCGAGAGCAGCCACTCGACCCCGAGCACCTTGAACCCGTAGACGTTCGCCCGGAAGTTGAGCTCCGAGGGCATGAGGCGATGGCCGCGGCCGTGCCGGGCCAGGAACGCCACCCGGCGCCCCTCGAGATCGCCGATGACGTAGGGATCCGAGGGCGCGCCGAACGGCGTCTCGATCACCCGCTCGTCGACGATCTCGAGGTCCCCCATCGCGTAGAGGCCGCTGCCGCCGATCACTCCGATCTTCACCTCGCTCACGGACTCCCCTCCCCCCTCCGGGCCTCGATCGCGGAGCGGATCTCGAGCGCCGTGGCCAGTGCCCTTCTCCCCTGGACGCCGTCGACCAGGGGAACGCTCTCGCCGCGACAGGCGGCGAGAAAGTGGCGCAGCTCGACCTTCAGCGGCTCCGCCGGCTCCACCGGCAGGACCAGGGGCCGGATCGCCCGGTCGCCGCCGTCTCCCACCAGCTCGTAGCCCTGAATCGACTGCGCGTGATAGTCGAGCGAGTAGTAGCTGCGGTGCAGGAAGACCCGCAGCCGCCGGGTCTGCTCGGCCGAGACCCGCGAGGCGGTGAGATTGGCGACGCAGCCGGATTCGAACTCGAGGCGGACGTTGGCGATGTCGATGCGCTCGGAGAGCACCCGGACCCCGGTCGCCCGGACCTCGCGGATCGCCGAACGGTCGATCGCCTGCAGGATCTGCAGGTCGTGGATCATGAGGTCGAGAACGACGTCGACGTCGAGGCTGCGGGGCTTGAAGACGGCCATGCGCTCGATCTCGACGTAGCCCGGCAGCTCCCCCACGGCCATCAGGGCCTGGACCGCCGGGTTGTAGAACTCGACGTGCCCCACGGCGAGCACCCGGTCGCCGGCCGCGGCGACGAGGGCGTCCGCCTCCCCGAGACCGGGCGCGATCGGCTTCTCCACGAGCACGTGGAGCCCGGCCGCGAGCAGGGGCATCGCCACGGCGTGATGGTCGACCGTGGGCACGGCGACGACGACCGCCTCCGCCCGCCCGGCCAGCTCCGCGGCCGTGGGCAGCGCGACGGTTCCGTGCTCCGCGGCCAGCTGCCGAGCCACGTCGGCGCGCAGGTCGACGATGCCGACGAGGTCCGCCTCGGGCAGCTCCGCGAGGATCCTCACGTGGTGCCGTCCCAGCGCCCCGGTACCGACGACGCCGACCCGCAGCGGCGCCACCGACGCGGCTGCTACCGCCTCGGCTGCCACGGACTCAGCTGCCACCGCCACCTCGGGTCCGCCGGCTGCCAGGCGGGATCCTGATGACGCCGCGCTCGCTCGCGGCGACGAACGCGACGAGCTCGTCGACCTCGGGGCAGCCCCCGTGCTCCGCGCGCATCTTCTCGAGCGCGTGCGCGGGCGCGAGGCCGCCCCTCACGAGCACCCGGAGCGCCGCCGCCAGGCGCGCGATCGTCTCGCGGTCGAAGCCCTTGCGCTCGAGGCCGATCGTGTTGATGCCGTAGACCGCGGGCCGGTGGCCGACCGTCTTGACGAAGGGCAGCGCGTCCTGGGTGATCACCGAATAGCCGCCGATGTAGGCGTGCCGGCCGACCCGGCAGAACTGGTGCACGGCGCTGAAGGCGCCGATCACGGCGTCGTCCTGGACCTCGACGTGGCCCGCCAGGGTCCCGCCGTTGCTGAAGATCGTGCGGTCGCCGACGTGGCAGTCGTGGGCGACGTGCGAGTAGGCCATGAAGAGGTTGTCGTCGCCGATGGTGGTCACGCCGCCGCCCTTGCCGGTGCCCCGGTGCACCGTACAGAACTCGCGGAAGGCGTTGCGGTCCCCGACCTCGAGCCGGGTGGTCTCGCCGCCGAACTTCAGGTCCTGGGGCTCGAAGCCTACGCACGCCAGGGCGAAGACGCGGTTCTCGCGGCCCATCACGGCCGGGCCCATCACCTGGGCCGCCGCCCCGATCTCGGTGTCCTCGCCGAGCACCACGCCGGGACCGACGATCGCGTGAGCCCCGACCCGCACCCCGGCGGCCAGCTCGGCCTTCGGATCCACGATCGCCGTCGGGTGAATGAGACCGCTCATCGCACCAGCCCGCTCGCCGCTAGCGGTCGACGAGCGCCGAGGCCATGGTGGCCTCGGCCGCCAGTTGGCCGTCGACCCTGGCCTCGCCGCGCAGCTTGCAGTAGGTGTCGCGCAGGCGCAGGATCTCGATCTCGTAGTCCAGGCGGTCGCCAGGGACGACGGGCCGGCGGAAGCGCGCCCGGTCGATCCCCGTGAAGTACATCAGCTTGCCGTCGCTCTCCTGCCGATCGTGGAGGGTCAGGATCCCGGCCGCCTGGGCCATCCCCTCGATGATCATGACCCCCGGCATCACCGGATGGCCCGGGAAGTGGCCGTTGAAGAAGTCCTCGTTGGCGGTCACGTTCTTGTAGGCCCGGATGCGCCGCCCGGGCTCGATCTCCAGCACCCGGTCGACCAGCAGGAACGGATACCGGTGCGGCAGCACGGAGGTGATCCAGCGGATGTCGTATTCGTTCTCGTCGCTCACTCTTCTTCCTCGCCCCGGCCGTCGCCCGTCACCCGCCGCCGCGCCGCGCGCTCCAGCTCGAGGAGCCGGGCGCGCAGCTCGCCCAGCCGCCCCACCAGGGCCTGCTGACGGCGCCACTTCGCCAGATCCGTCGCCGGAATGCCCGCCACCCGGCGGCCCTTCTCGACGGCCTGCAGCACCGCCGACTTGGTGGCAACCACCACGCCGTCTCCGATCTCGACGTGGCCGATGATACCCGACTGGGCGGCCACCGTGACCCGGTCGCCGAGGCGAGCGCTGCCGGCGAGACCCGCCTGCGCCGCGAGCAGGCTGTGGCGGCCGACCCGCGCGTTGTGGCCGACCATCACGAGATCGTCGATCTTGGTGCCCGCGCCGATCGTCGTGTCGCCCAGAAGCCCTCGATCGACGGCCGAGTTGGCCCCGATCTCGACGTCGTCCTCGAGGACGGCGCGGCCCAGGTGCCGCAGCTTGTGGTGCCGGCCGCCGCTGGTGGCGAAGCCGTAGCCGTCGCCGCCGACGACGACCCCCGAGTGCAGGATGCAGCGCGACCCGACGACGCTCCTGGCGTAGAGGGTGACCCGTGCGTGCAGGAGGCAGTCGTCCCCGACCGAGCAGTCGTCGCCGACCACGGTGTGCGGCCCGAGGACGCAGCGCTCGCCGATCGTGGCGCGCTCGCCGACGACGCAGTAGGGGCCTACGCTGGCCGTCGCGGCGACCGCGGCGCCCGCCGCCACGACGGCCGTGGGATGGACCCCCGGCGCGGGGCCGGACGGCGGCGCGAAGAGCTCGAGCAGCCTGGCCAGCGCGAGGTAGGGCTCCGCGACGACGATGAGGTCCCCCTCGAGCCTGGCGGCGGCGTCGCCGCCGACGAGGAGGGCTCCCGCCTTGCTGGCGAGGGCGTCGCGGAAATAGCGGGCGCTGGTGAGAAAGGAGAGATCCCCCGGGCCGGCGGCCTCCAGGGTGGCGAGCCGGCGCACGACGCGCGCCGGGTCGCCCCGGACCTCGCCGCCGAGCAGGCCGGCGAGCTCGCCCAGGGTCCGCCTCAAGCTCCCTAGCCTTCCGGGAGCGCGTTGAAGCGCTCCAGGACCTTGTCCGTGATGTCGGCCCCGGGCGCGGCGAACAGGAGGCCGCTCTCCTCGAACTTGTTGAAGATCAGGGTGAAGCCCTCGCTCTCCCCGATCTCCTGGATCAGGGGCATGACCCGGTCCTCGATCGTCTTGAACTCCTCCGTCTGCAGCTCCTCGATCTCGCGCCGCGCATCGTCCTGCGCCCGGCGCAGCTCGATCGCCCGCCGCTGCAGGTCGGCCTCGATCTCCTGCTGCTTGTCTTCGGACAGCGAGAGCCGCCTCGCCTCGAGGTCTTGCTCGATCGCCACGGCCGCGTCCCCCTGGGCCTCGAGCGCGTCCTGCTTCGCCTTTGCCGCCACCCGCAGCCGCTCGATCGCCGCGCGGCCCGACTCCGACTCGGTGAGAATCCGCCGCACGTCGATGACGGCGACCTTGCTGGGCCCGGAGGAGAACTCCTGCGCCGGCAGCGCCCCCGCTCCCCACACGCCGAGCCACAAGACCGCGGCGATGACGGCGACACGGCCCTGGGCCGGTCGTTCGATTGCGTTCATGACTTCCAGTTCCTCCAGTGGTTTTCCAGTGTTGCTCGAAGCGTTTCCCCGGGCGGCGATCCCAGACCGGTTCCCGGCATGGTATCCCCTCGCGAGCCGGCGATCCTCAGAAGCCGGCCCCGACGCTGAATCGGAACGAGTCGAAGCGGTCGTCGGCGAAGGCATCGAGATTCTGCGCCCAGATGAACCGCAGCGGCGCCCCGAACGCCGCGATGTTGACGCGCAGCTCGAAGCCCGACGTCCGCCGCAGATCCTCCAACGAGATCGTCTGGTCCTTGGCGAACACGTTGGCGGCGTCGAGGAAGGCGAGCAGCCGGAACGGCCCGCCGAGCAGCAGCTGATACTCGAAGTTCAGCTGCAGGAAGGAGTCGCCGCCGATCGGGAAGCCCTGCTGGTCGACCCGCGTCCTGCCGTCCTTCTCGCGCACCCAGATGGAGCGGAACCGGTGCCCGCGGAGCGTCGACTCGCCGCCCAGGTAGAAGCGGTCGTTGTAGAAGAGGTCTTCGCCGCCGAAGGGCTCGATGAAGCCCGTCTCCACGTTGACCGCGGCCACCGTCGTGAAGCGGGTGCTCGTCACCGGCTTGAACAGGCTGAAGGCGGCGCGCGGCCGCACGAAGTTCGAGCTGCCGCCGAGGACGCCCCCCGCGTAGTCGACGCTGGCCTGGTAGCGCATCCCGCGGGTCGGCGTGAGGATGCTGTCGCGCCGATCGAGGCCGTAGAGGAGCCGCATGGTCGAGACGTCGCGGGAGAACGACTGCGTCACGAGCTCGTTCAGGCCGTCGAACTGGCTGCGCTCGTCGATCGAATCGAAGCGGGTGTAGCTGGCGGAGAGGGTCGTGAACAGCGTGAGGCGGCGCCCGTAGGTCAGGGTTCCGCCCTTCGTGTCCTGGAAGAAGTTCTGGCCGTCGAGCAGCTCGTAGTCGAGCTTGCGCTGGAAGACCTGCACGCCCAGGTTCTGCGGCCGGTCGAGCCACCAGGGAATGCTGTAGGACAGGTCGAAGACGTCCTGCCGGCGGCCCGACTGGAGCGAGACGGCGACCGTCTCGCCGCGGCCCAGGAAGTTCCTCGTCCGGAACTGGAGCTGCCCGAAGAAGCCGTCGACCTCGCTGAAGCCGCCGCCGAAGAGGAGCTCCGTCCGGGACCCCTCCTCGCCCTTGAGGAGCAAGTCCACGCTCTTCTTCTCGCTGTCGAAGTCGAAGGCCACCGGCTCGTCTTCGTTGATCTTGAAGAACTCGAGCTGGCGAATCCGCAGGATCGAGTTGCGCAGGGCGCCGGAGCTCAGGATCCGGCCTTCCTGCACTCCCAGCTCGCGCCGGATCACCTTGTCCTTCGTCTTGACGTTGCCCTGGAACTCGATCCGCCCCACCCGGTACTGATCGCCCTCGTCGACCTTGACGATCAGATCGGCCACCTCGCCGTCGCGCTCGACGAGCTCGGAATCGACGCGGGCGAAGAGGAAGCCCGTGTTGCGGTAGACCTCGCCGACGGCCTCGATGCCCTTGTCGATGACGCTCGAGCGCAGCCAGCCGCCCTTGGGCTTCTCGAACTGGCCCAGGAGCAGCTCGTCGCTGAACTTCTCGTTGCCCTGGATGGTGATCTCGCCCAGCTTCCAGCGCTGACCCTCCTCCACGGGGACCGTGATCACCATGCGGCGCTGCTGCTCCTTGGAGGTCGCGGCCTCCGGCCGCATCGCCTTGATCTCGATCTTGGGATCGCCGATCACGAGGTTCTTGTAGCCCGCCTTCCGGTAGACGGTGCGCACGTTGTCGAGATCCGTCTCGAACTTCGCTTCCTCGAACACGTCCTTCGAGAGCAGCTTGGTGACGAAGCCGCTCTCCTTCGTCTTCTTCATGGCCCAGCGCAGGCGCCCGTCGGAGAACACCGTGTTGCCCTCGAAGTCGATGTCCTCGATCCGGACCTTGTCGCCCTCGTCGACGGTGAAGGTGACCCGCTTGTCGCCGCTGAGATCCTCGTCGACGACGTACTCGGCCTCGGCCAGCCGGTAGCCGTGCTCGGCGTAGAGCTCCTCGATCGCCGCCTTCAGCCGGTAGAGCTCGCCCTCGCTCAGCGGGTCGCCCTCGCGCGCCCGGATCGCGTCACGGGTGATCCGGTCGTTGATGTCCGAGCGCTGGAGCCGCTTGAGACCCTGGTACTCGACGGCTCCGAGAGTCGGCCGCTCGACGATCGCCACGCGCATGCTCACGCCGCCGGGCGCCGCCTCCGTCGCGATCGTGATGTCGTCGATCAGATCGCGCGACCACAGCAGGTGCACCTTCGCGTTGAGCGACTCCGCGGTCACCGACGCGCCCTCCTCGAGCCCGAGGTAGAAGCGCAGGGTCTGCTCGCTCAAGGTCTTCAGGCCCTCGAACGCGAGCTCCACGACCGGCTGCCCCTCGTAGCTCTGGGCGGCCGCGGGAGCGGCCGGGGCCAGCGTGCCGATGAGGCAGGCCGCGGCCAAAGCTGCACTCGCGGTGAAGGTCTTCATTCGGGTCGGCTCGGTCGGATCGATGAACTCCGGCTGGCGGGCGGGTGCCTGCAAGAACCGGTCCAGATTCCGCGACGGGAGGATACCTGAAGATCGCTACGAGACGCTCGTCACCGGCCCGGCGGGCTCCGCGAGCTCGAGCTGCCCGGGCTCGAGCTTCAGACCCCCGTCGACCACGCTCACGACGATCGTGCCGAGGTCGCCCTCTCCGCCCGCGATCAACATCTCCGACACGGCGTCCTGGATATGGCGCTGGATCGTTCGCCGCAGAGGACGGGCTCCGGTCGCCGGCTCCACCCCGGCCACGCCGAGCAGCCACCGCCGGACCTCGTCGTCGACGACGACCTTCAAGTTGCGCTGCGCCAGCGTCTCGTTGACGTCCGCGACGAGCAGGTCGACGATGGCCATCAGCTGGGGCTCGCCCAACGGCCGGAACACGATGAGCTCGTCGACCCGGTTGATGAACTCCGGGCTGAAGGCCCGCTGCATCTGGCTCAAGATCTCCTGCTCGACGCGCAGGAAGTCCTGCTCGTCGTCGGAGCCGCCGAAGCCCATGAGGCCGCCCCGCATGGTCAGCTTGCTGCCCAGGTTGGAGGTCATGAGCACGATGGCGTTCTTGAAGTCGACCCGGTTGCCGTAGGCGTCGGTGAGGGTGCCGTCCTCCAGGATCTGCAACATCAGGTTGAGGACGTCCGGATGCGCCTTCTCGATCTCGTCGAAGAGGACGATCGAGTAGGGGCTGCGGCGAATCCGCTCGGTGAGCTGCCCGCCCTCCTCGTGGCCGATGTACCCCGGCGGCGAGCCGATCAGCTTGGAGACGGCGTGCTTCTCCATGTACTCGCTCATGTCGAACCGCACGAGAGCCTCGGTACTGCCGAAGAGAAACGCGCCGAGCTGGCGGGCGGTCTCCGTCTTGCCGACGCCGGAGGCGCCGAGGAAGATGAACGAGCCGACCGGCCGCTGCGGGTTGCTGACGCCGAGACGCGAGCGGCGGATCGCGCGGCTGATCGAGTTGATGGCGTGATCCTGCCCGACGACCCGCCGCCGCAGGATCTCCTCCATCATGGCGAGCTTCTCGACCTCGTCGCTGCGCAGGCTGGCCACGGGGATGCCGGTCCAGGCCGAGATCACCTGCTCGATGTCCGCGCGGCTGACCTCGACCGCCTGCCCCTCCTGCCCCGTTCCCCGGACCCGCTCGAGGTCCTCGCGCAGCTCGATCTCGCGCTCCCTCAGGTAGACGGCGCGCTCGAAGTCCTTGTCGGAGATGGCGCTCTTCATCTCCTTGGTGACCTGCTGGATCTCCTCCTCGACCCGCCGCGCGTTCTGGGTATCGCGGACGCGGCGCAGCTTCACCTTCGCCCCGGCCTCGTCGATCACGTCGATGGCCTTGTCCGGCTGCTGGCGATCGGGGATGTAGCGCGACGACTGGTAGATCGCCGCCTGCAGGGAGTCCGGGCTGTAGAGGACGTGATGGAACGACTCGTAGCGCTCCTTGACGCCTTCGAGGATCTCGAGCGTCTCTTCCGGAGTCGGCTGGCCGATCTGGATCGACTGGAAACGCCGCAGGAGCGACCGGTCCTTCTCGATGTACTTGCGGAACTCCTTGAGGGTGGTGGCCCCGATGCAGGAGACCTCGCCGCGCGACAGCGCCGGCTTCAAGATGTTGGCGGCGTCGAGCGAGCCTTCGGCGGAGCCCGCCCCGATGAGCGAGTGGATCTCGTCGATGAAGACGATGACGTCCTGGTTCTCGCGCAGCTCCTTCAGAATGCCCTTGAGGCGCTCCTCGAACTGGCCGCGGTACTTGGTCCCGGCCACGATGAGGGACAGGTCGAGGGCCAGGAAGCGCTTGTTCGCGAGGACCATCGGCACGCGCCCCTCGACGATGCGCTGGGCGAGGCCCTCGACGATCGCGGTCTTGCCGACGCCCGGCTCGCCGAGGAGGATCGGGTTGTTCTTGGTGCGCCGGGAGAGGATCTCGATGATGCGCTCGAGCTCCGCCTCGCGGCCGACGAGGGGGTCGAAGTCGCCCTGCGTGGCGAGCAGCGTCAGGTCGCGGGCGTACTCGGAGAGATAGGGCAGCTCCTTCTTCTGATCCGTGGCCTCGCGCTCCTTGGCGATCGACAGCACCTCCTCGCGCAGGGTGTAGAGATCGATGCCGCTCTGGACGAGGGCGCGCGCCGCCAGGCAGCTGTCCACCCGGAGGATGCCGATCAGCAGATGCTCGGAGCCCACCGCCGAGTGCAGCATGCTCTCGGCCTCGTGGGAGGCGTAGGCGAGGATCTTCTTGGACTCCTCGGAGAGCGGCAGCTCCGCCGTCGAGGAGATCCGCTCGACGAAGACCCGCTCGCCTTCGATCTCGCGCCGCAGGTCCTCCGGCAGCACCTCGAAGCGCTGCAGGATCTCGCCCACCGCCTCCTCGCCCTCGCGCAGGATGCCGAGCAGGATGTGCTCGGACTCGATCACCCGGCTGCCGAGCTTGCTGGCCTCGTAGCGGGCGAAAAAGAGGGCGCGGCGCGCCTTCTCGTTGTATTTCTCAAACATGCCTGTCGTCCCGCCCGGACTCGCCTCGCGCGCCCTCGGCTTCCTCGCTGTGATCCTCCCGGCGCGCCTCCTGGAAGGGGCTCAACCTGCCCGCCGCCAGCTCGAGGACTCTACCACAGCGCCTGGCCAGGCTCGGGTTGTGGGTGACCACCATGGCGGTCGTTCCGTGGCGCGCCTGGAGCCTCAGCATCAGGTCGAAAACGGCCTCGCCGCTGGCCGGATCGAGACTGCCCGTGGGCTCGTCGGCCAGCAGCAGCGGCGGCTCGAGAAGCAGCGCCCGGCACAGCGCGACCCGCTGCCGCTCTCCGCCCGAGAGGCTGCCCGGGAAGGCGTCGGCGCGGTCCTCGAGGGCGACCTCCGCCAGCAGCTCGCGGCCGCGCGCCTCGAGCTCCGCCGTTCCCAGGCCGCGGATCCGGCCGGGAAGGATCACGTTCTCGAGGGCGGTGAAGTCGGCCAGCAGCTCCTGGAACTGGAAGACGAAGCCCAGCGTGCGGTTGCGGAAGCGCGCCAGGGCGCCGCCCTCGAGGCCGGCCAGCGCCTCGCCGCCGATCTCCAGGCTCCCCGCGTCCGGGCGGTCGAGGCCGCCCACGAGGTGCAGGAGGGTGGACTTGCCGCAGCCCGAAGGGCCGACGACGGCGACGAACTCGCCCGCCGCAACGTCGAGATCGACGCCGCGCAGGACCTCGATCGTCCGCGCTCCGTCGCGGAAGGTCTTGCACAGGCCGCGCGCCGTGACGGCTACGCTCATCGCCGCAGCGCCTCCACGGGGCGCAGCCGGGCGGCGCGCCCCGCCGCCCAGATCGCGCAGGCCAGGGTCAGGCCGAGGCTGGCGCCGAGCACGGCGGCCAGATCGAGCGGCCGGATCTCGAAGGGCACGTGGTCGAGGAAGTAGACCTGGTCCGGCAGCCGCAGCACCTTCCAGCGGCCCAGCGCCCAGGCCGTGCCGGTGCCGAGCGCCAGCCCGGCCAGGCTCCCGGCGCCCGCCAGGAGCGCCGCGAGCCACAGGAAGACGCCGCGGATGGCGCCGGGGGTGGCGCCCATCGCCCGCAGCATGCCGACCTCGCGCCGTTTGCTGGCCAGGATCAGCATCAGGCCCGAGACGAGGGCCAGCACGGCGACGACGACGATGAGGAAGACGCCGAGGAACATCAGGCTCTTCTCGAGCCGCAGGGCAAACAGCAGCGCCCGGTTGAGGTCGCGCCACGTCCTCACGCTCGCGCCCGCGGGCAAGAGCGGGTCGAGCGCCGCCACCACGGCGTCGACCCGGTCCAGCTCGCCCGAGGACACGAGCAGCTGCAGCCCGCCGCGCCCGATGAGGCTCTCCCCCGCGGCCCAGGGCAGCGCCACGCGATCCTCCGTCTCCGTGCGGCCGCTCTCGTAGATGCCCGCCACCGGCAGCCGGCGGACCCGCGGCTGCGGGCCGAGCGGGGTCAGCGTGGGACGCGCCGAGGCGACCTCCACGAGATCGCCGGCCGCGAGGCGCCACTGGCCGGCGAGCGCGCTGCCGAGGTAGAGCCCCTGGGCGCGGCCGGCGACGCCGGAGCCGACGCCCGGGAAGAGGGCCGGCAGCTCACCGTCGAAGGCGACGAGACGGACCGGCCGGGCGCCGCCGCGGGCCATGAGCCAGCCGCGGCCGATCAGTAGCCGCTGGACCGAGAGCGGGCCCGCCACGCCGGGCACCGTCAGCCCCTCGATGCCCGCCACCAGGGCGTCGACGTCGGCCTGCGGTCCCAGCTCGATCTCGATCTCGGGCGTGCGCCCGAGGATCTCGCCGCGCAGCGCCCCCTGGAACCCGGACAGGGCGGCCAGGGCCACGATCAGCGCCGCGACCCCCAGCGCGATGCAGCACGCCGCCGCCGTCGACAGGAAGCTCACGAAGGCGTCCTGGCGGGTGCTGCGCAGGTACCGCAAGGCGACCTGGAGCGGCAGCGGGAGCCCGCTCCCCCGCCGCCGGCCGGCGTCGGCGCTCACCCGCCCCCCGGCGTCCGCTCTCGGGTCTCGAGCTCCCTCATCTTCCCTTCCCTGGCCGTCTCCGCCGGCGCCGCCCGGCGCCCCGCGCACGATACCCGATTTCCGCGCCGCGAGGCCGGCCCGATGCCCCGCTCCATGCCCGCCCGCGGAGCTCCGCAACGACGGCGGCGGGGACTGCTACGATACCGGCCGATGGGAGCCACCCGGATCGAGATCCTCATCTCGCAGCAGCGCATCGAGCAGCGCCTCGACGAGCTGGCGGCTGCCATCGACGGCCGCCACGGAGGCGCCGAGGCGATCACCTGCGTCGGCGTGCTCAAGGGCTCGCTCTACTTCCTCTCGGACCTGACGCGCCGCCTGACGACCCCCGTCGAGATCGACTTCGTCCAGATCTCGAGCTACCGCGGCACGGTGCGCGGCCGGCTCGAGGTGAAGCGCCGCCCCCAGCTCGACCTCGCGGGCAAGCCGGTGATCCTCGTCGAGGACATCATCGACTCGGGCTACTCGGTGGCGGCCGCCATCGACATCCTCGAGGAGCACGGCGCCGTGCGCCCGGAGGTCTGCACCCTGCTCGACAAGGTCCCGGCCCGCGAGATCGACGTGCCGATCACCTACCGTGGCTTCGAGGTCGGCGACGCCTTCGTCGTCGGCTACGGCCTCGACCTCGAAGAGCGCTACCGCAACCTCCCCTACATCGGCGTCGTCCACGAGGACGCGGCGCCGGCCCCCGCGGACGACGCCTGAGGCAGGTCGAGGAGGACGCATGCAGCTCTTGCACACCGACCGGGCTCCCGAGGCCATCGGGCCGTACTCCCAGTCCGTCGCCTGCGACGGCTGGCTCTACACCGCGGGCCAGGTCGCCCTCGACCCGGCGACCGGCGAGCTGGCGGCCGAGGACTTCGCCGGGCAGGCCCGCCAGGTCCTGCGGAACCTCGAAGCCGTGCTGACGAACGCCGGCTGCGCCCCGCGCGACGTGGTGAAGGCGACCATCTACCTGGTGGACTTCGCGGACTTCGCCGAGCTCAACGCCCTCTACGCCGCCTTCATGGGCGACCACCGCCCGGCCCGCTCCACCGTCCAGGTCGCCGCCCTCCCCAAGGGCGCGCTCCTCGAGATCGACCTCGTCGCCCGCATCCCGCGCTGAGCTCCGGCGCCGGCGCCGGAGAGCGGCTGTCTCGGCGATTCCGAGGTCGAGCTACTCGGCAGCGTAGGTTCGCCCGGCCTCCAGCCCCTGCGGGTTCGGATCGGTGTTCCGGAAGTTGACCGAGATCGACGAGCAGTCCTCTCCCGTGCCTTCCAGCCCCGGGAGGTTGGAGCACGGGTGGACCGAGAAGTGGAGGTGGGGAACCCCGCCCGTGTTGCCGGTGTCCCCACTGCGGCCCACCGGCGCTCCGGCAGCGACGAGCTGGCCGACCTCCACCAGGTTGCCGTTGCGGGTCAGGTGCGAGTAGAGCGCCACCGTTCCGTCCTCGTGCTCGATCGTGACGAGATTGGTGCGCGACCGATCCCCGTCCTCGGCGCCACCGAGCGAGTGAACGACCACCCCCGAGCGGGCGGCCGTCACCGTCGTGCCGATCGGCATCAGGAAGTCGTAGCCGTTGCTCCAGAAGCCGGAATGGCCGAAGCCGGAGCAGTTGGCCTGGCTGACGACGTACGCGGTGCCCACCGGGTAAGGAAGCACGTAGGGCGAGGACTGCCACGGGCCGAAGGGGCCGCAGACGTCGGGCTCGGCACGCGGCTCGGTCGGGCGAGAGTGGTCGCACGCCGCAACCGAAAGCAAGAGGAAGGCGAGCGGGACGAAAGCTACCGTCCACGAACGAGGGTCGGGGGGAGCTCGATGCCGAGAGGCCGTACCTCGAGAGCCAGGGCGCATCGTGTCCATCGGGTGTCCCTCCACCCAGAGACGCGACGTCCGCGCCGGGAACCCGCAACGGTACCTGTGGGGATGCACGGCTCCTGCGGGGATGTGCTGCGCGGGCTGCCGTGATCGCGACTCACCCCTGGAGACCGGCCCCGATCGGCCGCAGGTACTGGTCGAGGAACTCGAGGATCCCCTCGTAGCCGCGCTCGCGGTTCTCCTTCTTGAGGAAGCCGTGGCCCTCGTCGTCGAAGACGATGTACTCGACGGGCACGCCGCGGTCGCGGACGGCGGCGACGATGTCGTCGGATTCGGCCTTGAGGACCCGGGGGTCGTTCGCGCCTTGGAGAACCATCAGGGGCTTGACGATGTTGTCGGCGTGGAAGAGGGGCGAGATCTCGCGGAAGGCCTCCTCGTCGTCGAAGGGGCCGAGCTCCTGCTCGAGGGCGGCGCGGAAGGACTCCCACCAGGGGGGGATGCTCTGCACGGTGCGGTGCCAGTTGGAGATGCCGAAGATGTCCACGCCGACGGCGAACTCCTCGGGCCGGAAGGTCAGGGCGGCCAGCACCATGTAGCCGCCGTAGCTGCCGCCGAGGATGCCGATCCGCTGCGGATCGACATTCCCGGTGGCGACCAGCATCTCCTTCGAGGCCACGCAGTCGTCGAGATCGTCGCGCCCGTGGCGCCGGTCGTCGAGGTGGTAGAAGGTCTTGCCGTAGCCCGAGCTGCCGCGGTTGTTGATCGCGTAGACGACGTAGCCGTGGTTCACGAGGTACTGGATCAGGGGGTTGTAACCGGTCCGCGACTGCCCGCCGGGGCCGCCGTGGACGTAGACGACGGCCGGCGCCGGATCTTCCGCGGACGCCTGATGGGGCTTGTAGAGGACGCCCGGGATCTCGAGGCCGTCGAAGGAGTCGAAGCGGACGATCTGCGCCTCGACGAGGTCGGCGCCGTCGATCGCCGGCGACAGCGACGCCGTCAGCTGGACGGCGTCGGTCGAGCCGACGGTCGTCACGAACAGGTCTCGCGGCACCCGGCTGCTGCTGGCGTAGAACGCCATCATCGTCTCGTCGTCGGAGAAGCGGACGGAGGTGATCTCGGCGCTCGCCATCTCCGGGAGCGGCACGGGCGCTCCCGCCGCGTCCGTGACCTCGAGCCGGGTACGGGCGTCCTCGTTGACGCCGACGACGAGGTACTTGCCGTGCTTCGAGTAGCTGGCGAACTCCACGTCCCAGTCCACCTGCCGCACGATCCTCCGCTCGTCGGTGGCCAGGTCGTGCGCCACGAGGTAGAGGAACTCGCTGTCGGCGTCGGTCAGGAACAGGAGGCTCGCGCCGTCCGGCGAGAAGGCGGCCGGGAAGTGCTGCACGTCGCCCTCGTGCGCCGAGAGCAGCCGCAGCTCGCCGTCGGCGCGGCGGTACACGAACATGTCGCTGTCGGCGTTGGTGTTGACCCGCAACAGGGCCAGGCTCTCGCCGTCCGGGCTCACGGCGGCGTAATCGAGACCCGCGTCGTTGACGAAGACGAGCTCCCGTTCGTAGCCGTCGACGGCGTACTCGTAGACGTCGAAATAGCGCTCGTCGCGCTCGTTCGTCGCGACGTAGAACGTGGCGCCGTCCGCCGACCAGTCGAGGAACTCGGCCTTGAGCCCGTCGCCGGGCGTCAGGTCGACGACCGAGCCGTCGAGCTCGCGGACGAAGAGGTGGTCGAGCTCGTTGCCCCCCTGGTCGCTCGAGTAGAGGAAGCGCTCGTCGGCCGGGAAGTAATCCACGGCGAAGATCGACTCGGCGGTGGAGTCCGTCAGCGGCACGGGCTCGCCGCCGCCCGCCGGGATGGCGTAGACGTTGAAGACGCCGCTCGAGTCGCTCGAGACCAGGAGCTTCGAGTTGTCGGGCGAGAACGAGGCGCCGTAGTAGCTGACCGTCGCAAGGAAGTCCTCGATCGTGTACTGGGCGCTCGGCCGGGGCGCGCTCGGCGGCTCGCCGGCGCAGGCCAGCGCACCCAGCGCCGCCACGCCCAGGGTCCATGCGGGGAGTCGGTGTCTCATCGCGTCCTCATCCTGCCGTTCTTCCGTAGGGGTGATACGGGCGTCGGCACCCGAGGTTCAACGCCCCCGCGACCCGCGCCGCGCCCGGGCCGGCAACCATGCATGCTAGCGTACCCGCGCGATGCGCCCGCTCCCCGTTGCCGTGCTGCTCGGAGCCGTCGCCGGGGCGCTCGCCGGCACCGCCGCCGCCACCAGCCTGCCGCCCGAGCTGCGCATCTACACCCGCGAGGCGGGACCGCATCGGGTCACCTTCGAGGATCTCCAGGCCGTCGGCCTCGCCGCCGCCGGCGTGCCGAGCCGCCTCGTGAGCCTCGAGAGCGCGGGCCGCACCGTTCCCCTCCACCTGCGGGACGGCGGCGACGGCGTCTTCGGCCCCGGCGACTCGTTCGAGTTCGCCGCCGAGATCCTCGCCGGCGCCCACACCTACTTCCATCCCTACTCGCGCCACAACGTCTACTGGCTGCGCTGGGACGAGGCCCGCGCCCGCCGGCTGCCCGACGCCTCCCCCCCGCCCTACCCCGCCTCCTCCCCCGTCACGACGCTCACCCGCCGGGTCCATCTCGAAGAGGACCGCCTCCTCATCCGCCTTGCCGCCGCCGACGTCGCCGGCGTGGCGGAGCCCGAGATCTGGTACTGGGGCAAGATCACCAGCCACCGCGACTCGACGCCGTTCCGCGTGCCGCTCGACCTGCGGGACGCCGCGGAGGAGGCCCGGCTCGAGCTGACCGTGGCGATGCGCGGCCTCTCGACGTTGCCCGCGGCCCAGCGGTCGGACCGCGCCCACGACCATCAAGCGACGCTCGCCATCGGCGGGATCCTCGTCGGCAACACGGCCTGGACGGGCAAACAGCCCCACCTGTACTCCGGATCTCCCCTCCTGCCGGCGGCCCTCTACCAGTCGGAGGACGTGACCCTGGAGATCGCGATCGCGAACCGCAAGATCGCCGACGCCAAGGTCGTCGACGTCGCGATGATCGACTTCGTGGAGATCGCCTACCCGTCCAACGGCCGCGTGGGGGCCGGCGCGGTGCGGCTCGACCTCGCGCCGGACTTCCGGGGCGGCGGCGTCGAGCTCGTCCCGGCCGCCGCCGGCGACCTCGTCGTAACCGGCCGCGAGCTCGGGTGGCTGGAGCTCCCGGCCGCGGCCGGGCTGCCGCTGCGGTTTGCCGTTCCCGCCGGCGAGCGCTCGCTCTGGGTGGTCCCCGCCCCAGCCATCGCCAGGCCCGTCGCGATCGAGGCGGACCGCCCGAGCGAGCTGCGGCGCTCCGATCGCCAGGCGGACTACCTCATCATCGCCCACTCCTCGCTGCTGGAAGCCTCGCGGGAGCTCGTCGCCCTGCACCGCGGCGCCGGCCTCACGGTCGAGCTCGTCGACGTACAGGACGTCTACGACGAGTTCGGGTTCGGCATCGCGTCGCCAACGGCGATCCGCGATTTCGTGGCCCACGCCTACCACGACTGGCGGCCGCCGCGGCCCCGCTTCGTGCTCCTCGTCGGCGACGCCAGCTGGGACACCAAGAACGCGACCGTGGACGAGGCCAACTACGCCAACTGGGTCGGCCACCAGCTCCTGCGGGGCGACCGCTTCGTCGCCAAGGACACCGCGGACTACGACGAGGCCCGCCGCAACGACCGCAACCTGATCCCGAGCTGGAACTACCACACCGCGGAGGGGCACGCCGCGAGCGACGGCTACTACACGCTGGTTGACGGCGGCGACGACCTGCCGGATCTGGCCCTCGGCCGGCTGCCCGTCGCCAGCCCGGAAGAGGTGCGCGCGATCACGGCGAAGGTCAGAAGCTACCTGGAGGCCGCTCCCCTGGGACCGTGGCGCGGCCGCCTCGTGTGGATCAGCGGCGCGCTGGCGAGCCATCAGGAGCGCTCGATCCTGCTGGCGGGCGAGCTCGCCGCCGCGGGCCGCGCGCCGACGGTCGTCCTGCCGGGCGCCGCGGCCCGTCCGGAGGACCGGGAGCGGATCGTCGACGCCCTCGACGACGGCAGCGTGGTGACCCATTTCATCGGCCACGGCGGCCGCTTCATCTGGCGCACCGGCCCTCCGGACCTCGCGGACCAGGTCGACCTCTTCGACCTCGACGACCTCGAGCGCCTGCGGCCGAGCGCCGCCCTGCCCGTCGTCGTGAGCGTCTCCTGCTACTCCGCCCCCTTCGACCACCCCAGCGCCGACTCCATCGGCGAGGCCTTCCTGCGCCTCCCCGGCCGCGGCGCCATCGCCTTCATCGGCGCCTCCTGGCGCAACGCGCCCCCCATGTCGCTGAGCCGCCTGCTCGTCGGCGAGCTGTCGCGGCCGGGCACGGTCGGAGAGGCGCTGATGCACGTCAAGCGGCAGATCGCCCGGCCCTACGTGACCCATCTCTTCAACCTGCTCGGCGATCCCGCCGTTCCCGTCGCGGCGCCGCAGCGCGCCCTCGCGGTGACCCACCGCCTGGACGGCGCCGGCCTCGTCGTCGCCTTCGAGCTTCCCGGAGAGGCGGTGGGAGGGCGGGTCGCGCTCACCTATCTCGACGCCGACGGCCAGCCGCTGGACGGCGAAGAGCTCGCCGCAGACTCGGCCGCGATCTCGGTTCGGCGTCCCCCGGACCCGCGGATCCGGACCGTCGCCGTCTACTTCTGGAACGACGAGACCGGGGTCGACGGCGCCGGCGGAACGCTGCTCGCGGAGCCGGCGCCGGCCGTGGCAGCCGGGCAGGGCTAGCCGGCGGCCAGGGAGGCGATCGCGTCGAGGGCGCGGCCGAGCCCCGCGTCGTCGACGTCGCGGTGGGTCACGAAGCGGATCCGGCGGCGGTCGATGGCCAGCGCCAGGACGCCCCGGGCGCCCAGCTCGCGCTGCCAGCGGGGGGCGTCCGCGACCTCGGCGACGACGATGTTGGTCTCGACGCCCTGCGGGTCGACCGCAGCATCCGGGCGCGCCGCCAGCGCCGCGCCGAGCCGCCGCGCACGGCGGTGGTCGTCCGCCAGCCGGGCCGGCCCCTCCGCGAGGGCGACCAGGCCGGCCGCGGCGAGCACTCCCGCCTGCCGCATGCCGCCGCCGAGCATCCGGCGCACCCGCCGAGCCTCCGCCACGAGCTCGCGCGAGCCGCAGAGCAGCGACCCCACCGGCGCGCCGAGCCCCTTCGAGAGGCAGAACATGACGGCGTCGAAGCCCCGCGCCAGCGACGCCGCGTCGACGCCGAGGAACGTCGCGGCGTTGAAGATCCGCGCCCCGTCGAGGTGGGTCGGGAGGCCGTGCGCCGCGGCGACGGCCAGCAGGCTCTCGAGGCAGCGGCGCGGGTAGACCGTGCCGCCCGCCATGTTCGCGCTGTTCTCCACCGACAGCACGCCGGTCGGCGTCCGGTAGGGCTGGCCGGGGTTGACGGCGGCGGCCACGTCCGCCGCGTCCATGAGCCCGCGCCGCCCCGCCACCGGCCGCGGCAGCAGCCCCGAGAGGACGGCCATGGCCGCCATCTCCCACTCGACGACGTGGCTCGACGCCTCGCAGATCACCTCGCTGCCCGGCGCGGCGAGGACGTGGAGGGCGATCTCGTTGCCCATGATGCCGCTGGGGACGAAGAGGGCGCCGGCGGTGCCGATCCTCTCGGCCGCCGCCTCTTCGAGCCGCCGCACCGTCGGGTCCTCGCCGAAGGCGTCGTCCCCGACCTCGGCGGCGGCCATGGCCCGCCGCATCGCCGCGTCGGGCCGCGTTACGGTGTCGGAGCGCAGGTCGACGACCGGGGCGGCGCTCACGCGATCGCCTCCCGCCAGCCGAGGATCTCGCCCAGCACGGCGTTCGAGACGAGAAAGCCCCCGGCCGTGAACCGCACCCGCCCCGCCACCAGCTCGAGGTGGGGGCGGACGGCCGCCACCCGCCGGGCGAGCTCGGCCGGGGCCAGCGCCAGCCGCTCGGCGAGCCGCTCCAGCGCCAGGCCTTCGCTCAGCCGCAGCCCGAGGAAGATCTCTTCGGCGAGCGGGTCCGAGTCCTCGGCCTCTTCCGCCAGGGGGTCGGCGAGGTAGGCCGCGAGGTCGGCCGGCCGCCGCCAGCGGCGCGTCCCCACGCAGGAGTGCGCCGAGGGGCCGAAGCCGAGGAAGGAGCGGCGGCGCCAGTACTTGAGGTTGTGGCGGCAGCGCGCGCCGGGCCGCGCGAAGTTCGAGATCTCGTACTGCGCGAGCCCCGCTGCCGGAAGGCGCTCGGCGAGCCACTCGTAGCGCCGGCACTGGGCCTCCTCGGCCGGGAAGAGCCCGGGGCGGCGGCGGCGCAGCCCGTCGATCTCGCTGCCGGGGTGCACCTCGAGCAGGTAGACGCTGACGTGGTCGGTGGCCAGCTCGATCGCCCCCTCGACCGTCCGCCGGAAGCTCGCCGCCGTCTGGCCGGGGATGCCGAGCAGGAGGTCGACGCTCAGGTTGTCGAAGCCGGCCCCGCGCGCCCAGGCCACGCAGTCGGCCGCCCGCCGCGCGTCGTGGCGGCGGCCGAGCAGCGAGAGCTCGCGGTCGCACAGCGACTGCATGCCGAGGCTCAGCCGGTTGACGCCGGCCGCGCGGTAGGCCGCGAGCCGCTCGGGAGAGAGGTCCGAAGGGTTCGCCTCCATCGAGACCTCGCAGCCGGCCGCCAGCCCGAAGCGGCTCTCGAGCGCCGCGAGGACTCCCGCCACCTGGAGCGGGTCGAGCAGCGACGGCGTGCCGCCGCCCAGGAACACCGAGTCCGGCGCCGCCGCCCCACCGGGCGCCGCCGCGTGGCGGATCTCCCGTTCGAGGGCGGCGAGAAAGCGCTCCATGCGAGCGGCGTTCTCGCCGACGCGGTAGAAGTCGCAGTAGCGGCAGCGGGTGCGGCAGAACGGGACGTGGACGTAGAGCCCGAGAGCCTCGCGGGCCGGGGCCGGGAACGCCGTCATGGCGCCAGGTACTCCTCCTCGAGCTCGCGGCGCAGGCTCGCGGGCCGGCCGGCGGCCAGGTCTTCGACGACCCGGCGGCTCTCGCCGCCGAGCCAGGGCAAGACGTCGAGGTTGCCCTCGCGGGCCAGCGCCTCGAGGTCGTGTGGCGAGCGGTCCAGCCAGCGCGAGGCGCGCAGGAGCTCCTGCCCCGCCGCCTCGCTTCGCCCGAGCCCCAACCACAGCTCGGCGACGTGGGCGAGCTCGGCGGCGGCGCGCCGCGAGAAGCGGGCGCGGGGGCTGCCGGCCAGCTCGGGCCGCCGCGGGAAGGCGCCGAGCCCGCGCCGCGCGGCCGCCCGCGCGAACGCCCGGCCGTCGGGCCGGCGGCCGTGGAACAGCGCCTGGTAGCCGGCCTCGTCCGTGAACTCGGCCAGCCGCCGGCAGTCGGCCGGCTCGAGCGCCAGCGGCAGCGGCAGGACGGTCTCGAGCCCCGCCCGCGCGAGAGCCGCCAGCCCGACCTCCCACTCGTCCGGATCGTCGGTCAGCCCCGGAATGAGGGGCCACACCGCCGCGCGCAGCGTCGTCTCGAGCTCGCCCAGCCGCCGCCCGCCGGCGACGAGCAGGGTCTCGAGGAGGTCGAGCACGTCCTCCTCGCGGCCGCCTGCTTCGCCGGGCCGGCGCTGGGTGAGCAGGGGCACCGAGGCCCGCTCGAGCTCGCGGGCGACCTCGTCGCGCGCCGCCCGGTGCTCCTCGTCGACCGGCGGCAGGTAGACGAGATCGTCGACCGCTCGCGGATCGATCCGCGGCACGCCGCCCGGCCGCGCCGCCCCGAGCCGCCGCTCGGCCAGGTGGCACCACAGCCCGCCGGCGCCCGGCCACGACCGGGGGCAGCAGCAGATCCAGAGCCGCGCAGGATCGGGCAGGTAGCGCCGCAGCGCCGTGGGCCGCGGCTCCCCGCTCACGGCCCGGGTCCGCGGGGCGGGCGAGGAGGGCGCGCGCGGCGACACCGGTCCACCTCCGCGCTCACCCCAGGAGCGCGGCGGCGAATTCCCGCGGCCGGAACTCGACCAGGTCGTCCGCCGCCTCCCCGACGCCGAGGTAGACGATCGGCAGCCGCAGCTCGCGGGCGATGGCGACGGCCACGCCGCCCTTCGCCGTGCCGTCGAGCTTGGCCAGGATGATCCCGTCGACGGCGACGCTGCGCACGAACTCGCGCGCCTGGGCGACGGCGTTCTGGCCCGTCGTGGCGTCGAGCACGAGCAGGCGGCGCTGCTGCCATCCCGCGGCCTCGCGGTCGATCACCCGCTTGATCTTGGCGAGCTCGGCCATGAGATGGTCCTTGGTGTGAAGGCGCCCGGCGGTGTCGACGATCACCTGATCGACGCCGCGGGCGCGGGCCGCCTGCAGGGCGTCGAAGACCACGGCCGCGGGGTCGGCGCCCGGCCCCTGTTTGACGACGTCGACCTCCAGCCGCTGCGCCCAGAGCGTCAGCTGCTCCACCGCTGCGGCGCGGAAGGTGTCCGCCGCCGCCAGCAGCACGCGCTCGCCGTCCGCCAGCGCGCGGCGCGCCAGCTTGGCCGCCGTCGTCGTCTTGCCGACGCCGTTGACGCCCACGAGGAGCGTGACGAGGGGCCCGGGGCGGCGCGGCGCCGGGCGCGGGGCGTCCAGCAAGAGGAGGGCCATCTCGTCCACGAGGCGCTCCCGCAGACGCAGTGGGTCGAGCGCCTCGCGCTGCTTGACGTCCCGGCGCAGCTCGTCGACGAGCTCGAGCGCCGTCTCGACCCCGAGGTCGGCCGCGATCAGGCCCTCCTCGAGATGCTCGAGGGTCTCCTCGTCGAGCACCGCGCGCCCCTCGATCGCCGCCTCGACGCGGTCGAAGACCTCCGTGTGGGTCATCAGGAGACCGCGCTTGAGCTTGCCCCAGAAGGAGCTCTTGCGCCGCTCCGGGGCCGCCGACTCCGGCGCGATCTGCAGCCGTTCCTCGCTCATCAGGGGAGCGATGCTAGCAGGCCCGGCCGGCCGGCGGCGGCGCCGCCGGTCGCTAGTGGGACACCGACAGATCGACCGGATCGGGTTGGGCGGCCGGCGCCTCGGACCGCCCCGGCAGCTCGATGTCGCCGGCCTCGTGGGCGGCCATGAACGCCGCCACCACCCGGGCGTCGAAACGGCTGCCGACGAGCTCCTCGAGGCGGGCCAGGGCCGCGGCGGGCGTGAAGCCGCGCTGGTAGGGACGATCCGTCGTGATGGCGTCCGCCGTGTCCGCCACGGCCACGATGCGGGTCATGAGCGCGATGCGGTCGCCGGCCAGTCCGTCCGGGTAGCCGGTCCCGTCGAGGCTCTCGTGATGCGAGCGGATGACCGGCACCACCTCGTGGAGCTGGTCGATCTGGCTCATGATCCGGGCGCCGATGACGGTATGGAGCTTCATCTGCTCGAACTCCTCGCGCGACAAGGTCGTCCCCTTGCGCAGGATGCGGTCCTCGACGCCGATCTTGCCGACGTCGTGGATGAGACCGGCGACCCAGGCCTGCTCCTGCTGGTCGCGAGCGAGGCCGAGGTGCGCGGCGATCGCCCTGCTGTAGCGCGCCACCCGCTCCGAGTGGCCGCGGGTGTAGGGGTCCTTGGCGTCGATCGCCGCCGCGAAGGCCTTGAGGACCCCCAGGAAGAGCTCGCGATTGAGCTGGGCGGCGTCCTTGAGCTGGGAGACGTACTCCTCGACGTAGCCGCTCATCAGGTTGAAGTTGCTGGCCAGGTCGTTGAGCTCGCGGCCCAGGTCGCTGCCCTCGAGCCGGCGCCCGAAGTTGCCCGAAGCCATCTCCGCCGCGCCGTCGCTCAAGCGCTGGATCGGCTGGCTCAAGCGGCGGGCGAGCGACCCGGCGAGGAGGAAGGCCAGGCCCAGCAGGACGGCGGTCGACAGCGCCGCCTTGGCGATCATCTCCCGCACCGGCGTGTAGGCCGCCGCCGCCGGCTTCTGGACGATGACCCCCCAGCCGGTCTCCGGCACCGGGCTGGCCCGCCCCAGGATGCGCACGGCGGAGCCGCCTTGGCGCAGGACGTACTCCTGGGTCATCGACAGGGGCGAATCGACGAAGTCGCGAACCAGCCGCGAGGTCGCGAGCCCCTGGACGGTCTGGGGGTCCGCCGCGCCCCACCACAGCATCGTGCCGTCGCGCTGGATGAGGAACACGGCCGCGTCCCCCTCGGCCTCCTGCTGGAAGAGCACCTCCATCGGCCGCAGGCGGATCGCCGCTTCGACGAAGACCTGCGGCGCGCCCTCGGCGTCGAAGATCGGCACCGCGATCACCGTCAGCGGCGCGCCGCCGGCGGGCACGACGACGAAGCGGTAGGAGCGCCCGCCCGAGTCCACCGCGTCCTGGAAGGTCCCGTCCATCGCGGTCTGGACGGCCGGCGAGAGATCGTCCGGCGCCAGATAGGGACCGTTGCCGCCGCCGCTCAAGACCCGCAGGGCGACGACGTTGGGATTCGAGACGAGGAAGTCTTCGAGATAGCCCGCGAACCACGACGACCGCAGCTTGCCCTCGACGTCGCGGACCGGCGGCGTCGCCAGCACCGCGCCGCCGAGCTGCTGCAGCTGGCGCCGCGTGGAGGCGAGGTAGCTCGAAAGCTCCACCGAGAGCGTCTCCGCCGCCCGCGTGAGATAGCTGCGCTCCTGGGTCTCCAGGATCTCCCGGTTCTGCTGGATCAGGAGGACGCTGCTCAGCGCCAGAGGCACGATCCCGACCGCGAGCAGGAAGACGAAGAACAGGCGGCTCAGCGGAGCGCGTCGCGCGATGTGGCGGAGAGCGGTCATCGTTCGGGGCGGCCGAAGGCTGCCCGCCAGCCTAGCAGGCCGCGGGACTCTCCACAAAGGCGGCGAGCGCGTCGGCGACCTCGCTGCGGGGGAGCCGCGCGGCCTCCCAGGCGCCGACCCCCGTGGGCAGCACCCAGACCGGACCGTCGTGGCGGGCCTTCTTGTCGCGCTCGATGCAGCGCAGCAGGGGCGCGACCGCGCAAGCCGGCAGGGGTGGCGGATCGAGCCGCGCGAGCAGCCCGCCCAGGCGGCGCTCGAAGCCGGCCTCGAGCCCCCGGCGGCGGGCCAGCGCAGTGGCGAACGCCATGCCGTAGGCGACGGCCTCGCCGTGCAGGAGAGCGCCGGGCGGGAGGCTCGCCTCGAGCGCGTGGCCCAGGGTGTGGCCGAAGTTGAGGACCCGGCGCTCTCCGTGCTCCTCGGGATCGCGCTCGACGACGCCGATCTTGGCGCGCTGCGCCGCCGCCACGAGCCCCACCCGGTCGGCGCCCGCCGCGAGCAGGCCGTCGAGGGAGCGCTCGAGCTCGGCAAACAGCCGCGGGTCGAGCAGCGCCGCCGCCTTGACGACCTCGACCAGACCCGCCTTGAGCTGCCGCGGCGGCAGGGTCTCGAGCACGGCCGTCGCCGCCACCACGTGCCGCGGATGGTGGAAGACGCCGACGGCGTTCTTGGCGCCCGGCAGGCTGATCGCCGCTTTGCCGCCGACGGCCGCGTCGACCTGGGCCAGGAGGGTCGTCGGAACGTGGGCGAGAGGAACGCCGCGCATGTAGGTCCCGGCGACGAAGCCGCCCACGTCCCCAACCGCGCCGCCGCCGAAGGTGACGACCCGGCTGTCGCGCTTGCCGCCGCCGGCGAGGATCCGCTGCCACAGTCCGGCCGCCACCTCGGGGGTCTTCGCGGCCTCGCCATCCGGCACCGCGAGCACCTCGAAGCTGCTCGCGACCTCGGCCACGGCGTCGAGGCAGGCCCGGCCGTGCAGCTCCCAGATCGGGGCCGAGGTCACCACGAAGACGGCGCGGCCGGCCGCCCAGCCGGCGAGCGCCGCGCCCGCGAGCTCGCGCCCCCGCCCCACCGCCAGCTCGGTGACGCCTGTCGCGTGACGCAGCTCGAGGCGCTCGGCTTCGGGCATCCCGCGGGCCGCCTCAGTCGTCGGCCGCCGTCGTCGCGAGCCCCAGCTCGTCGAGCTGCGCGCCCTCGACGCCCGACGGCGCGCCGGTCATGAGATCGGCGGCCGAGGTCGTCTTCGGGAAGGCGATCACGTCGCGCAGCGAATCGGCTCCGGCCAGGAGCATGACGATGCGATCGAGGCCGAGGGCGATGCCGCCGTGCGGCGGGGCGCCGAACTCGAGCGCCTCGAGCAGGAAGCCGAAGCGCTCCTGCGCCTCGGCGGCCGAGATCCCGAGCAGCGCGAAGCACCGCTGCTGCATCTCGCGGTCGTGGATACGGATGGAGCCGCCGCCGAGCTCGTAGCCGTTGAGGACGACGTCGTAGCCGCGCGAGCGCACGGTGGCGGGGTCGCTGTCGAGCCGCGAGACGTCGTCGGGGTGCGGCGCGGTAAAGGGGTGGTTCACGGCCTGGAAGCGCTGCTCCCGCTCGTCCCATTCGACCAGCGGGAAATCCGTGATCCAGCAGAACGCCCAGGCGTCGTCCGGAATCCGCTCGTAGCGGGCCGCGGCGGCGAGCCGCAGCGCGCCGAGCGCCGCCGACGTCGTCGTCTCCGGACCGGCGGCGATCAGCGCCAGGTCGCCCTCCTCGAGCCCCAGGGCGGCGACGAGGAACTCGATCTCCGGCGCGGCGAGCACGTCCTTGACCTGGAAGACGCTCTCGCCGTCACGGCGGCGCAGGGTCAGCGCGCCCGCGGCGCCGTGCCGGCGGGCCAGCTCGACCCAGGCGTCCACCTCCTTGCGGCTGGCCCCGGCCGCGCCCGGAACCCGCAGGCCGCGGACGACGCCGCCCTCGGCCAGGGCGCTCGCGAAGGCCCGGAAGCCGCTCGCCGCCAGCCCGCCGCCCAGGTCCGCGATCGCCATGCCGAAGCGCAGATCGGGCTTGTCGGTGCCGTAGCGCGCCCGCGCCGCGGCGTGGGTCAGCCGGGGGAAAGGCCGCTCCACGGTGATGCCGCGGCGCTCGAAGAGCCGCACGAAGAGACCCTCGATCAGCGCGAACACGTCCTCCTCGGTCGGGAACGACATCTCGACGTCGACCTGGGTGAACTCCGGCTGGCGGTCGGCCCGCAGGTCCTCGTCGCGGAAGCAGCGGGCGATCTGGACGTAGCGCTCGAGGCCGGCGACCATGCAGATCTGCTTGAAGATCTGCGGCGACTGGGGAAGCGCGTAGAAGGAGCCCTTGTGGACGCGGCTCGGGACCAGATAGTCGCGAGCTCCTTCCGGGGTCGAGCGGGTGAGGATCGGGGTCTCGACGTGGAGGAAGCCCTGCTGGTGGAAGTACTCGAGGACGTCGAAGGTGACCTCGTGGCGCAGGACGAGATTGCGCTGGAGCTCGGGGCGGCGCAGATCGAGATAGCGGTAGCGCAGCCGCGTCTCTTCCGTCGCGTCGACCTCGCCCTCGACGTTGAACGGCAGCGGGGCCGACGGCGACAGGACGCGCCCCGCCGCCGCGACCACCTCGATCTCCCCGGTCGCCACCTTCGGGTTGACGGCCTCCGGCGCCCGCGCCGCGACCGCCCCCTCGATCTCGACGACCCATTCGTTGCGGGCCGGCGCCAGGTTGGACGCCGCCTCGGGGGCGTCCGCCGGGCGCACCACGACCTGGACGACGCCGCTGCGGTCGCGAAGGTCGAGGAAGATGACCCCGCCGTGGTCGCGGCGCCGGTGGACCCAGCCCTGCAGCTTGACCTGCCGCCCCACGTCTTCGACGCCGAGCGTGCCCGCTCCCGAACGCTTCATGCCGTCACCCCGATCCTCCCCCGATTCTCGCCACGCCGCTTCTCGCCACCCCGGCGGCCCGGATCGCGCGCTCCGGCGGCAGAAGACTGCGGGCTCCCTCGACGCTGCGCACGCGGCCGGACATCGGGGGATAATACCCGCTCGCCTGGTGGATGGCGACGCCGCGACGCAGCCGCGAAACCACCGAGACGGCCCATGGCACCCACGATCGACGTCGTCATCCCGGCCTTCGACGAAGAGGCTTCCCTGCCGCTCGTGCTGGCCGACGTCCCGCGCCCGCCCGTCCGGCGGGTCGTCGTGTGCGACAACCGGTCGCGGGACGGGACGGCGCGCGCGGCGCGCGAGGGGGGCGCCGAGGTCGTCGTGGAGGAGCGGCCCGGATACGGCAGCGCCTGCCTGCGGGCCCTGGCCCACCTGCGGGCGACCGGGCCGCCGGACGTCGTCGTCTTCCTCGACGCGGACCACTCGGACCACCCGGAGGAGCTGCCGTCGCTCGTCGAGCCGCTCGCCGCCGGCGCCGCCGACCTCGTCATCGGCTCGCGCACCCTCGGCCGCCGGGAGCCGGGCGCCCTGCTGCCGCAGGCCCGCGCCGGCAACCTGGTGGCCTGCCTGCTGATCCGGCTGCTGTACGGCCACGCCTACACCGATCTCGGCCCCTTCCGGGCCATCCGCTGGCCGGCCCTCGAGAGCCTCGAGATGGCCGACCCCGATTTCGGGTGGACGGCGGAGATGCAGGTCAAGGCGCTGCGTCGCGGTCTGCGCGTCGTCGAGCGTCCGGTCTCCTACCGGCGCCGGGTCGGCGTCTCGAAGATCACGGGAACCCTCTCCGGAACCGTCATGGCCGGCTACAAGATCCTGTGGACGGTGCTGCGCTACAGTTGGCCGCGCTCATGAGCGCGCCCGCGACCTGCACCGTCGACATCGAGGTCCGCTACGTCGAGACCGACCAGATGGGCGTGGTCCACCACGCCAACTACATTCCCTGGTTCGAGATCGCCCGCACCCGCCTCTGCGGGGACACCGGCTGGCGGTACGCGGAGATCGAAGAGCTCGGCTACCTGCTGATGGTCACCGCCGTCCAGGTGAAGTACCGCCAAGGAGCGCGCTACGGCGACACGCTGCAGGTCACGGCCCGCGTCGACGACGTGTGGAGTCGCGGCGTCAGCTACACCTACGAAGTGCGGCGCGAGGGCACGCTGCTGACGACGGGCAGGAGCGAGCACGTGTGGATCGACCGCGAGACCCGCAAGCCCACCCGCCTCCCCCCGGAGCTCGAGTCGGCGATGGAACGGCTCGCCGGAGCGGACGAGCCGCAGACGTAGAGCACGGGCGGCGCCGCGCGCGGTAGCGGCCGGCTCCGGCGCGGCAGGCCTCCTGTAGACTGCCGCTCGCCGCCCTGGTGACCGGGTCGACGCCATGAGCTTCTCGCGCTTCGAGGGAACGGACCGCTATCTCGTATCGGCGGAGCTGCGCGACGCCGTCAACGTCGCCGTCGCGCTCGAGCGGCCGCTGCTCATCCGCGGCGAGCCCGGGACGGGCAAGACCGTGCTGGCCGAGGCCATCGCCGAGAGCCTCGTCCTCGACCTGCTGTGCTGGAACATCCGGTCGACGAGCAAGGCCCAGGAAGGCCTCTACCTCTACGACACGGTGCAGCGCTTGAACGACGCCCGCTTCGGTGACCGGGACATCCGCGACGTCAGGCCCTACATCAAGTACGGGCCGCTCGGCCGCGCACTGCTCGCCGAGCAGCGCGTCGTGCTGCTGATCGACGAGGTGGACAAGGCCGACATCGAGTTTCCCAACGACCTCCTCCACGAGCTCGACCGCACGAGCTTCACCGTTCACGAGACGGGAGAGACGCACGTCGCCAGGCAGCGGCCGGTCGTCGTCATCACCTCGAACAACGAGAAGGAGCTGCCCGACGCGTTCCTCAGGCGCTGCGTCTTCCACTACATCGCCTTCCCGGAGCGCGATCTCATGGCGGAGATCGTGCGCGTGCACCACCCCGACGTCGAAGGAGAGCTGCTGCGCCAGGTCCTGCGCCGCTTCTACTGGCTGCGCGATCTCGACGCCGTGCGCAAGCGGCCCTCGACGAGCGAGCTCATCGACTGGATCGCGGCCCTGCGCCGCGGCGGCGTCACGGCGGCGCGGATCGAGCAGGAGCTGCCCTTTCTCGGCGTACTGCTGAAGCGCGAGAGCGACGTCGGCGTCGCCCGCCGCGCCCACCGGCAGCAGGCGGTCAACTAGGCTCCCGGAGCCGCCGCCGGTGTTCACCGACTTCTTCTACTTCCTGCGGGCCCGCGGCCTGACCGTCAGCCTCACCGAGTGGCTCACCCTCGTCGAGGCGCTCGTGCAGGGCCACGCCCGCTCCGATCTCGCCGCGTTCTACTCCCTCGCCCGCAGCCTCCTCGTCAAGCGCGAGGCCGACTTCGACCTCTACGACCGGGCCTTCGCCGCGTTCTTCGACGGAGTGGACGAGCACTTCGAGCTCGACGCGGAGCTCCTGGCATGGCTCGCCGACCCGGTGCTGCCGCCCCCGTCCGCGGCCGACCTCGACGGACTCGCGGCCCCGGATCTCGAGGAGCTGCGGCGGCTCTTCGAGGAGCGGCTGCGCGAGCAGAAAGAGCGCCACGACGGCGGCGAGAAGTGGATCGGCACGGGCGGCGCCTCGCCCTTCGGGCGCGGCGGGGCCCACCCGGCCGGGGTGCGCGTCGGCGGGGCCGGCGGCGGCCGCTCCGCGGTGCAGATCGCCGGCGCCCGGCGCTTCCGCAACCTGCGCGCCGACCGCGTGCTCGACACCCGCCAGATCGGCCTCGCGCTGCGCCGCCTGCGCCGGTTGGAGCGCCGCGGCGCGCCCGAGGTGCTCGATCTCGAGGCCACCATCGACACCGCCGCCCGCAACGCCGGCGAGATCGACCTCGTCTTCGCGCCGGAGCGGCGCAACCACGTCAAGCTCCTCCTGTTGATCGACGTCGGCGGCTCGATGGACCCCCACGCGCGGCTCTGCGAGCGGCTGTTCAGCGCCGCCGACAAGGCGCGGCACTTCAAGCGCTTCGAGTACCGCTTCTTCCACAACTGCGTCTACGAACGGCTCTACACCGACATCGCGCAGTGGCGCGGCGCGCCGACCACCGAGCTGCTGAGGGAGATCGACTCGACCTGGAGCGCGATCCTCGTCGGCGACGCCTGGATGAGCCCGTACGAGCTCACGAGCCCGGGCGGCGCCATCGACTACGCGCACCGCAACGAGGAGAGCGGCCTCGCCTGGCTCTCTCGACTGCGCCAGCGCTGCCCGCAGTCGGTCTGGCTCAACCCCGAGCCGGCGCGCATCTGGCACGCCACCACGATCGATCTCGTCCGGCGGGTCTTCCCGATGTTCCCGCTCACCCTCGACGGCCTGGGCGAAGCGGTGGACGTGCTGCGCGGCAGCCGCCCGAACCGGCCGCTGCGCACCGCGTTTCCGGCCTAGCTCCGGGGCCGGCGCCAGCGGCGGCCGAGCCAGAACCCGACCAGGGCCCCCACGAGGAGGGCTCCGAGGAGGGCTCCGCCGATCCCGAGCGCGGCCGCATCCAGGGCCGCCGTAGCCCGCGCCGTCAGGCCTTGCAGCCAGCCCCCGACGGCCTCGACGCCGGCGCGGGCCAGGCTCGCCCACCCGACGACGCGCCGCCACACCGGCTCGAAGACCGCCGGCGCCAGCCAGCGCAACAGCAGCAGGTAGAAGCCGGCGACCCAAGCGGTCTCGGCGACCGCCCGGAACGGGCGCAGCTCATGGCGGCGGCCGACGAGCACAGGCTCGCTCTGTCGCCGCAGGAACCGCTCCACGTACAGCCGGCTCACCTGCTTGATTCCCGACACCGCGCGGTCGGACCGTTGGTGCGTGAGGGCCGAGTGGACCACCCGCAGCACCGCGCCGAGCACCGCCCGAACCGCCTGCGGCAGCCAGAGCACGAGCCCCACCACCGCCCACACCGCGTTGGCCAGGGTGACGAGAAAGAGCTCCACCACCCCGGCGCGGCGTCCCCGCGGAGGGCCGCCGAGGGGTTCAGCGGCCACTGCCGCGTCGATGTCGCCGACCTCTTCCAGGAGGTCGATCGTGTCGTGATCCGAGCCGTCCACCGTCGGCCGAGCCTACGCGGAAGCCCCCCTGCCGTCCATGGACTTCCGCACCCGGCGCGGACTCGACTCCGGTATCCTGCGCCTCGATGAGACGCCTTCGCCTCACGACCGCCGGCGAGAGCCACGGCCCGGGCCTCCACGCGACGCTCGCCGGGATGCCGGCGGGCCTGCGGGTCGACCGCGCCGAGCTCGACCTCCAGATGCGGCGGCGGATGCACGGCTACGGTCGCGGCCACCGGATGCAGATCGAGTCGGACCGCGTGGAGATCCGCGCCGGCGTGCGCGGCGGCGAGACCCTGGGCTCCCCCATCGGCCTGTGGATCGAGAACCGTGACTATGCCAACTGGCGCGGCGTCATGGGCCCCGAGGCCCTGGACGAGAAGCGCGCCGAGCTGCGCCGGCTGCGCGCGCCGCGCCCCGGCCACGCCGATCTCGCCGGCGGCCTCAAGTACCTGCGCCGCGACCTGCGCGACGTCCTGGAGCGCGCCTCGGCCCGCGAGACGGCCGCCCGGGTGGCGGCCGGCGCCTTCGCCCGCATGCTGCTCGCGGCCTTCGGCATCGAGATCGGCAGCGGAGTGCGCTCGCTCGGGCCGGTCGGCGCGGGGGCGCCGCCGCCGGCCTGGGAGGACCTGACGGGCATGGACGACGCCTCTCCGCTGCGGGCGATCGACCCCGCCCTCGAGCCCGCCATGATCGCCCTCGTCGACGAGGCGATGAAGTCCGGCGACACGCTGGGGGGGGCGGTCACCGTCGTCGCCCACCACGTGCCGCCGGGCCTCGGCTCGCACACCCACTGGGACGAGAAGCTCGACGGGCGGCTGGCCCGCGCCGTCATGTCCGTCCCGGCGGTCAAGGCCGTCGAGATCGGCGACGCTCTCGCCGCCAGCGCCGGCTTCGGCAGCGCCGCCCACGATCCCATCGCGCTCGACCCGAAGGGCGGCTTCTCCCGCCCGAGCAACCACGCCGGCGGCCTCGAGGGCGGCGTCACCAACGGCGAGGACGTCGTCGTGACGGCCTACAAGAAGCCGATCTCCACCCTGCGGCGCGGCCTGCCCTCCGTCGACCTCGACACCCTCGAGCCCCGCGAATCGCAGTACGAGCGCAGCGACGTCACCGCGCTGCCCGCCGCCGGGGTGATCGCCGAGGCGATGGTCGCCCTGGTGCTCGCCGACGCCCTGCTCGAGAAGCTCGGCGGCGACTCGATGACCGAGCTCCAGGCTCACTGGACCGCCACCCGCGCCCTGCAGGCCGAATGGCCCGGCGGGCGGGATTCCGGTTAGGGCTGCGGGGGCTCGACCTGCCGGCTGGCGCCTCCGCCGCTCCGGCGGACGCTCTCATCCTTGCGATTTGCCGCTACGGCGCCGCCGGTGGCGGCGCGAGTGCATCCGCCGGCGCGGGCTCGACGGCCGGGTGGACCCAGTCGAGGCGGCCGGCCAGAGCTCGGACGAGACGTCGATCGGCCGTCCAGAACTCTGCGCCGAGGTGGTCGGCCAGGGCCAGATAGTGGGCGTCGTAGGCGGCCGGTAAAGAGAAGCGGCGGCTGAAGCGGATCGCCTCCTGGTGGAGCTCCGCCGGGTCGAGGAGCTCGAGCGGCAGAGCGCAAGCCAGGCGCAGGAACCGGTCCGCCGAGGATGCCTGCAGGAGCGACTGCCGCTCGTATCGATAGATGGCGTTGGTCACCTCGAACAGGAGGAGCGTCGGCGCCGCGATCCGCAGCCGCCGTCGCTGCCACTCCCGCCACAGGGCGCGCAGCCGGTCGCGGCGGGGATGGGCGACCAGCCCGACGACCAGGGAAGCGTCAACGCAGACCGCCGAGGTCGGCATCTCGATCCTCGCGCATCGCGCGGATCACCTCGTCGGCCGGCGGCAGGGTGCGGCCCTCGAGGTCGCGATCGATCTCCGCGATGGTCTCGTCGAGCAGCGCCTCCCAGCTCCCGCCACTCTCCTCGAGCCGCCGCAGCCGTCGATACTCGGCGAGCGGCATGACCACCGCCTGCGGCTTGCCGTTGCGCTCCACGAAGACCGTCTCGCCGCGGTCGGCGACGTCACGAAGCAACTCGCCGAAGCGGACCCGAGCGGAGGTGGCGGTGAGCGTCCTGGGCATCGAAAGACCCTCGCAAAACGATTGATGGATCAATCACTCGATTTCACGATACGAGGAGCACCCAGGCTTGTCAAGCCGGGACTCGACCCGCTGCCCGGTCGAACGAGAGTGCCTGGCGATTCGTGCCGCCGTCGCCGGGCGGGAAGCTCGCCTGCTAGAAGAACACCAGCGCCACGCCCAGGCTCATCAGCACGACGGCGACGATCTGGGCGGGGCGGATCGTCTCGCCGAAGAGCCAGCGGCCGAAGACCAGCGCCAGGGCGGAGTTGACGGCCCGGCGGATGGTCTCGACGACGCCGACCCAGGCGAGGCCGTAGGCCTTGAGCAGGAGCACGAGGGCGGCGAAGCCGACGACGGCCGAGGCCGCGACCGTGCCGCCGACGAAATGCCGGGGCCGCAGCGTCCCGGCTTCGCCGCGGACCAGGAGCCAGGCCAGCGCGCCGAGGCCGACGCCGGCGTTGAGCAGCGTGCCGTGGGTGTAGACGCCGGACGCGCCGACGGCGAGCTTGTCGAAGGCCGGCGTCACCGACCAGCACAGGGCCACGAGGATCATCAGCAGGCTGCCCTTCTCGCGCACCAGCGAGCGCCAGACCCCGGCCGGCGTCGCGCCCTCGCCGGGGTCGAAGTTGAGGGCGAAGGCGCCGACGACGGCGATGACGATGCCGGCCATCTGCACGGCGGACGGCAGCTCGCCGAGCAGCTGGATCGACAGCAGGGTGGCGAACACCGGGGTCAGCGACAGGAGCGGCACGGTGACCCCCAGCGAGGCGATCTCGAGGGCGCGCAGGAAGGCCACGTTGGCGACGATGTTGAGCGCGATGGACGCCAGGCCCGGCGCCCAGTAGCCGGGACCGATCGCGAAGCCCTCGCCGCCGGCGACCATGGCGACGAACAGCGGTACCTGGGCGAGCGCCAGCCACACGAGGAGCGCCGCCGGGGGCATCGACAGGGTCAGCCGCTTGCGCAGCAGGTCGAAGGTGGCGTAGAGGGCGCCGACGGACGCCGCCATCAGCATCGGGAGCAGGGATAGGTCCATGGGCGGCGATTGTAAGGGGAAACCGGAATCCCCCCAACTACCGACGAATGCTAGACTTTCCGCCCCCGCCCGGGATGCCGCCCGGCGCCGGCGGCGGGCGTCCGGAAGACCGAGAATGAGCCTCTCACCCGAGACCATCGCCGCGATCCTCGTGCGCCAGGAGGTGCTGACGGAAGACCAGGCCTCCGAAGTGCACAAGGAGGCGCGCCTGCTGCCCAAGCGAGCCCGCAACCCGCGCGCCTTCGAGCAACGGGCGCTGTCCTACGAGCTCATCGAGCGCTGCAACTTCCCCAGCGTCGAGAGCCCCGGCAAGCCGCTGCGGGAGTTCGAGATCGCGCGGGCGATCGCTCGCGAGACGGGGCTCGAGTTCGTCCGCATCGACCCCCTCGACCTCGACGCCGACCTCATCGAGTCCAAGATGTCGCGCCCGTTCGCCAGGCGCCACCGCATGATCCCGCTCGAGATGCGCAACGGCAAGCTGCGCGTCGCCTGCGCCGACCCCAACGACATCGAGGGCATCGACTCGTTCCGCCGCATCGCCGAGCGCGAGATCGAGCTCGTCGTCGCCTCGGAGCCGGACGTGCTGCGCGCGATCACCGAGTTCTACGGTCTGCGCCACTCGGTCAAGCGCGCCGAGAAGGACCTCGCGAGCGGCATCGACCTCGGCAATCTCGAGGCCCTCGTCAGGCTCAAGGACTCGAAAGAGATCGAGTCCAGCGACCAGCACGTCGTCAACGCCGTCGAGTTCATGCTGCAGCACGCCTACGACACCAGGGCGAGCGACATCCACATCGAGCCGAAGCGCGACTTCAGCCTCATCCGCTTCCGCATCGACGGCGTTCTCCACGACATCCAGACGATGCCCAAGCTCGTGCACCGGGCCGTCGTCAGCCGCCTCAAGACCCTGGCGCGGATGGACATCGCCGAAAAGCGCAAGCCGCAGGACGGCCGGGTCAAGACCAGCCGCGCCGGCGAGGAGGTCGAGCTCAGGGTCTCCACCCTGCCGGTGGGCTTCGGCGAGAAGATGGTGATCCGCATCTTCGATCCCGCTCTCTTGATGCAGGATCTCGGCGAGATCGGCTTCTACCCGGACGAGCTCGATCTCTTCAACGACTTCATCACCCGGCCGCACGGCATCGTGCTGCTCACCGGCCCCACGGGCTCGGGCAAGACGACGACGCTCTACTCCGCGCTCAAGCAGATCGCCGGCCGCGAGCTCAACATCACGACGATCGAAGACCCGATCGAGATGGTCTACGAGGACTTCAACCAGGTCGCCGTCAACGCCAAGGCGGGCATGACGTTCGCCACGGCCCTGCGCCACGTCCTGCGCCAGGACCCCGACATCATCATGGTCGGCGAGGTGCGCGACACCGAGACCGCGGAGTACGCCGTCCAGGCGGCGCTCACCGGCCACCTGGTCTTCTCCACCCTGCACACGAACGACGCCCCGTCGGCGATCACCCGCCTGAGCGACCTGGGGATCGAGCCCTACCTCGTCAGCTCCACCCTGATCGGCGCCGTCGCCCAGCGCCTCGTGCGCCGGGTCTGCCCGCACTGCACCCAGGATTCCCACTTGACCGCGACCGAGGTCCAGGCGCTACGGCTCTCCGTGCCGCCGGGAAAACGGGTCAAGGTGAGGGTCGGCGAGGGCTGCTTCGAGTGCCGCGGCACCGGCTTTCTCGGCCGCACCGCCGTCTTCGAGGTCCTGCCCATCGACGACGCGGTCAAGCCGCTCGTCCTCGCCCGCGCCGATTCCTCGCAGATCAAGCGCGACGCCGTCAACGCCGGCATGCGCACGCTGCGCCAGAGCGCCCTGCGGAAGCTGGCCGAGGGCATCACGAGCTTCGAAGAGGTCGTGCGCGTCACCTCCTTGTAGCCCGTAGCCCGTAGCCTGGAGCCTGGAGCCTGGAGCCTGGGGCCCGGGGCAGGCAGGCCGGCGCTCCCGGCGCGCTCGGCCCCGCGGCGCTCCCCGCCGTCGTCTCCGGAGGCGCTGCGCGCTATTCGCCGTGGAAGCGCTCGTCGATGAGCTCGTAGGCCCGGCGCACGTCCTGGCCGGGCTCCACCACGCGGTTGAAGAGGCTGCGATAGGTCGACCGCAGGGTGTCGTGGTCGCCCTCCTGGAGGAGGCGGATCACCTGCTCGATCGCGCGCTGCGAGGTGGGGCCGTAGGCGGCGCGGGTGAACTCGCGCTCCAGGAGCACGAGGGCAAAGAAGAGGGGGTCCGAGGAGTGGTCCTCTTCTTCGGATTCTCCCCCTCCCGAGCGCGCGGCGGTCGTCTCGGCGGCGGCCGGCACCTCGGCGTCCTGGATGGCGCCGAGCCGCTCGGGGCTCAGGTCGTCGAGCTCCCGCAAGGTCTCGGCGAGGGCCTTCGGCGAGGCGTCGGGCGGCAGCTCCTTGGGCGTCTCGCTCGTGCCCAGCTCGCCGAAGAGCGGCAGCGCGCGCAGCTGGCGGGCGAAGCGCGAGAGCAGGAGGAAGAGCTCCTTTTCGTTGGCGAAGTTGCCGACGAGGCGCGCGTCCTTGCCGATGTCCAGCCGCCGGGTCTCCTGCAGCACGATGTTGGCCTGGGCCGAGTCCTCGAGGTGGATGGCCTCGGCCTCGACTCGCCAGGCGGTCAACGTCCCCTCGACGTAGCACGTGCTCGCGCAGCGCACCTCGACGGCTTCGACCTCCGCCATGGGCTCGATCCGGATCGAGCCGTTGAGGGACTCGAGCTTGCGGTAGTTCCCGGAGTTCTGGATGACGAGATTCCCCGGCGTCGAGATCGACAGCTGCCCGTGGATGTCGACCTGGATGTCCGCGCCTTGCGGAATGATCATCGTCGGTGCTTCGCCGGGCATGGTCATCTCCTGTGGCTGCCAGTCGAGGAGGCGCAGGCTAGCGCCCGATCAACCGCGGCAGCGGCTCGTAGTCTCTCAGGTCCGGCGCCATTCTAGCGCGGACGAGGAGCTGCTCCTCGTCGCGCCAGCGATGATCCAGGATGTAGATTCGGGGATCGACGGGGGTGAACTCGCCGTCCTCCCCGAGGACCCGCACCTCGTAGTGGAGATGGGGGTTGGTGCTCCAGCCGGTGTTGCCGACGGTGGCGATGACGTCCCCTTGCGCCACCCTCTGGCCGCTCTTGACGAGGACCTCCTCGCAGTGGCCGAAGAGGGTGATGAAGCGCTCGCCGTTGCGCAGGGCCACGAGGTTGCCGTAGCGCCACCACGAGACGCTCTGCCGCAAGGGGTAACGGCCCGCGAACACGACGACCCCGGCGGCCGGCGCGTGGATCTCGGTGCCGGTCGAGGCGGCGAGATCGAGGCCCGGATGGAAGTCGCGCTCCTTCGTGAAGGGGCTGCGGCGGTTGCCGAAGGGACTCGTGAGCACGAACTCGTCGCGGTTCAGGGGGCTGACCGAAGGGGTCGTCAGCACCTGGTCGCCGTGGGCGCTCTCGAAGGACTGGATCTCGTCGATGAAGCTGCCGAGGACGCGGAGCTGCTCGCTGATCTTCGCCTCCAGGGTGCTGCCCCGGCGGATGGCGCCGGCGTAGATCGACTCCGGGACGCTGCGCGGCGCGATCGGATAGCCCTGCCCGGCCGAGGTCTCGTCGTTGCGCAGCCCGTACGTCGTATAGATGCGGTTCATCTTGAGGTGGAGCTCTTCGCTGGCGCCGTCGAGCGCCGCCATCTGCGCCGTCAGGTCCTGCAGCCGCTCGCCGTGGCGGGCGCGCTCCGCCACCAGCGACTCGTAACGGCTGCGGCTGAGCAGGTTGCCGACGACCTGCGGCGCCAGCACCGCGTTGAGCCCCAGGAAGAGGACCACCGCCGCCGCCACTGCCGCCGCCCACCGGATCTGGCGCCGGGTGAGGAAGAAATACCAGACCCGGCGACGGATGTCGCTGGGATGGATCTGGATCTCCAGCACGGTGCCCTCGGCGGGCTTGCGGGCGCTATTTGCCATGGCCAAAGCGAAACCCTAGCATGTCGAGGCCGGCCGGTGCAGTGCCGGGCACCAATTCCTCGAGCAGGCGCTCGTCGGCGTGGGCGGCGACGAGCGAGCGCAGTTCGGCTTGAACCGCCGGATTTCCGGCGACCAGATTGCCGCTCAGCAGGAACCGGCCGCCGCCGTCGAGATCGGTCGCCCGCCCCCCCGCCTCTTCGATCATCAGGACGCCGGCCGCCAGATCCCACGCCGACAGCCGGAACTCGAAGAAGCCGTCGTACACCCCGGCCGCCGTGTAGGCGAGGTCGAGGACGGCCGCGCCGCAGCGCCGGATGGCGCGGGCGCGCAGGAACACGTCCCGGAACGCGGCGAGGTAGCGGTCGAGGGCGGCCCGCGCCTTGAAGGGATAGCCGGTCGCCACGAAGGCGCCGTCGAGGCCGGGGCGGCTCGAGACCGCGAGCGGCCGCCCGTCCCAGACCGCCCCCGCCCCCCGCTCGGCCGCGAACAGCTGGCCGCTCGTGGGGTCGAGGATGGCGCCGGCGACCACCTCGCCGTCGCGCGCGCAGGCCACGGACACGCCCCAGACGGGCAAGCCCTGGAGGAAGTTGGCCGTGCCGTCGAGCGGGTCGACGATCCACAGGTGCCGCGCGTCGCCGCCACCCACGACGCCCTTCTCCTCGGAGAGGATGGGATGGCTCGGGAAACGCCTCGCGATCTCGCCGAGGATGGCGCGCTCGCTGGCCTCGTCGGCCTCCGAGACGAGATCGTGGGGCGCCTTCAGGCGCGCGCCGAGGTCGCCGGTGCGGAAGCGGGACAGCAGCTCCGCGGCGCCGGCGCGGGCGGCGGCGATCGCGGTGTCGATCAGGGAAGGGCTCATGGCGTGACCTAGGATCGCCGCCGCGCGCCGGCGCCGCCGGCGGCCGCTCACCCCGCCGGCAGCTCGACCGGCCGGCCGCCGACGATCGTCCCCACCGCCCGCCCGCGCACGGTCCAGCCCGCAAAGGGCGTATTGCGCGACTTGCTGCGGAAGGCGGCGGGCTCGACCGTGAGCTCGGCGTCGGGGTCGAAGAGCGTCACGTCGGCCACCGCGCCCACCCGCAACGTGCCGCCGGGCACGCCGAGCAGCCGCGCCGGACCGCTCGAGAAGAGCTCGACGAGCCGCGGCAGGGTGAGGATCCCGGAGCGCACGAGGCGGTCGTAGCACAGGCCGAGGTTGGTCTCGAGGCCGATGACGCCGAACGGCGCCAGCGAGAACTCGACGTCCTTTTCGTCCGGGTGATGGGGGGCGTGGTCGCTGGCGATGGCGTCGACGGTGCCGTCGGCCAGCCCCGCGAGCAGGGCGCGGCGGTCGCTCTCGCCGCGCAGCGGCGGGTTCATCTTGGCGTTCGGCGAGAACTCCGAGGTGGCGATCAGCTCGTCCGTCAGGAGAAGGTGGTGGGGGGTGACCTCGCAGGTGACGGCGAGCCCCTGCTCCTTGGCGCGGCGGACGAGACCGAGGGCGCGGGCGGTCGACAGGTGGGCGACGTGATAGCGCCCACCGTAGTCCTCAGCGAGCAGCACGTCGCGGGCCACGATGATGTCCTCGCCCGCCCCGGGCCACCCCGGCAGCCCGAGCCGCGTCGACCATTCGCCCTCGTGCATCACGCCCCCGGCCGTCAGCTCGAGGTCCTGGGCGTGCTGGATGACCGGCACGTCGAAGTGCCGGGCGTACTCGAGCACCCGCCGCATGAGCGCCGGGTTGGCCACCGGATAGCCGTCGTCGGAGACCGCCACGACGCCCGCCGCCACCATCTCTCCGATCTCGGCGAGCTCCTCGCCACGCTGCCCCTTGCTGGCGGCGCCGATCGGGTAGACGCGCGCGAAGCCGTGGCGCGCCGCCTCCTTGAGGATGTGCTCGGTGACGGACGGGTTGTCGTTGACGGGCACGGTGTTGGCCATGCAGGCCACGGCCGTGAAGCCGCCGGCGGCGGCGGCCAGGGTGCCGCTCTTCACCGTCTCCTTGTACTCCTGTCCCGGCTCGCGCAGATGGACGTGCATGTCGATCCAGCCGGGCGTGACGACGAGGCCGTCGGCGTCGCGCACCGTCGCGCCGGCGGCGTCGATCCGCCCGTCGATCGCCGCCACGACGCCGTCCTCGACGAGCAGATCGAAGGGCCCGTCGAGGTCCTGGGTCGGATCGACCAGCCGCCCGCCGCGGACGAGCAGCCTCACGCGGCCCCCCGCTGGGCGCCCGAGAGCAGGTACATCACCGCCATGCGCACGGCCACGCCGTTGGCGACCTGCTCCAGGATGACCGAGCGCTCCCCGTCAGCGACCTCGCTGGCGATCTCCACCCCCCGGTTCATCGGTCCCGGATGCAGGATGATGGCGTCTTCGCGCGCCGCCGCGAGGCGGGCCAGCGTCAGTCCGAAGAGCAGGAAGTACTCGCGGATGGACGGGAACAGCATCCGCGTCTGCCGCTCGAGCTGGATGCGCAGCATCATGATCACGTCGGCGCCGGCGATCGCCTCCTCGAGGTCGTACGCCACCCTGGCGCCCAGCTTGTCCATCCCCACCGGCATCATCGTCCGCGGGCCGGCGACGGTGACCTCCGAGCCCATGCGGGTCAGCAGGTGGATGTTGGAGCGCACGACGCGGCTGTGCTCGATGTCGCCGACGATGGCCACCTTGAGCCCGGCCAGCGTGCCCTTGTGCTGCCGGATCGTGAGGGCGTCGAGGAGCGCCTGGGTCGGATGCTCGTGGGCGCCGTCGCCGGCGTTGATCACGCCTGCCTGGAGCCGCCGCGCCAGCATCTGCGGCGCGCCCGCGTGGGCGTGGCGGATGACGATGAGGTCGGGCTGCATGGCCTGCAGGTTGAGCGCCGTGTCGACGAGCGACTCGCCCTTCGAGAGGGCCGAGTCGGAGATCGAGAAGTTGATGTTGTCGGCCGATAGCCTCTTCTGGGCGATCTCGAAGCTCGACCGGGTGCGGGTCGACGGCTCGAAGAACAGGTTGACGACCGTCTTGCCGCGCAGCGTCGGGACCTTCTTGATGGGCCGCGCTGATACCTCGCGGAAGCTCTCGGCGGTGTCGAGGATCGCGCCGATCTCCCCGGCCGACAGATCCGCGATGCCGAGCAGGTCCTTGCGCGACCACTGGGCGTCGGCCGTCAATCCCCCTCCGCCGCGCCCGCGGCCGGCCCGGCCGCCGAGCCGTCGTGGGGGATGACCTCGACGCCGTCTTCGCCGTCGGTCTGGGCGAAGCGGACCTCGACGAGCTCGTCGCGCGCGGTCTCCACCGTCCGCCCGACGATGTCGGGCTGGATCGGCAGCTCCCGCAGGCCGCGGTCGATGAGCACCGCCAGGCGCACCGAGCGCGGCCGCCCGTAGTCGACCAGGGCGTCGAGAGCCGCGCGGATGGTGCGGCCGGTGAAGAGCACGTCGTCGCAGAGCACGACGATCCGGTCGTCGAGCGTGCCCGGCAGCCGGGTCTCCTTGACCACCGGATAACGGGCGACGGTCGACAGGTCGTCGCGATAGAGGTTGATGTCGAGCACGCCGCGGGGGATGTCCGCGCCCTCCATCTCGCGGATCTCGCGGGCCAGGGACTCGGCCAGGGGCACGCCGCGGGTGCGGATGCCGATGAACATCAGGTCCTCGACCCCGCCGTTGCGGTCGACGATCTCCCCCGCCATCCGGCGAACGACGCGCTGCATCTGCTCCGCGTCGAGAATCGTGCGCCGGTCCGCCACAGTGCCCTCAGCAACCGGCGGCATGGTACGTCCCGCCAGCAGCGCTGTCAATCGCGCTCCCGGGTTGCGCTGCCGCGCGCCGGGCTACAAGATGTTGTATCCCACGCGCGGGGGGCTACAAGATCTGCTATCCTCCCCGGCGAATTCGAGCCCCGTTCCACGCCGCCCAGCGGCTCGCCCGGCGCCGTCCATGCTCAAGATCCAACGCGTCCAGCTCTCCGGCTTCAAGTCCTTCCCGGACGACACGACCGTCGAGTTCGCCGGCGGGCTGACCGCCATCGTCGGACCCAACGGCTGCGGCAAAAGCAACATCGCCGACGCCGTCATCTGGGGCCTCGGAGAGCGCAGCGCCAAGAGCCTGCGCGGCGGCAAGATGGAGGACGTCATCTTCGCCGGCTCCGAGGGCCGCAAGGCGCTCGGGATGGCCGAGGTCCGGCTCGACATGACGACGGATCCGGGATTCGAAGGCGCGGACGACGGCCGGCTGGCGATCACCCGCCAGGTCTTCCGCGCCGGCGAGGGCCGTTACTTCGTCAACGGCAAGCCGAGCCGCCTCAAGGACATCCGCAGCCTGCTCATGGACACCGGGCTCGGCCTGCGCGGCTACTCGATGATCGAGCAGGGCCAGATCGGCATGATCCTCTCCGGCAAGCCGCAGGAGCGCCGCAAGCTCCTGGAGGAGGCGGCGGGCATCACCCGCTACAAGGACCGCCGGCGCATCGCCGAGGTCAAGCTCGAAGAGGCGCGCGGCAACCTCGCCCGGCTCGACGACATCCTCTCCGAGGTCGGGCGCGCCGTGCGCTCTCTCAAGCGCCAGGCGGCCGCCGCGCGGCGCTACCGCGAGGCCCAGAGCCGGCGCGCGGAGCTGCTCCGCGCCGTGCTCCTGGGGCGCTGGTCGCGGGTTCACGGCGAGCTCGTGCGGCTCAAGCGGGAGATCGCGAGCCGGGTCGACCGCGAGGCCGAGCTCTCCGCGGACCTGCATCGCGACGAGGCGGAGCTGGCCGAGCGGCGGCGCGACGAGGAGGGCCTCACCCGCCGGCTGGCGGAGCGGCACCGCCGCGACTCCGACCTGGCGGCTCGCATCGAGGGCAAGCAGGAGTTCGTCAAGGGGGCCCGCCAACGGCGCCAGGAGGTGACCGAGCGGATCGCCGCCAGCCGCGGCCTGATCGAGAACCAGCGAGCCCGCCAGGCCGAGCTGCGCAACGAGCTGGCCGTCCTCGGCGACCGCGAGCGCGAGCTCGCGGCGGAGCTCGCGGCGGCGGCCAGCGAGCTCAGCCACGGCGAGAGCCGGATCACCGACGTCGCCCAGCTGGTGAGCGAGGCCGAGGCCCGCCTCGAGTCCACCCGCGGCAGCCTCCTGACGTCCTTGAGCGCGGTCAACGACCTGCGCAACCGCCTGCATCGCGAGCAGGTGGAGAGCGAGAAGGGGGAGCTGCGGCTCTCCCACCTGCGCTCGGCGCTCGCCGAGAACGCGAAGCAGGCGGCGGAAGCCCGGCGCGCCGCCGCCCAGGCCGCCGAGCACCTCGCGGCGGCCGGCGCCGAGGCCGGCGAGCACGGCCGGGGCCTGGCCGTAGGGCGAGCCCGCCTCGCGAGCCTCGAGGAGGCCACGGAGAGCCGGCGCGAGCGGCGCCACGAGCTCAAGGACGAGCTCGTCGCCCTGGAGCAGCGGCGGGAGCTTCTGGCCGAGCTCGTCGCGGCGCGCCACGAGCGCCGGCGCCGGCTCGCCGAGACCCTGGCCGCGGCCGGCCTGCCCCGCGTGACGCTGCTCTCGGAACGGCTGCGGGTGCCCGAGGGCTGGGCGCGCAGTCTCGACCTCTTCCTCGGCGAGCTCGCCGACGCCGCGATCCTGCCGAGCGACGAGGACGGCCTGCGGCTCGCCCGCTTCCTGCGCGACGACGGCGCCGGCGGGCGCCTGATCCGCTCGCTCGCCGCGCCGGCTCCCGCTGCGCCCCTCGCCGACGCGGCCGTCCTCTCGCCGCTCGGCGCGGCCCTGGCGCTGCCTGCCGAGCTGGCCGCGGCGCTGCCGCCCGCCTATCTCGTCGAGAGCGCCGCCGACGCCGAGCGGCTGGCCCGCGCCCATCCCGGCGCCGCCTTCCTCGCCCGCGAGGGGCTGTGGGCGGAGGCGGGGGTCCTCCACGTCGCCGCCGACGGCGCCCGCCCGGGCCTCCTGGCGTCGGAGGAGGAGGTGGCGAGCCTCGAGGAGCGCATCCCGCCGCTCGGCGAGCGGCTGACGGCCACGGCGCGGGAGATCGACGAGCTCGCCGGCCAGGCCCGCGACTGCCGCGAGAGCCTCGTCCCCCTCGAGGAGAGCCTCGCCGCGTCCCGGGAGCGGATCGCCGTGCTCGAGGCGCGGGGCCAGGACCTGGCGGCGCGCGAGCGCCGTCTCGCCGTCGAGCGCGAGACTCTCGAGACCGAGGTTGCCGAGACCGAGCGCGAGATCGAGATCATCGCCGAGCGGCGCAGGAGCCTGCAGCTCGAGTTCACCCGCGCCGAGACCCGCCACGAGGAGCTCGAGCAGAGCTTCGACGCGCTGCAGCGGGAGGCGGGCGAGGCGCGGCGGCAGCGCGAGGAGACGAGCACCGCCGGCGCCGACCGCCGCGGCCGCCACCGGCTCGTCGAGCAACGCCTCGAGTCGCACCGGCGCGGCGCAGAGAGGATCGCCGCCGAGATCGACGAGGTCGAGGCCCGCATCGCCGGCTGGCACCAGGAGTCCGCGACCCTCGAGGCCCGCAAGGCCGAGATCGAAGACGCGCTCGCCCGTGCCGAGGGCGAGCTGCAGTCGGCCCTCGAGGAGCGCGCCGTCTCCCAGGACGACCTCGCCGGCGCCCAGCGCGATCTCGACGCCAGGCGCGCGGCGTTGCAGGAGATCGACGCCCGCCTGGGCGTCCTGCGCGAGGAGCGCGACCAGGTGCGCACCGAGATCGGCGACCTGCGGGTCGAGCGCGCGGCCCACGGCCAGGACGCCGAGCACCTGCAGGCCGAGTTCCACAAGGAGCTCGCCGAGGACCTGCCCGACATTCCCGCCGAGGCGCCGCCCAACCTGCCCGAGATCGAGGTGGACTTCGAGCGCTGCGAGGCGCTGCTCGAGCGCCTCGGCCCCGTCAACCTGCTGGCCGCCGAGGAGCATGCCGAGCAGGTCGAGCGGCTCGAGTTCCTCTCCACCCAGCGCGCCGACGTCGCGTCCTCGGTCGAGAAGCTGCGCGACACGATCCGCAAGCTCAACGCGGAGTCGAGCGAGCGATTCCGCAAGACCTTCGCGGAGGTCAACGTCACCTTCTCGGAGACCTTCACGGAGCTCTTCCGCGGCGGCCAGGCCTCGATGCGCTTGCTCGACGAGGACGATCCGCTCGACAGCGGCATCGAGATCGTCGCCCGGCCGCCCGGCAAACGGCTGCAGAACCTGATGCTCCTGTCCGGCGGCGAGAAGGCGCTGACCGCCATCGCGCTCCTCTTCGGCCTCTTCCGCACCAAGCCCTCCCCCTTCTGCATCCTCGACGAGGTCGACGCGCCGCTCGACGACCTCAACACCGTCCGCTTCGTCCAGCTGGTACAGAAGATGGCCGCGGAGACCCAGTTCGTGATCATCACCCACAACAAGATCACCATGGAGGCCGCCTCCGTCCTCTACGGCGTGACCATGCAGGAGCGCGGCGTCTCCAAGCTCGTCGCCGTCGAGCTCGACGACGTCCACCCCCGCCAGGAAGCGCTCTCCGCGTAGCACCTCGCTGGCCTCGGAGGCGCGTGCCCAAAGTTGGACGGCCGGCTGTGGTGCGGAAGGTGGAAAGAGACTCCTGGTAAGAGCGGCACCTTCTGTTCCGCTCCGGGAGTCGCGACTGGCTCGGCGGTTTCGCGACGGTGGCACGGCAGCCGGCAGTAGGGTCCGGAGCACCGGGATCCTCCGCCAGCTCTTGCCGATTGGCCTACGCGCAGACGGTCGTCGTCCTACCTGGAGTCTCTTGGCGACCCTCCGGAAAGCTGGACGGCCGGCCGTGGTGCGGAGGGTGGGAAGAGACTCCAGATAAGGACGGCACGGTCTGTTCCGCTCCGGGAGGCGCAGCGGGTCGACCGGCTTCGCGACGGCAGGGTGGTGGCAGTACGGTTCGGAGCACCGTGATCGGCCGCCAGCGCTTGCCGACGGGTCCAAGGGCAGAAGGTCGTCGTCTTACCTTCAGTCTTCTTGCGACCTTCCACGGCGCGCACCGTGCCCTTCGGCGCTGGCGGCGCTGCGGCCAGCGACGTAGGATCCGGACAGGATGCCCTTGGATCTCGACGCCGCCCGCCGCTGGGAGCCGCCGGCTTCCTGGCGCCGCGTTCTCGTCGTGGACGCGCACACGGGGGGAGAGCCCTTCCGGGTGGTCGTGGAGGGCCATCCCGCCATTCCCGGCGCGACGATGCTGGCCAAGCGCAGGTGGGCCGAGGAGCACGCCGACGCGCTGCGCCGGCTGCTCGTGCTCGAGCCGCGCGGGCACGCCGACATGTACGGCTGCTTTCTCACCGAGCCGGTGTCGCCCGGCTCGGACTTCGGGATCCTCTTCCTGCACAACGCGGGCTTTTCCACCATGTGCGGCCACGGCATCATCGCGATCTCGACGGTGGTCCTCGAAACGGGAATGCTGGCCAGGATGCCGGCTGGGCGGACGCCGGCCGCGGGCAACGGCTTCGCGGAGCAGGCCCTCGACCTGGCCATCGACCTGGCCATCGACTCGCCGGCCGGCCCGGTGCGCGCGCGCGCCGCGCTCGAAGGCGGCCGGGTGGCGCGGGTCGCGTTCCGCAACGTCCCCTCCTTCGTCGTCGAGCTCGACGCCGCGATCGAGGTCCCCGCCTACGGCCGGGTGCGCTACGACCTCGCCTTCGGAGGAGCCTTCTACGCCGTCGTCAGCGCGCCGTCGGTCGGCCTCCAATGCACGGCGGAGCGCTTCGCGGACATCGTCGCCGCGGGCCGCGAGATCAAGCGGGCGATCGTCGCCGGCCGCGCGATCGAGCACCCGCTCGCGCCCGACCTCGGGTTCCTCTACGGCGTCGTCTTCGTCGGCCCGGCCGCGGACGCCAGCCATCACAGCCGCAACGTCTGCGTCTTCGCCGACGGCGAGGTCGACCGCTCCCCCACCGGCACGGGGGTGAGCGCGCGGCTCGCCATCCACCACGCCCGCGGCGACCTGCTGCGGGGCCAGGCCATCACCGTCGAGAGCCTCCTGGGCAGCACCTTCCGCGGCCGGGTCGTGGCCGAGACCTCGTGCGGCCCCTACCCGGCGATCGTCCCCGAGGTCGAGGGCAGCGCCACGATCTGCGGCCGCTACGAGCTCCTCCTCGACCCGGCCGACCCGTTCCCGCGCGGGTTCCTGCTGCGATGAAGCTGCAGCTCTTCTCGGCCGCCGACGTCGCGGCGGCGCTGCCGATGCGCGAGTGCGTCGAGGTGACGAAGCGGGCCTTCGCCGACTTCACGAGCGGCCGGGCGCGCGTGCCGCAGAGGACGGTGATGGCGGTCGGCGGGGAGAACGTCCTGCTGGTGAAGCCGGCCTACCTGCCGGGGGGAGAGGGCGGAAAGGACTCCGGGCAAGGCGGGGACGGCGTCCTGCTCGTGAAGCCTCCCTGCCTGCCCGTAGGAGACGGTGGAAAAGAATCCAGGCAAGGCGTCGGGCGGGACGGTCCGCGCGCTGAGGGCCAGATCGGTGGCGGCACGGGCGAGGGCGATGCTGGCGAGGCCCGTGCCGGCCAGGGCGGTACCGCCGAGGGCGGTGCCCTCGGAGCCAAGCTCGTCTCGTTCTTTCCCGGCAACGCCGCGCTGGGCCTCCCGGTCACGCCGGGCCTCGTCGTTCTCCTGTCGCCGGACACCGGCGAGCCGCTGGCGCTCGTCGACGGCACGTTCCTGACCGCCTGGCGCACGGGCGCCGCCTCCGGCGCCGCCACCGACCTCCTCGCTCCGCCCGGCGCCGCGGTCGCGGCGGTCTTCGGCGCCGGCGCCCAGGCCCGTACGCAGGTGATGGCCATCGACACCGTCCGCGCTCTCGAGGAGATCCGCATCTACTCCCGCACTCCGTCTTCCCTGGAATCCTTTGTCGACGGCCTGCAGGCAGCCACCCGCGCCACCCTGCGAGCCGCCGACTCACCGCGCGCCGCCGTCGTCGACGCCGACGTGATCTGCACCGCCACGACCTCGAAGACCCCGGTCTTCGCCGGCGCCGACCTGAAACCCGGCGCCCACGTCAACGGCGTCGGCAGCTTCACGCCGGCGATGCAGGAGGTCGACGTCGAGACCGTCCGCCGCGCCCGGATCTTCGTCGACTCCCTCGCCTCGGCCGCCGCCGAGCCCGGCGATCTGCTGAACGCGATCGCCGCCGGCGTCACCGCGCCCGCTCAATGGACCGAGCTCGGCGCCGTCGTCGCGGGCGCGGATCCCGGCCGCGGCGACCGCGAGCTGACGTTCTTCAAGTCCGTCGGCCTGGCCGTCCAGGACGTCGCGGCCGGCGCCGCCGTCCTCGAGCGCGCTGCGCTCCTCGGGCTGGGCAGGACGATCGACTTCTGAGAGGAGGTGATCGGGCCCCGAGCGGCCCGGCGATCCGTCGCCCCGTGGCCGCTGCGGGCGTTCAGCCCGAGCCGTCGGCGCCCGCGGCCATCGTCGCCTCGACGTCGGCGACGGTCTTGGGGATCGGCCGGCCGAGCACCCGGTGCCCGTCCGCCGTCACCAGCACGTTGTCCTCGATCCGCACCCCGCCGAAGCCGCGGTAGGCCTTGACCGCTTCCCAGTCGACGAACTCCGCGAACTTCCCCTCGGCCGACCAGCGGTCGATGAGCTCGGGGATGAAGTAGATCCCGGGCTCGACGGCCACCACCCAGTCCTTCTCGAGCGCCCGCCCGAGGCGCACGTAGCTGACGCCAAAAAGCGGGCTGCGCCGCACCGTATCGTCGTAGCCGACGAGGTCTTCGCCCAGCGCCTCCATGTCGTGCACGTCGAGCCCCACCATGTGCCCGGTGCCGCACTGGAGGAACGCGGCGTGGGCTCCCAGCTCGACGGCCTCGTGAACGTCGCCGCGGACCAGCCCGAGCTCCTTCAAGCCCGCCATCTGGGTGCGCGCCGCCGTCTTGTAGACCTCGAGGAAGGGCATTCCCGGCTCGACCGCGGCCGTGGCGTCGGCCAGCGCCGCGAGCACGATCTCGTAGATCTCCCGCTGCCGTGCGTCGAACGTGCCGTTGACCGGGAAGGTGCGCGTGATGTCGCTCGCGTAGCCCAGGGGCGACGTGGCGCCGGAGTCGTGCACCACCAGCTGCCCGGCCTCCATCTTGTTCCCGTGCGCGTGATTGTGCAGCACCTCCCCGCGCACCGAAAAGATGATCGGGAACGACACCGGCGAGCCGTGCCGCGCGTGGCACGCCTCGACCTTGCGCACCACCTCCCACTCGTAGAGTCCCGGCCGCGTGGCCCCCATGGCGGCCGTGTGGGTGTGGAACGAGACCTCCACCGCCTTCTCGATCTCCGCCACCTCCTGCGGCTCCTTGGCCGCGCGTTGCGCGATGATCGCGCGCACCAGCGGCTCCGAGACCTGCTCCGCCAGGGCGGCCGGTCCCACGCCGAGAACGGCCGCCAGCTTCAACGCCGTGTCGCCACGGTACGCCGGCAGCACGTGCACCAGCCGGCCCGCGTCGAGGGCGGCGTGCACGTCCGCGGCCAGCCGCTCGATGCCGCGGCACTGCGCCACCCCCACCCGCGCCCCGCGCTCCGCGAGCGCCGGGAGCGGCCCCGTCCACACGACGTCGTCGAGCGTCGGCTCGTGGCCGTAGAGGACCTCCTCGCCGCCGTCGAAGTCGATCGTCGCCGCCAGGTTCGCCTCGTCGAGGCCCCAGTAGTACAGGAACGTCGAGTCCTGCCGGAACGGATAGTGGTTGTCGCGATAGTTGAGGGGCGCCTCGTCATTGCCGAGAAACACCGCCAACCCCGAGTCCATCCCCGCCGCCAGCCGCCGCCGCCGGCCCGTGTACGTGTCGACGCTGAACATCCGACAATCCTAACCCGTCCGGCACCCGGCGCGGCTCCCACCACCCCACCCGCCGCGGATGTTCGAGCCGGGGCGCCGCGAGAGCCCGCCGGCCTCCCGCCCGGTAGCGGCCTGGAAACCACCGCAGGGCCGCTCGCGACGGCGCCCGCCCTCCTGTAGACTTGAGGATCTGACCATGAAAGACCAGGGCAGATGACCGCTTTCTCGAGGAGTCGGCGACGGTTGCCGATTCTCGTGACGGCTCTCGCGCTCGCCGGTCTCGCGGCACCGGCGCCGGCGGGACAGCCGCAGTACAGGTTCCTGCGGCCTTTCGCCGAAGAGCCCTCCGTGGTGTCGGTGCGCCATCTGCTGCAGGACTCCCACGGTTTCGTCTGGTTCGTTCAGCAGCGAACCCTCTATCGCTACGATGGCATCAGCGTCGTGCTCCTGGAGACGCTGGCCGACAACCACTTCACGGCGATGGCGAGCGACGCCGCGGGCAACATCTGGCTCGGCACCCAGAACGGCCTGATGGTCTGGGAGCGGCGATCCCAAGTGCTCGCTCCATGGCGCGACCCCGAAGACGGCACCGAGCTGCCGGGGCGCACGACGGGCCTCACGGTCGCTCCGGCGGGCCAGGTGTGGGCCGCCAACTCCCTGGGCCAGATCGTCCGGATCGATGCGGCCACCCGGAAAGCCAGGAGCTTCCGGGCCGGCGAGATCGAGCCGACCGCCACGACCCAGCCGGCCATCACGAGACTGCTCGCCACCGCAGCCGGCTACGTGTGGCTGGGCACCGCCGAGGGCGATCTCCTGCGCTACCGCCCCGCCGACGACCGGTTCGAGAAGGTCCCCCTGTCCGGGCGCCGCGACGAGGTCACCGCTCTCGCCACGGGACGCGACGGCCGGCTGTGGGTCGGCACCCGAAGCGGGGAGATCAGCCACGTCGAGGAGGGCGCCCCTCGCGAGCTGCGGACCGTCGGAGTGGCCTCCGGCCTGCGGCCGGAGCCGACCGCCGTCACCGCGCTGGCGGAGGATCCCCAGGGGCACCTCTGGATCGGCACCGAGAGCGGCCTCAAGATGCTCGCGCAGGGCGCGACCGCGGTCGAGGCGGTGCAGACGAATCTCGAGGGTCCGCTCGACCCCACCACCACCGTCGTCCAAGCCCTCTCCGTCGATCGCAGCGGCGTCATCTGGGTCGCCGACAGCGACTCCGGCGTGTCGACGACGAGCACCCGCGCGAGCGCCTTCGAGCACTGGCTCGCCGGCACCGACGAGGGCCGTAACCTCGTGACCTCGATCACGGCGAGCAAGGACGGCTCACTGTGGGTCGGGACCTACAAGGGAGGGCTGACGGAGCGCCTGCCGAGCGGGAGGATCGTGCACCACGGACTCGCGCGAAGCAGAGAGGTCGAGGACTCCACGGCGATGTCATTGCTCGTCGACCGCCGCGACCGGGTCTGGATCGGGACGCTGCGCGGCGGCCTGAGCCGCTTCGACCGGGCCACGGGGCGATCCAAGGACTACTCGGAGAATCCGGACGACCCGACGGCGCTCAACAACAACACCGTCCTGTCGCTCTTCGAGCGACCCGACGGAACGCTGTGGGTCGGCACCTTCGACGGCGGGCTCAACCTGATGGATCCCGACCGCGAGTCCTTCCAGGCGCTCGAGCACGATCCGGCCGACCCGAACAGCCTGAGCGAGAATCACGTCCGCTCGGTGCTGGAGGACTCGCACGGCCGGCTGTGGGTCGGCACGAGAACGACGGGGGTGAATCTCCGGCTGCCGGGGCGTAGCGCGTTCCGGCACTACCGTCACGATCCCGACGACCATCGGTCGCTCGCCGACGACACTGTCGTCGCCATTACCGAGGACCGCGCGGGGCGGATCTGGCTCGGCACCTACGGCGGGCTCGACCGGGCGGTCATCGAGGACGGCAACGTCTCCTTCGAGCACTACGGCGAGCCCCAGGGGCTGGCGGGACGCAAGGTCTTCTCGATCCTCGAGGACGACACGGGGTATCTGTGGCTGAGCACCGGCCAGGGCATCTCGCGCTTCGACGTCGCCAACGGCACCTTCACCAATCTCACCCGCAGCCACGGGCTGCCTCCCGGCGGCTACACCTACAACGCCTACGCCAGGAGCGCCGACGGCACCCTCCACTACGGCAGCAACTACGGAGTCACCTCGTTCCATCCCGACGAGATCTCGTTCGAGCCGTACGCCCCCCAGATCGTCCTCACCGACGTTCTCAAGCTCAATCGCAGCGTCGGCCTGCCCTTCGACCACGACCAGGAGGTCACCTTCTCGCATCGCGACTCGCTCGTCTCCTTCGAGTTCTCGCTGCTCGATTTCATCAGTCCCGACGGGAATCGCTACGAGCACTTCCTCGAGGGCTTCGACGAGGGGTGGATCGATCTCGGCAGCCATCATCGGGTCAACTACTCCAACCTGCCGCCCGGCAGGTACGTCTTCAGGGCCCGCGGCGCGAACCGGGAGGGCGTCTGGTCCGCCGCCGACGCGACCCTGGCCATCAGGGTCCTGCCGCCGCCCTGGGCGACCTGGTGGGCCTACGGCCTCTACACGGCGGTAGCCTGCGGCCTGGCGGTCGCGTACAGCCGCCAGCAGGCCCGCAAGCAGCGCCGCGAGGCGCTCTACACCCAACGCCTCGAGCGCGAGGTGCATCGGCGCACCGGAGAGCTGGCGTCCCAGAACGAGAAGCTGCGCTACGCCAACGAGCTGCTCGAGGTGGCGAGCGTGACCGACTCCCTGACCGGCGTGCGCAACCGCCGCTTCCTGCTCACGACGATCGATCAGGACATCGCCCTCGTCGACCGCTCGTTCGCGAGCGAAGCGGACGAGTCGCGGCAGGACTCGGCCTTCGTGTTCATCCTCTTCGATCTCGACGGCTTCAAGGAGATCAACGACCAGTACGGACACTCGGCCGGGGACCTCGTGCTCTTCCAGATCCGCGATCTCCTCAACCAGGCGTGCAGGAGCTCCGACACCCTGATCCGCTGGGGAGGGGACGAGTTCCTGATCGTCGCCCGGGAGGCCACCCGCGCCCACGTCGAGGCGCTCGCGGAGCGTATCCGCCAGTCCGTAGCCGACCACCTCTTCGACATCGGCACCTCGCAACCGGTGCAGCTGACCTGCTCTCTCGGCTTCGCCTGCTATCCGTTCGTGGCCGCCAACCCCCGTCTCTACGCCTGGGAAGAGGTCGTCGACATCGCCGACCGCGCCCTCTACGTCGCCAAACGGCATGGCCCCAACATGTGGGCGGGCATCTTCGGAACGGAGCACACCGAGGAGACCCCGGTCGAGGATCTGCTCGTCATGATCAACGAGCGCCCCGAGCTGCTCGGCGCCGAGGGCAGCATCCGGCTCGTCACCTCCCGACCGACCCCCGCCCAGACCGACCTGCGTAGCCGCGGCGCCAAGAGGCAGCGCGTCTCGTGAGCCCCCGCACCCCGGAGACGCCGCCCCCGGTGCGGACCGCCGCGCAGCGCCAGCGGCGCAGCCGTCTCCTGCTCGTCTGCGCCGCTCAGGAGTCGAGCCAGGCGCTGAGCGCGCTGCAGGATCTGCCCGAGCTCGAGATCGTCGTCTGCACGGACAAGGACGCCGCCCTGTCCATGCTCGGGGCCGGCGGGATCGACCTCGTACTGCTCGAATCACTCGCCGACGGCACGAGCATGGCGGGCCTGTGCCGTGATCTGAGGGACGAGGGGCGCCCTCTCGACGTCGCCATCCTGGCCTTCGTCGACCCGGCGGCGGCGGGAGCCGTGGAGCTGGCGCTGGCGTCCGGCGCCTCCGACGTGATCGGGCTGCAGCCCGACCCGGCCCTGCTCGCCCATCGGGTCCGCCAGCTCGCGACCGAAGCCGCGGCCGGCACCTCGGCCCCGCGGGTCGACCAACTGACCGGACTGCCGGACCGGAAGGCCCTCCGGCGGGTCCTCGCGGCGCGCATCTCCGGCCGGCAGGCGGCGCGCACCGTCGCGGTCATCCTGCTGGACATCGATCGCTTCAAGAAGATCAACGACAGCCTCGGGCACGATTTCGGCGACCGCGTCCTGCTGGAGTTCGCGAAGCGCCTCGACGCCTCGCTCGGCGGCAACACCGCCGGCCGCGCGCTCGGCCGCTACGGCGGCGACGAGTTCGCGTTGATGCTCGGCGACCTCGGTCGCGTCGGGGACGTGGCGCAGGCCGCGCGCAAGCTGCTCCGGGCGCTGGCCGAGCCGCTGGTCGTGCAGGGGCAGGAGATCTTCATCACGGCCAGCGTCGGAGCGGCGGTGGCGCCCGCCGACGGCGAGACGGCGGAGCTTCTGCTGCGCAACGCCGAGACCGCCATGTACGCGGCGAAGCGGGCCGGGCGCGACACGTTCAGGTTCTACACGGATCCGATGAGCGCCTCCGTGGGCCGCAAGTTCGACCTCGAGAACAAGCTGCGCCGGGCGCTGGAGCGCGACGAGCTCGAGGTCGTCTACCAGCCGATCGTGCAGGCGCGGCGCCAGACCTTGGTGGGCTTCGAAGCGCTGCTGCGCTGGCGCCGCCACGGCGAGCCTCCGAGCAATCCCGAGGAGTTCATCCCGATGGCCGAGGAGACCGGCCTCATCGTCGACATCGGTGAGTGGGTCCTGCGGGAGGCCTGCCTGCAGGGTCACGCCTGGAATCGCGCCGCCGTCTCGCCCGTCCGGGTCACGGTCAACATCTCGCATCGCCAGCTGCGCAGCCGTGGCTTCGTCAACTCGGTGGCCCGGGTTCTCGACGACACCGGCCTCGACGCCCGACTCCTCGAGCTCGAGATCACGGAGAGCAGCGTCGTCCGCAACGAGCGCGAGACGCTGACCGCCCTCCACCAGCTCAAGGTCCAGGGCATTCGCCTCGCGGTCGACGACTTCGGGACCGGGCACTCCGCCTTGAGCTACCTCAAGAAGTTCCCGCTCAACACGCTCAAGATCGATCAGTCGTTCACTCGCGGCATCACGACCGACGCCGACGACGCGGCGATCATCACGGCGACCATCAACATGGCCCACGGCTTGAACATGACGGTCGTCGCGGAGGGCGTCGAGCTCGAAGAACAGCTCTACTTCTTGAGTCAGCACAAGTGCGACGAGGTCCAGGGCTTCCTCTTCTCCCTGCCGCTCGATGCAGCCGAGGCCGGCCGGCGGCTGCAGCTGCCCACCTGGGGTCCCGCCTCGAGCTGACACCGCGCCCGACGATGAGAATCGACGCCCGGACGGCCGCCATCCTGCGCGACATCGCCGCCCACGAGCCCGTGAGCATGATCGTCGCGGGCGGCTGCATGCGGCCGTGCCTCGAGACCGGCGACCGGATCCGCGTCCGTGGCGGACGGATCTACTGGCCCGGTGACGTCGTCGCCTTCCACCGCGAGGACGGACGGCTGCTCGTCCATCGGGTCCTGGGCTACTTCCCGGGCCGCCGGGGCTGGTCGATCGTCGCCAAGGGCGACGGGCTCTCGCGGGAGGACGAGCCGGTCGCGCGCCGGGCCGTCATCGGGCGGGTCGTCGACCACCGCGGCCGCCCGGCGGCGGTGGGGGCGAGCCGGCGCTGCCGCTCGCTCCTCCAGCTCCTACGCGTCGCCCTCCGGCGCTCCCTCGGCCCATGGCGTTCGGCAACCAGTTCCTGACGGAGCCGGCGCTCTTCCCCGCCCGCTGCGCCGGCCTGCCCGCCGGCGAGGCGCGGCTGGCCGTCGAGCTGCCCGGCGGGCCCTACCTGCTCGAGGGCCTCAGCGCCGGCCAGCACGCGGCGCTGGCCAGGCGGTACGGCGAGCGCTGCTCGAGTCCAGCGGCCGGCGCACGCGGCACCGAGCTCCGCGTCTTTCGCGCCGACCCGAGCGAGTTCGTCACGATCGATCGGCGCGGCTGGACGAACCGCTTCGACTTCGAGTACCACGAGCGGTCCGTCCACGTGGCCGGCAGCCAGACGATGGCCCGGATCAGCTGGCAGCCTCGGCTGGCGGCCGCTCTGTGGACCGCACTCGACGCGGGCGGCGAGTTCCTCGAGGCCTTCGAGAACTGCTTCCGCGTGCTGTCGGCGTACCGGCTGCTGGAGCTCGGCGGCGCCATCCTGCACAGCTCCTGCGTCGTCAGCGAGGGGGTGGCCTGGGTCTTTCTCGGGCCCTCCGGCGCGGGCAAGACGACCATCGCGCGGCTCGCCCTGGCGAGCGGCCGCGCCGTGCTCAGCGACGACATCAACGCGCTGCGGGCGACCGACTCCGCAGCCCTCGTCGAGAAGATGCCCTTCGCCGGCGAGCTCGGGCCCACCAACGAAAGGGTCGGGCCGTTCCCGGTGGCGGCGCTCGCCCGCATCGAGCAGGCGGCTCGCGATTCCTGGCGCCCGCTCTCCACCGCCGCGGCGGTCGCCGCGGTCCTCGGTTGCGCGCCCTTCGTCAACGGCGACCCCTACCGGCTGCCGGTCCTCATGGACAACCTCGAGTCCCTGGTCCGCGGGATCCCGACGGGCGTTCTGGAGTTCTCCCTTGGCGGCGCCCCCTGGCCGGTGCTGGAGGCCGCCACGGCGTGATCGACGATCGGGCCGTGCTCGAGCGCGCCGCCGACGTGCGCTTTCGCGCCGTGGACGACGAGACGGTCGTCATCCGGCAGGAGGCTGCCGAGGCGCTGGTCCTCAACGAGGTCGCGGGGAGGATCCTCGAGCTCGTCGACGGCCGCCGCACCGTGGGGGAGATCATCGATCGCCTGTTCGAGGAGTTCGACGCGCCGCGGGACGCCCTGGCCGAGGACGTGTGCGCCTACCTGCGCGAGCTCGTCGCAGCGGGGCTCGTCCTCGGGGCTTGAGCCGGCCGCGGCGGGGTTTCCGGCCCCCGATCAGGACTGAATCGGCCCCGCGGGGCAGGCCAGCGGATCGACCTTGCCCGTGTCGCAGATCACCGCCAGCGCCTCGAGTCGCTCGCGCGAGAGCGTCGCCGGACGGCGATACACCTTCTTTTCCGTGCCGGACACCCGCGGAGTACTGGAATCGCTGCGCTTCATCTGCCTCTCCCGTTCAGAACGACATCCTACCCTAAGCTAGTCCACGATCGGCAGCAAGCAGTCGCCGGCCTGCGCCAGCGCCTCCGCTCGCACGCCCTTGCGCGCCGCCGCCGCGGGATAGAGCTCGAGCGGACTTCCCGTCTGAGCCTCCGCGGCGCCGGGGCAGAACGACATCATCGCCGCCGCCCCCCCCTCTTCGCGAATCCTCCTCTTCACCGCCGCGGTCGTCCGCCTCACGTCGTCGAGACCCGCCGCTTCGAGCCAGATCTGCTCGATCCCGCGCTCGTGCAGGCTGCCCACCGGCCGGCGCCACTGGACGCAGGGATAGACCGACCCGAACGGATCGACGGCGACGGTCGCCGAGCCGGCCGCGCAGTGCTTTTCGGACGGGGAGGCGGGCTCGTCGGACACCGGCGCCGGCGCCTCGTGGGGCAGCAGGCCGTCGCCCTCCGGCGCGACCTCGAGCCCGGCGCCCACCGCTCGAGCGGCCTCGTCGGCCTGCAACCGGAACAGCCGCTGCACCGCCTGCCGCGAAGCACGAATCGAGAGCGGCTCGCGATCTCCGTCGTCACGCAAGGAGACCTCGGGATCGATCTGCATGCGGATCCCCAGGCCCTTGGCGAGCGCGATCATCGCCTCCAGCTCGTGTTCGTTCCACCCCGTCAACGTCGCGTTCATCTGCAGCCTCAGCCCGGCTCGCCGGGCTTCGCCGATGTTGGCGAGCAGCCGGTCGAAGCTCCCGCGAACGCGCGTCTGCCGGTCGTGCGTCGCCGCCGTCGCGCCGTGGAGGCTGACCTCGACGACGAACGGGTCGACCTCGCGCTTGATCCGCAGCGCGGTGTCCCGCCCCAGGGCGTGGCCGTTGGACTTGATCCGGATGACGAATCCGAGGTCGCGAGCCCGGCGTCCGAGGGCGAAGAAGTCGGGGTGGGCGAGCGGCTCGCCGCCACTCAAGATGAGGTTGAAGGCCCCGAGCTCGCGCAAGCCCGCGAAGAGCTCGAAGTACTGCTCCCGCGACAGCGGCTTGCCGCGCAGGCCGAGGTCGTTGTAGCAGAAGAAGCAGTCGAGGTTGCAGCGGTACGTCAGCTCGACGAGAGCCGAGAACAGCCGAT